>NZ_AP027262.1:2862500-3162500 GCF_036322605.1 Erythrobacter sp. Dej080120_24
TCCTTGCCGATATCGCGGCCAAGCCGTGCAGTGACCTTTTCATTCAGGATCACCATCGGTGCCCGCATCGAACCGCCGTAGACAACCAAGCGAACCGTGTTGGAGCCGATGTCGATAATCGCCCGCTCCGGCGTGTTGCCCGCAAATGTCCCGTCGCGATCGCCGCGCCTGCGCTTTGTGCTCATCCCGAACGGCCCCGCCGCAGCGAAAGCTTGGGCACGCCGCCTGCCTCAAGCGCCCCGCCCCGACCCGAAAGCGATGGGTTCGTCATGAAGTAACGGTGGCAGTTGAACGGCTTTCCGTCTGTTTCAACCCGCGAATAGCTGCCGTCTGAATGCAGCCACCAGCTTTGCTCGGTATCGAGCATATTGGCGAGCAGCACCTGTTGGAGGATCTGATCATGCACGGTTCGGTTGCGGATCGGGATCAGGGCTTCGACCCGGCGATCAAGATTGCGTTCCATCAGGTCGGCCGAGGAGATGTAGACCTTGGCGTTCGGGCCCGGCATCGCCCGGCCATTGGCGAAGGCGTAAATTCGGCTGTGCTCCAGGAAGCGCCCGATGATCGATTTGACATGGATATTCTCGCTCATTCCCGGAACACCGGGACGCAGGCAGCAGATGCCGCGCACCACCAGTTCAACGGGAACGCCCGCATTGCTGGCAGCGTAAAGCCGATCAATCATTCCGACATCGGTGATCTGGTTGCACTTCATCCAAATCGCGGCGGGCTTCCCCTTGGCGGCGTTGGCGATTTCGGCATCAATCCGGCGATATATCTCCTCGCGCAGGTCCAGCGGAGCGATCGAAATCATTTCCAGCCCGTGCGGTTCGACATAGCCCGTTACGAAATTCATCATCTTCGCTGCATCGCGCGCCAGCTTGTGATCGGCAGTGAAGAAGGAAAGGTCGGTGTAAATCTTGGCCGTGATCGGGTGGTAGTTGCCGGTTCCGAAATGGCAGTAGGTGCGAAACCCGTTTTCCTCGCGCCGCACCACCATCGCCACCTTGGCGTGGGTTTTCCAGTCAGTGAAACCGTAGATCACCTGCACCCCGGCGCGTTCAAGCTTGGTCGCCCATTTGAGGTTCTGTTCCTCGTCAAAGCGCGCCTTCAATTCCACTACGGCAGTGACGGACTTTCCGTTCTCAGCCGCTTCGATCAGGGCATTGATCACCGCTGATTGAGAGCCGGCGCGATAAAGCGTCTGCTTGATCGCTACCACATCCGGATCGGCGGCAGCCTGTCGGATGAAATCGACCACCACTTCGAAGCTTTCGTAGGGGTGATGAATGATGATGTCTTTTTCCCGGATCGCGGAAAAGGCATCGCCATCGTGTTCACGCACCCGTTCAGGATAGCGCGGGGAATAGGCATCGAATTTCAGGTCGGGCCGATCCTCGCCAACGATTTCCGCGAGCCCGTCGATCCCGATCATTCCATCGGTCTTGATCACGGCTGCTTGGTTGATGCCGAGTTGTTCGAGCAGGATCGCCTCGGCGCGGGGATCGAAATCCTCTTCAAGCTCCAACTGGATCACTTGCCCACGGCGGCGGCGCTGGATCGCGCTGCGGAAAGTCCGCACCAGATCTTCTGCCTCCTCCTCGATTTCGATATCGCTGTCGCGCAGAACCCGGAACAAGCCGTCGCCCTGAATTGTAAAGCCGGGAAACAGCTTTTTGGCATAACGCTGGATCAGGCTGGCAATCGAGATGTAGATTGCCTCTGTCGTCCCGCTCACTTCCGCAGGAACGCGGACAAACCGGGGCAGCGCCGATGGGATCAGGATCATCTCGATAATCTGTTCCTGATCCGCGTCGCGCGTCAGCGTGAACAGCAGGCCCATCCCTTCGTTTTGAACGAAGGGAAACGGATGCGCAGGATCAAGCGCCTGCGGCGTGATGATCGGAGAGATTTCGTCGAGGAAGAAGCTTTCCAGCCATTTGTGCGCCTCAGGCTTTACCCGACGCTCATCGGCGATGTGGATGTCGGCCACCGCCAACTGGTCACGCAATTCACGCCAGATATCCTGCTGAAGGGCGGAAAGTTCAGCCAGCTTCTCCCGGATTGCCACCAGCTGCTGCGTCGGCGTGCGGCCATCAATCGCCGGCTTGTCGATCCCGCGCTGCGCCTGTCCGACAAGGCCCGCGACGCGGATCATCATGAATTCATCGAGATTGCTGCCCGAAATAGAAAGGAACCGCAGCCGTTCTAACAGCGGGTATTTCGCGTTGCAGGCCTCCGCCAGAACACGCTCGTTGAACGCCAGCCATGACAGTTCACGGTTGAAATAGGCTTCCGCGCCGGGCGAAATGGCCGTCGGTGGGACGGACGGCGGGGATGCGGCCGAAACATTGGGCTGGCTGGTCTGAGTGGGACTGCTCATTGCTTTCCTGCCGGTCTTTCCTCAGGCCAAATGCGGCCCTTGATCGAAGCCCCAATGTTAGCCAGTGCAAGACGTGTAAATCACCAAAGGGCGATGTCACACGATTGTCAATTAATCATGACGCCCACTTAGGGTGCAGCTGTCAAACCAGAGATCGGCTGTCGGCAATTGCGGTAATCCCGCGCTTGCCGTTGGCATCGCGACCCAATTGTACGATCACGTCGATAACGCTCGCCGCGTAGCAAATCGTGTCAGAGCGGGTAAGGCCGATCCCTGTCTGCATGACCATGAGCGCGAGTTGCTCCAATGCGCCGCGCAGCGAATTGGCGTGAATGGTCGAAAAGCTGCCGGGATGGCCGGTGTTGATCGCGCGCAGGAAGGACACGCTTTCTGCGCCGCGCAGCTCGCCAAGGACGATGCGATCGGGCCTCAGTCGCAATGCGGCCTGAAGCAGTTCATTGGGGGTGACCTTCGCCTCACCTAGTTCGCCCTTCACCGCCACCAATCCGACAGAGTTTTCGCCCGGGAATTTCAATTCGGGCGTATCTTCCACCAGCACGACGCGCTCTTCACGCGGGATTTCGCCCAGCATGGCATTGAGGAAAGTCGTCTTGCCGGTGCTTGTCCCGCCTGAGATGAGGATGGTGCGCCGATGGCGGATGGCTTCACGCAGATATTCGATCGGCTGAAACTGCGGATCGGGCATTTCGATCACAGCCTCACCGGCAAGAGGCCCAGTGTCGTAGGCGTCAAGCGGGAGGTCCAGCCGGCGGTGACGGCGAATGGCCATGACCCAATGCTTGCGGCTTGCAGGCGGACCGCAAAACTGGATGCGGGCTCCGTCTGGCAATGTGGCGCCCAGCAGTGGGTGTTCGCGGTTGATGCCTTGATGGCTGACCCGCGCAACCTGTTCGGCAAGGCGTTGAACAAGGCGATCATCGATTTCAGGGGTGATCACTTTTTTGATGCCGGGGTCTGACGCATCCTCGATCCAGACCTCGCCCGGCGCGTTGACCATGATTTCGGTAATCGTGTCGCGATCCAGCCAGCGCTTGAACGGCGCAAGATAGGCTTCGAGATAGACGCTGCGTTCCCCTCCGATCGCAGCATAGGAGGGCGTTTCGCCTGATGGGCCGGCGCCATCATCCGCATTGCCACCAGCGGGATGCTGACCGGTCGAAAGAGGATGAATGTCAGCCGTCATATCCGGAAACGTCCGCCCAAAATCACTGTGAAACGGTGCTGAAGTCGAGATCGCGCGCGGTGAAAACGCGGATCGGTTCGCCCATGCGCACGCGGATCGTCGGACTGATCTGGCCGTCTTGCTCCGCTGCGACACCCGCAGCGCCCTGCCCGGCACCACCGAGCACGATAGAAGTGCCACCCGAAGCCACCGCCCCGAGCCCGCCGATGACGGACAACAACATCGCGGAACCGAAGCGGCGGAAGAAGTGGCTATTCACATCGCCTTCCAACCCGGTTGTGCCATCAAAGGCCACCGCTGGTGAAGCGATGTTGACCGATGCACCGTCCGGCCTGATCAGACGGGTCCAGATGACATAAGCGCGCTTTTGCCCTTGCTGGACGCCGGACTGGTACTGCCCGATGAGGCGCGACGAACGCGGCACCAGCACCCGGCTGCCGTCAAAGCTGCGCACGTCCTGGCTCACAACCGCGCGAACATAGCCGGGCACGTCAGTGTTGATCGCGGTTTCGAGGATCGCGGGGATCATCGTGCCTTCTGTTACCGTCGTCGCCGGATTGACCATAGCTCGCGCCTGGGCCGGAGCTCCGCCGACGCCGCCAATGCGGCTCGCAAACGCAGCGGCCGAACCTCCTGCGCCGCTGTCACCCGTGCTTGTCGCCGCACTCGTCGACCCGCCCGTAATCGGCTGCTGCGCGACATTCGCCCCGGCTGCCTGACTGGCATCGAAAACCAGCTGAGGGCTGTTGTAAGGGTTCATAGCGGCTCCCACGGCAGGCGCGTTCGCAAGGATCGGCGCGGGTGCCGGATCGGGACGCGCCGGCAGGACTGCCGGGGGCGGCGATGGCTGCGCGTTTGGATCAACTGCTGGAGCAGCCGCCGCCTGTGCGGGTGCCTGCTGCCCTTGCCCGCCAACACTGGCGGGTTCGGGAACTTGTGCCGCGTTCATCGCCCAAAAGGTCGTGGCGCCAAGCAGGCCTACGATCGCGACCCCCGCCGCGAGCCCCAGCCCTTCGGTCTTGGTCTTGCGCTGAGCAACCGGCGAAAAGCCGCTGCGGCTTGCGAGATCGATGACGTCGGCAGACTCCTCGTCGCGCGGATCGATCCCGCCATTGTTTCCATTGTCGCCCTTCTTGGGCGGAAGACGCATGGCAAGACGCATTAGTTCATCTCCCTTTGGAACATTTCACACGCGGCCATCATGATCCGCGCCGCCCGCTGTCGCCCGCGCGGGCGCTTTGGGAACGCACCGGACCGGTGTTGGTAAGAGTGGCACTGTCACCGCCCGAACGCAGGATCACCTGCGCAGGCACACCGTCAAGCACAACGGTATCGCCCCGAACCGTGAAGTTTACAGGCCCGACATCGCCATCGGCATTGGTGACAAGGATCGCGGGAACCGCCGTCCCTGCAGGCCAAGTCAGGAACAGGGCATCGCCATTGTCATAGGCGCGGGACGGGAGCAATTCGCTGGCGCCTGCCCCTGCCCATTCGAAATTGAGCATCGCGGGATCGGTGACCGCATAGGGATCGTTCGCCGCAGCCAGTTCAATCGCATTTGGTTCGCCCGCAGCAGCCGCGCGTTCGGCCTCCTGCGCTGCGGCGAGTTCCGCCTCTGCCTGAGCCCGCTCCAGTTCCGGATAACGGAATTGCAGAACGTACAGCGGCGCATTGCGCGGGCTGGCAACCAGATCGAACAGATAGGTGCGCTTACTCGTCACCACCGTCATATTGGTGCGCGCGCTCGGTTCCAGTGGCTTCACAAACAGGATCGACTGCGCCTTGTTCGGCTGAATCTGCCAGGCGTTGCTGTCGCCGACCGCGACGTTCTCAATCGTTTCGTCGGGTCCGAACTTGATCGTCGTCTGCACCAGAACCTTGCCACGAATGGTGAAAACCTGCGCTTCGTCGAAGGTCAGCGTCTGAAGACGGGGATCGCCTTCAGCCGCGTCCTGCGCAGCTGCAGGAACCGCTAGTGCAAGGGCAAGCCCAGCAACAAAAGGCCGAATGAAGTCGGCACGGATCATTTCGTTTTCTCCGATCTCGAAACATTTCTGCCCGCCTGACCTGCGGAGCGGAAGCGGTTTCCAATCCCGCGCGTGCGCGAGGTTGCTGGCGCACCTGCGGCGCTTTGGCCGGTGCCAGCACTGGTGGCAAATACCTTGGTCTCGCGGATGGTCGCACTGCCCGCTGAACCCGTATCATTGGCTGCCTGCACGACGGGGGTTGCGACATCGACGCGTCGTTGCCCACCAGTCGGAGCCGCCCTCGGCGTCAATTGCGAAGCACGATCCGGTGTCACCGCCAGCGGTTGCGCCATCGGAGCAAGAGCAGGTTCGAACGCGCGGTTATCGGCCTTGTCCGGGGTGGCGAAGCCAAAGACTGTCCAGCCGCTGACCATTTTTGAAGAAACGATCAGAACCATCAGCATCAGCGCGCAATGGACAAACCCCACAAGGAAAAACGCCATCGCCGCCTGTTGGTCAATCTGTCCCGGAACCGCGACCAGTGCGGCAAGGATCGGCACGGCAAGCTCAAGCATGATCGATCCACCGACAACCGCGAAAAACGGCGCAAGCGCGAGCATCACGAGCCCTTTGAGCCAGCCGACAAACAACCCGCGGGTGCCATTGAACAGCGCCATGACGACAAAGATCGGCCCAATGGCAAGCAACAATGCAATACCGATCCGGGCCGTCACCAGCAGACCAACAGTTCCGATCAGCAACAGCATCGCACCAAACCACATCATCCCCGGAGGCGAGAACATGTTAATATCGGTTTGCCCGTTCGACGCCTGTTGCACCGCGAGGAAAACGATATCGAGCTTGGTCGCGAACGTGGCGGTGGCGGAACTACCGCTGTCGGTCAGCATGCCAGCGACGTAGTTCGGGCCGCCGACCACGAGTTCGTAGAAGATCGCCTGGAAAGCGGCAAAACTGGTCGCAAAGGTCAAGACCAGCCCGATCGTCATCATCCTGGGGATGACAGCGCGGATCGACAGGTTCGACCTGCCAAGCATCAGGCTGATGCCGAAGAACGCCACATAAAGGGTGAGCATGATCGAAAGCGCGAGCCCGAATTGCCCCTCGGATCCGAACAGACGATTGAACGCCTGCTCGCTGACCTGCGATGCGATGCAATCAACCGCAGTCAGCGCCGCAGCGACGCCGGTGCCCATGTCCTGAGCAACGAGATCGCAGCTCGTCGTCATTCCGCCGCCTGCCAGACGGGAATGCCATCCTCATCCACATCGCTGGCCCCGTCGGGCCACGCGCGGTTGGTGAGCGCAGGATACCACGCGCTGGGTTCGTCACCCACGGCTTCGCGCAGGAGATCGAGGCGACGCACGGCGGCCTCCCGTCCGGAAAGGATCGTCAGCACTTCGGGCGCACCCGACAGATCGAGCCGCACCACCACACTTGCATCGGGCTGACGCACAAGGAAGCAGCGGCTGTGTGCCGGGAGTGAGCGGATCAGCGCGAATTCGTGTTCGGTCAGGCCGAAACCGTCGCAATAATCCTCTGGCCGGGCGCGGCTGTTGGGCATGAACACCATGGTCGCGGTCTGTTCGACCAGCGCCGTCGAAATGCGGCTTTCCAGAGCATCGCGGGCGCTCTGCGTGGCAAAGCCGACCAGCGCGTTGCGTTTGCGCAGGGTCTTGAGCCAGTCACGGATGCGGGCTGCAAACACCTCGTCATCAAGCGCCTTCCAGCCCTCGTCGATGAGGATCATAGTCGGTTCGCCGTCCAACCGCTCGTCAATGCGGTGGAACAGATACATCATCGTCGGCGTGCGCAGGCGCGGGTTTTCGAGCAATTGCGTCATGTCGAAACCAAGAACGCGGGCGTCGAGGTCCAGCGCATCACGCTCATTGTCGAACAGCCACGAATGCTCGCCGCCGTCACCACCGGCAGAGCCGATCCACGCGCCCAGCCTGTCGGCAAGATCGCCCGGTTCCGGCCGGCGCGCACCGGCGAGCAGTTCCTTGAAATGCCGCAGACGCCGCAGTGACGGATCATTGGCATAGGTCGCATCGACCGCCGCACTGATCGTCGCGTATTCCTCCGGCCCCTCGGCCTTGAGCAGCACACCGAGCCAGTCGCGCAGAAACGCGCGGTTCGCCGGGCTATCAGGCAGGGCGAGCGGGTTGAAACCGGTCGGCTGCCCCGGATTGATCCGGTCATAACGCCCGCCGATGCCGCGAATGAACAGCTCAGCCCCGCGATCCTTGTCAAACAGGATCGTGCGCGGCTTGAACTTCTGCGCCTGCGCGGCGAGGAAATTCATCACCACGGTCTTGCCCGATCCCGACGGGCCGATGACGGAGAAATTGCCGAGGTCGCCGTGGTGGAAATTGAAGAAAAACGGAGTCGCGCTGGTGGTTTCCAGCAGTGTCACCGCATCACCCCAGTGATTGCCGCTCGCCTGTCCCAGCGCAAAGCCGTGGAAGCTGCCAAAGCTCGCCATGTTGGCGGACGAGATCATCGCGCGGCGTACAATGTATTCTTCATTGCCGGGGAATTGTGCCCAGAACGCAGGTTCAAGGTTCACGTCCTCGCGCACTGCAATGGCGCCGCTATCAGCAAGGGCGGCGGCACAAGCAGCGCTGGCATCATCGAGCCGATCAAGTGTCGCTTCGCGCACCAGCACAGTCAGGTGATGATCGCCAAAGCCGACAGCGCCATTGCCCAGCGCATCGCGGGCAGCCATCATGTCGGCGCGCTCCGCCGCGGCTTCTTCGTCGACCGAGCGCGAACGCCGCAGCGCCAAGTCGATCCGCTCCTTCGCGGTCGTCCTTTCGTTGGGCGCATAGCTTTCGGTGACGATCATTTCGAACGGCAGGCGCAGCAAGCCATCGAGCAGACCCGGAGAGGTTGCCTCGGGATAATCCTTTAATCCCAGAATGGCCGAGAAGTCAGGCTGGCCCGATCCCTTCAGTTCCATCGCATCGAGACCGAAACTGGCCCGCCGATACGGCAGCATGTGGCCGATATCGGTGTCGGGCGAAGGACGCCGCACAGGGCGCATCTCGCCATTGTAAAGCGCCGAGAGCAATTCGAGCATTTCCGAATTGGTCCCGCCCTTGCCTCCGGGTGCCGCATAGTCGCCCAGCACCGCCGCACCATAGGCGGAAAGGGACGCGGTCAGGCCGGTCACTGCCGCTTTCAGGCTGCGAAGGTCCTTGGGATCGGCTTCAAGTTCATCCTTGCCCTGACGGGAGAAGAACTTGCCGATCCGTTCCGGCAAGCCCGTCTTGCCGCGCGCCGGACGGCGGATGAGCGTGACGAACTGGTCGTTGATGAACAGCGATCCGCCCGCAAGTCGCTGTTTCCAGCGCGCATCGATGTGGCGCGAAAGAGGATCGGGAAATTCGGCGTCAAGCTCCACCTCGACCCGGCGACGGATGACGTGATGATAAAGCACGAAACGCGCATCAAGCGTTGAACGCAGCACCACTTCGCGCGTCGCTGCATGGGCATTGAGCGCGTCGGAATCCTCGGTTTCGAACAGCAGGCCGGGCACCTGGATCGCGCTCATCACCGATCCGTCACGCAGCAGCACGGTGCTTTCGTCGATCAGCCGCTCATACGGCAGGCGATCGCCGACGCGCGCCTCCTTGGCGCTCCATGCAGCAGGTCCGATCCATTTCACCATATCCGGCCCTCCTTAAAAGGCCTGTTCGTCAATTCTAAGGCGCGTAGCTGTTGCAGCCCCAGCGTTTGTAATTGGGTACGCGCGGGCACTTGGACACTTTCGTCACCCACAGGTCGAAAATGCGCGGTTCGCGCAGCGAAGCGAAATAGCCGATCCCATGCATTACGAACGGGACCGGAATGATCCAGAAACTGTTGAGGATCAGAAACGCGATCGTCGTCACCATCATGTTGATGATGAAGAAATTCATCGTCACCCCCGCGAACATCTGCGGGCGAGTCAGCGTGCGATGCACCGGATGGCGGACGAGATCGCTCATGATGCGCGCTACACCGCCCCGCCCGAAATGGTCGCCACCAGCCGCGGCGCGCCAAAGATGATGAAGACACCGATGATGACGGTCGCACCATAGCGCCAGTTCATCCGGCCGGTCAGCATCATGAAGCCCACCCCGGCCACGGCCATCACCGCGAGAGCGGTCGCAATCGGGCCGAGCAATATGCTCTGCATCCACAGCAATGCGCTGGTGATCGGATCACCGCCCTGATTGGTGCTCTGGGCCAAAGCCGCGCTTGGTGCTGCGAGAGCCGCGAACATGGCCATGGCGCGAGCCGGAAAGCGAAAAGTCGATGTCATTGAAGCTTCCATAGTCCTTTGAACAATTTGTCTGGTTCGAGCAGCCTAGCGTGCATCCGGCCGGGAATGGCTGGCGAGCCGCCCCATGATCGCCGCTACATATTGCTTGGTCTCTTGAATGTTCGGAATACCGCCTGCGCGGATCACCCGGCCCGGCCCGGCATTATAGGCGGCAAGCGCCTTTTCGAGATCGCCGTCGAACAGATCGAGCTGTTCGCGCAGGTAACGCGCGCCGCCTTCGAGATTCTGCATCGGATCGTCGGGATTGACGCCGAGATAGCGTGCGGTGCCGGGCATCAATTGCGCGAGGCCCCGCGCCCCTGCGTGCGAAACCGCATTCTCGCGCCAGCGGCTTTCCTGCCACACGAGTGCCTCAAGCAGGCTGGGACTCAGATCGAACCGCTGTGCCAGCTCGCTGATCTTGGCTGCATAGCGCGGCGGCACACCGGCGGAGTGCGCCAGCGGGTTGGCAATGATCGCGTCCGGAATGATCATGGCATCAAGATCGACCTGGACATTTTCGGGCCCTGCCGGAGCGACCGCCCCGACAAGCACGGATGAACCGCCGGCAACCCAGCGGGCGCCGCTTTCGTCCAATTCCATCACGTCCGCTTGCGCGACTGTTCCGGCAAACGCCAGACAGACAGCCAAGCCAACACTGCTCGCACGGGCGAGAATCATTCCGGGCCCTCCAGAAATTCCCCTTTGTCTACAGTAAATGACACGAAGGTGACAGACTCAGGATCGTTCGGACGGGCGGCATTATGTTGGGGTCACGAAAAAGGCGGCCTTCCCTGTCCGGGAAAGCCGCCATCGTTCGCCTGAAGGCAATTTCTTATTGGCGAAGCGTCAGCCGGCTCGAATCCACAGCGCGTCGCTGGAATTCGCCACGATCAAGCATGCCGAGTGCACGGCGCGCGAGCCTGCGGGAATCCATCGTCGAGCCATTGGCCATATCCAGTTCGATGACTTCACGCGATGCCATCGCCGCTTCGAAGCTTGCCCGCGCTTCGGCATCATTGCCGCCTTGCGCATAGGCAATGCCGAGATTGATCAGGAGCGCCGGATCGCCGGGAGCTTCCTCCAGCGCAGTTTTGAGCATGGCGATGGCGCGCACGCTTTCGCCTTGGGCAAGAGGTTGCACGGCCAGTTCGCGTTCCGCCGCCGGATTGGTTTGCGCCAAACCGGGCGTGGCCACACTCATCGACGCCGCGAACAGCACGGCGATTGCGGCGGGTGTCATGTTTGACAGCTTCATCTCTCGAACCTCCAACTTGATCATTGGAAGGTGCGCGAGACACGCCGCAGATGCAACGCAAATGTCATAATGTAATTATTCTGTCATTTTTCTCACTCGAAAGCAAATATATCAATGCCTTATGAATGTAACATTTCGTCAAATGACGAGCTTTGCCACTTCTGAAGTTTGTCATGTTTGTCTTTCTTCAGTCATGTGACAGCATTTCGGTCCAATCCGTAACACAGCAAAAATTCTGTCACACACGGCACCTAGCGCAGCCCCTGCGAAACAAATCGCATCCATTCGATTCTCGGTTTTTAGGGGACCGCTCGCTGTGAAAAACATTCAACGCACTCTCGTTCTTGGCGCCAGCATCATTGCTCTTGCGGGCTGCGGCGCGGACGAAATCGTCTCGCCCGGCACCAGCGGCGACATCATCATCAACAATCCGGCTCCCACGCCGACCCCGACGCCGACCCCCACGCCGACTCAGGCGCTGGTCACTCCGGCCGCCGGCTGCCCGACGATCGCATCGTCGCCCGGCCTCACCGATGTCGGCACGATCACCGGCCCGACCGGCGAATATCGCGTCTGCCAATTGCCGACGACCTTCAATGCTGACGACAACCTGCCCTTCATCAACGGCCTGCTTTATCAAATCTCGGGCCGCGTGAATGTCGGTACTGACCAGGGCTTCAACAGCACCGGTTCGGATGTGAACCTTTCGATCGAACCGGGCGTTATCCTGTTCGCCTCGGCTGAATCCTTCCTCGTCGTGAACCGCGGCAACACCATTTCCGCCAACGGCACCGCCGATCGCCCGATCGTCTGGACCAGCCGCGACAATGTGCTCGGCATCGCAACCGACAACAGCCAGGCCCAATGGGGCGGTGTCGTCCTACTGGGCCGCGCTCCGGTTTCGGACTGTTCGGATCAGGTGTTCAACACCGCAGCGACCCCGAATGCGAACCCGCAGTGCGAACAGCAGCTCGAAGGCACCACCGTGGCGACTCCGTTCGGTGGCACGAATTCGGCTGACAGCTCGGGTTCGTTCACCTTCAACCAGATCCGCTATTCCGGCTTCGAACTGCAGCAGTCGAATGAACTCCAGTCGCTGACCACCGGCGGCACCGGTTCGGGTACCACGATCAACAATCTGATGTCGTTCAACAGCTCGGACGATGGCGTCGAATTCTTCGGCGGCTCGGTCAACATGCGCAACCTCGCGGTGATCGGCGCGTCGGACGACTCGATCGACGTGGACAGCGGCGCTCAGGCCAACCTGCAAACCGTGGTTGTCGTTCAGCGTTCGAACACCGGTGACAGCATCATCGAATTCGACTCGCCGGATGATCTTGGCGACGGCACGCCGGGCAACGCCCTGCCGCAGTCGCGCATGAACGTGAACAACTTCACCTTCGTCCAGCGTTCGTCGGCATCGTCGCAGGCAATCCGCGCTCGCGGCGGTCCGGCGCTGGGTCTGACCAACGGCGTGATCGACGTAGACTCTGCTGATGACAGCTGCATTCGCATCGACGAACAGATCACTCTCGCTGCGATCATCGGCATCGACTCGGTTATCTGCGATGGCGCCAACCGTCCGGTGCGTGGTTCGTCGGGTGTTTCCGATGCAGAGGTTCAGGCTGTCGTCGACGCCGGCACCAACAACAACCTGCTGGCCACACTTTCGCTCACCAACACTCTGGTGAACGGCGCCAACGAAAACGGCGTGACCGTGTTTGATGCGACGGCCCGTTCGTCCTTCTTCACCGATCCGCAGCCCGGCTTCATCGGTGCTGTCCAGTCCGACCTGACACAGGCATTCGGCAACTGGACCTGCAATTCGGCAACGATGAACTTCGGCAGCGCGACCGGGGCTTGCACCTCGCTCCCGGTCTACTGATCGCGCCTTTCGACCTGAACCGGGGGAGGCGCCGCGAAACCGCGTGCGCCTCCTCTGCTCATTCAATCGGGTCACGTTCGGCCCGGACACGTTTCAAGACCTAAACATGAAGGGGTCTCACATTATGTCGACCGGCAAGCGCCTGGCAGGCCTGCTGCTTCTCACCACGTCGCTCACCTTCCCGGCCGTCCTGCACGCACAGGATACGGCGCAGCCCGCCCCGCAGCAGGACGAGCTGGCTCAGGACGTCGAAAGCGTCGAGGAAGACGATTATCAGGAGCCGGAAATCTCGGTGCCCGGCGGCTCCGGGATCATCGTAACCGGCCGACGCAACCGCAATCCGGAGCGTTCGTCCACACAGGTGCTAAGCGTCCTATCCGAAGCCGACATCGCCCGCACCGGCGAAGGCGACATTGCCGGCGCGCTGGGCCGCGTAACCGGCCTTTCGGTGGTCGGCGACGGACGCGTGTTCGTGCGCGGCCTCGGTGATCGCTACTCGCTCGCGCTGCTGAACGGCCTTCCCTTGCCCAGCCCCGAACCGCTGAGCCGCGTCGTTCCGCTCGACATTTTCCCGACCAACGTGATCGCCTCGTCGCTGGTGCAAAAGACCTATTCGGCCAACTATCCCGGCGAATTCGGCGGTGGCGTGATCAACCTCACGACGAAAGCGGTTCCGGTTGAGGATTTCCTTTCGGTCAGCTTCTCGATGGGCGGCGATACCGAGACGACCTTTGAAAACGGCCTCACCTATTTCGGTTCCAACTGGGATTCCTTCGGTTTCGACAACGGCAACCGTGATATCCCGTCGAACCTGCAGGCATTCTTCGACAGCGGCGAACGCATCGGCAACGTCCCGATCTCTGTCTCTGAAGGCATTGCTGGGCAGTTGTTCCCTCTCAATCTCGTCACCTTGCAAAAGGTCGACAACCAGCGCCCCAATTTTTCCGGATCGATCACCGGCGGGGCCTCGTTCGAATTGGGCGAAGACACCTATCTCGGCGTGATCGCCACCGCCTCGATCAAGAACAGCCTGCGCAACCGCAGCGTTTTGAGCCAGCGTGGCAGCAATGATTTGTCCGAGGTTTTCGAACAGACCGAAACCTTCATCACCGACGAAAGCGTGCTGGTGAACGGCCTGCTGGGCCTCGGCCTCGATTTCGGCCCGCACACGGTGCGCTGGACCAATCTCTACATCCGCGACACGCTCAAGACCGCGCGTCTTTCCGAAGGGTTCGACATCTTCCCGGGCGAAACCGGGTTCGATTTCCAGGACCAGCAGACCGCATGGTTCGAGCGTCAGCTGATGGACTCGCAACTGGTCGCGGAACTGGATTTTGACCGGCTCAGCGTTGATCTGCGCGGCGGATACGCCCGCACCGATCGTGAAGCTCCGTTCAACACCACCTTCAGCTACACCCGCACCAACCTTTCGGGTAACCCGTTCGGCGACTTCTTCGTCGCCTATTTCAACCAGCTTTCCGACGCGGGCATCACCACCGTTTCGTTTGATGACCTGACGGAGAAGCTGTGGTTCGGCGGCGTCGATCTTGGCTATGAATTGACCGACACTTTCGAAGTCACCGTGGGCTATGCCTATTCGGACACCGATCGCCGCTCGGAAAGCCGCGAATTCCGGCCGTTCATCGCGCCCGATCCCAGCAATCCGGATCTCGGCTCGCTTAACGAAAACGCCGCGATTGCGCTGGGTCTGCGGCGTCCGGGCGACATCATCAACGGGGCAACTCTTGCGGGCTTCAACGTTACCCTGACCGAAGCAACGCCGTTCCCGGTGTTTGACGCCGCATTGGAAGTCAACGCGGGCTACGGCCTCTTGCGCTGGCTGCCAACTGGCAACCTCACGCTCGAAGCAGGCGTGCGTTACGAAGACGCGACGCAGGCGGTGAACCTCGACCAGACGATCTTCAACACGCCGATCGCCGGGGCCACACCGACTTTCATCGCCAACGACTACTTCCTGCCGAGCGGCACCGTCACGTGGGAACCGATCGACGATCTTCAGCTGCGCCTTTCGGCCTCGCAGACGATCGCCCGCCCCCAGTTCCGCGAGCTGGTCGAACAGCGTTACTTCGATCCCGAAAGCAACCGCCTGTTCCAGGGCAACCCGCTGCTGCAGGACAGCGAACTGCTGAACATCGAAGCCCGCGCCGAATATTATCTCGGCGGGTCGGATCGCGTCAGCCTTGCCGGCTTCTACAAGAAGATCGACAACCCGATCGAAAGCACGTTCAACGTCGCATCGGGGCAGGTCTTCACCAGCTTCGCCAACGCCCCTTCGGCACAGCTTTACGGTTTCGAGCTTGATGCGGTTTACGGCATCGATCTCTACAACCTTGGCGGCAGCTTCTTCGAAACGAAGCAGTTGCTGTTCATCGCCAACTACACCTTCACCCAATCCGAACTTTCGGTCGGCGCGGGTGACATCTCGCCGGTGCCGGGCAATGCCAACCAGCTTGCCAGCCTCATCTTCGACGATGGCGCGCCGCTGGTGGGCCAGTCGGATCACATCGCCAACTTCTCGTTCGGCATCGAGGATACCGAAAAGGTCCAGCAGCTGACCGTCCTGCTCAACTACGCCAGCGAACGCGTGACGCAGCGCGCAGGTGCACAGCCGGACTTCATCGAAGATCCGGGCCTGACGGTCGACATCGTTGCCCGCACTGATTTGAAGCTCGGCGTGCCGCTGGAACTGAGCTTTGAAGCGCGCAATATCTTTGGCCGCGACAATTTCGAGTTCCAGGAGCTTGGCGCGAACCGGATCGAGTTCAACACCTTCCAGGTCGGCACGTCATTCTCGCTGGGAGTGACTGCCAAGTTCTGATCGCTAACAGGCGATACCGAAGTAGGAAAGGCCGCCCTGTAACGGGGCGGCCTTTTGCTTTTCCGGTGGTTTCGTCCGCGCTTCAGGGCAGGTCGAAGACGTAGCCCATCGATCGCACCGTGCGCAGCGGATTGCCTGCCCCGGCCGCCTTCAAGGCGCGGCGCAGACGCCCAACCCAGACATCGACGGTGCGTTCGTCAATCGGCGGCTCGCGCTTGCCCAGTCCCTGAATCATGTCCTCGCGGCTGAGGACGCGGTTGGGGTTTTCCGCCAGAAAGCGCAGCAACCGGAACTCATTGGGCCGCAGCATGATCGGTTCGTCGTTCCAGCGCGCCTGCAGCGCCGCCATGTCGATCACCAGCGGTCCCATGTCGAACCGCTGCACCGCATGGCGTTCGGCATGCCGCGATTGCAGCGCCAGCACCCGATCGAGCACCGCGTTGCGCGCCAGAGGCCCGACCATGTAGTCGTCTGCCCCGGCCTTCAGCGCGCGGCGGCGATCCTCCAAATCGTCTTCTTCCAGCACCATCGTCACATGCGCTTCGCTGGTGCGCGGGTCGGCGCGCAGGCGGCGGCACATTTCGAGCCCCGCCAGATCGTCCATCACCCAGTCGACAAACACCCACACCGGGCCATCCACCAGACGGAGCGGTCCGTCCGGCCCCATCCTGTCGAACGTGAATCGCTTCCCGTCGTGGATGAAGTCTTCGAGCGTTTCGCCAAGCTCGTTGGTAAGGAAGATGTTGATGACGTCCATGCGCCGCCCCGGACTGTTGCGAAGTCCGGATTGCCGCTGCGATGTGACGCATTCGTGACGTGATTGCGACGATCACTACACACATGTCACATTCGCGTCGATTTTGTGCGCGTGCCGCTCCTTTTGCTCAATCCAGCACGCTCACCTGATCCATGCCCGGCAATGCCATCGCCATGGCGGTGGGCCATTTGGGGCGGTAAGGTGCCTCGATCATTGCGATTTCCTCCGCCGACAGCTCCAGATCGAGCGCCGCCACCGCGGCCTCGATATGCGACGGCTTGGTCGCTCCAATGATCGGCGCCGCGACCGCCGGCTTGGTGAAATGCCATGCCAGCGCGATGCTCGCCATCGCCTCCCCGCGCTGCCGCGCCAGCGCATCAAGCGCGGCGATCACGGCATTGTCAGCCTCGTCCTCGGGATAGATCACCTTGCCGAAACCGTCGGTCTTGCTGCGCACCGTCTCTTCACCCAGAGGCCGCGCCAGCCGCCCGCGCGCCAGCGGGCTCCACGGGATCACGCCGACCCCCTGATCGACGCACAGCGGCAGCATCTCGCGTTCTTCTTCGCGGTAGATCAGGTTGAGCTGGTTCTGCATCGAAATGAACCGCGTCCAGCCATTGCTGCGCGCCACTTCCTGCGCCTTGGCAAACTGCCAGGCATACATCGACGATGCGCCGATATAGCGCGCCTTCCCTGCCTTCACGATGTCGTGCAGCGCCTCCATCGTTTCCTCGATCGGGGTCGCATCGTCCCAGCGGTGGATCTGGAACAGGTCGACATAGTCCATGCCCAGCCGCGTCAGGCTGTCGTCGATCGCCTGCATCAACGACTTGCGCGAAAGCCCGCCGGTGTTGGGAGCATTGCGCCACGGAATGAAGGCCTTGGTCGCCACCACGATCTCGTCGCGCCGCGCCATCTGGTTCAACAGCTTGCCGGTGATCTCTTCCGACGTGCCGCCCGAATAGCCGTTGGCGGTGTCGAAGAAGTTGATCCCCGCCTCCAGCGCCTGCCGAAAGAACGGGCGGCTCGCCTCCTCGTCCAGCAGCCAGTCGCCGTGCCAGCCCTTGGTCGTATCGCCATAGCTCATGCAGCCCAGACACAGGCGCGAGACGGAGAGGCCGGAATTGCCGAGACGGGTGAATTTCATGGGGTGGGTCTCCGATGGGTGGAACAGTGAAGGGGGTGTTTTCAAAAACTTTGCATTCGGGGCAACTCATTGTTCTTTGTTGATAATATGCCGAAATGCCGCTCTGAGGTGTGACTTTCCGAAATCGGCGTATGTGCGGGTGAGCAAGTCGTTGTCATGTGCGCAGTGTATCGGGCGGCGGGCTGGTAGGAAAGCGCGATGGATTAGCCCCCTCCTTCTCGAGGAGGGGGCTGGGGGTGGTGCCGCGCGCCAGCGCGGTCGCAATCGAAAAGACGCGGCTTGCGCCGCGCAACCACCCCTCGATCCCCTCCTTGTAAAGGAGGGGAAGTGTCACGAAAGCGTCAGCCCGCCGTCCACCACGAGCGTCTGCCCGGTCATGTAGGATGCCAGCGGAGAAGCGAGGAACAGCGCCGCCCCGGCCATGTCCTCCGGCGTGCCCATCCGCCCCAGCGGGATCGCGCGCAGGCTCGCCTCGCGCCGTTCGGGATGATCGGTGGTCACGGCAGTCAGCTTGGTCGGGACCAGCCCCGGCGCGATGCCGTTCACGCGCAAACCGTCCTTCGCCCAGGCTTCGCCCAATGTCTTCACAAGGCTCGCCGCGCCCGCTTTCGACGCGGCATAGGCGGGCGTTCCGATGGTCGATTTGAAAGCCGCAACGGAAGACACCACGATCATGTTGCCGCCGCGCTCTGCCAACCCTTGGTGAAAGGCCCGCGCCACATCCATCACCGAATTGAGATTCACATCGACAACCGCATCCCAGCCTTCGCGGGTGAACTCGGCCCGCTTGTAACGGACCACCCCCTGCGACTGCACCAGCACATCGACCGCGCCGATTTCCGCCGCCAGCGCATCCGCCGCATCGCGATCCGTCACGTCGAGCCGGTGATAGGTCAGACCGCGAAGATCGCTGTCCTCAGCCTCCAGATAGTCCCCTTCGTCGGGCCGCGTGCCGGTGACGATCACTGCCGCCCCGTGCGCGCGGAACCCTTGGGCAATGCCATTGCCGATCCCGCTCGACCCGCCGATGACGAGCACGCGCTTTCCGCTGAAATCGAGTGGGTTGTTCAATGGCAGCTACTCCTTATAGGGCGACACACATCCCCATCCTCGCTCAGCCTGAGCTTGTCGAAGGCCACACACCCACGCTAGCCCCGCGCGATGCAATTCCACACCTATATTCTTTTGTGCAACGACGGCAGCTATTATGTCGGCCACACCGACGATCTCGATTATCGCGTCGCGCAGCACAAGTCCGGCGCGCTCGGCGGATACACAGCAAAGCGGCTGCCGGTGGCTTTTATGTGGTCGGAAGCCTTCGCGACCCGCGATGAAGCGTTTGCTGCCGAACGCCGGATCAAAGGCTGGAGCCGGGCGAAGAAGGAGGCTCTGATCGCTGGTGATTGGAAGCGGATTTCCAAACTCGCGCGCAACCGAAAGGGCTCTTGAGGCGATCTTCGCGCATGGCCTTCGACAAGCTCAGGCTGAGCGGGGGTACTCACTGCGTGGCGAAAATATCGGGTTCGTCGGTGACGCCAAGCGACAAGTACTCCTTGGCCATAACTCTTACCTCCTCCCAACCTTCATCGCACGAGGGTGTCCCTATTTGCCAAAACTCCGGGTCAGCACCGCCCGACTTTTGGTCGAAAAACCCATCAATCCGAGTGATTAGCTCAAGCTGCTTGCTGCCGAACTCAGCGGTCTTTCCGTTGGCCTCCATGGATCCGACCAAGAAGCTAAAATCCTCGGCCAAATCGTCCTTGATCGGGACCGGAAAACCCATGCTGTCGAGAAAGGCCTTTTGGTCCGCCTCACTCGACGCAAGCACAAGCATCGCGTCACTGATCTTTCGCCAAGTTGCTGCCCCCATCGCCTCAAATCTCGCGGCTCACAACTTCCTTCATAATCTCGTCAGTCCAATGATAGTCTATTTTATGCGTCGAATCCCATCGACTGTTCCGAATATCTCGACTGCCATCATGTCTATTGCTTGGTCATCATCACTGATATTGAGAACGTTTATCTTCTCAACCTCGAAAAATGTTCGGCCATCGTCTCGAGGTCTTTCAGAGACAAATGTGTACCCATCTAAGTCGAATTTGATGGGTTTGATTGGTCCAAACAATTTATCCCCTTCAATTGTAGACACAACTACGTTTTGCAAGCTCCCCCTAAAGACAATATCGATCTCGCAGCCATCTTCATTTACTGTGACCGAGTTTTTCTCGGTGATCGCGAAGCCCATACCAGTCAGATTATCAAATTCCATTTCCTTACAAGGATCAGATACAGCTTGAGTGCACGAAACTAGGCAAAAAACCGTGAGCACAAGAATTGGGGCAAGACGCATCAATCAATCCATCAAGCTACAGGCATTATCATAGCGACCACCAATATACTCAAATCTCGCGGCTGATCACTTCCTTCATGATCTCGCTCGTGCCGCCATAGATGCGCTGCACGCGCGCGTCGCGCCACAGTCTCGCGATGGCGTATTCGTTCATGTAACCCGCGCCGCCATGCAGTTGCAGGCAGGCGTCCACCATCTCCCACTGCATTTCGGTGTGCCACAGCTTTGCCGCGCTGGCTTCGCCCGTAGTCAGCTCGCCGCGCAGGTGGCGGGCAATCGCCCAGTCGAGATGCGCCCAGCCGACCTGCAATTTCGCCGCGAGGTCCGCGAGGGTGAACTTGGTGTTCTGGAACTGGAACACGGTGCTGCCGAATGCCTTGCGTTCCTTGGTGAAGTTCACCGTTTCGTCAAAAGCGCGCTGAGCCCCGCCCATGGCGGAAACGGCAATCGAGAGGCGTTCCTGCGGCAATTCCTCCATCAGGTGGATGAAGCCGCGATTTTCCCCGCCCAGAATGTTCGTCTTGGGCACGCGCACGTCCTGGAAGAACAGTTCGGACGTGTCGGCAGAATGTTGTCCGATCTTGTCGAGGTTGCGGCCCTTTTCGAAACCGGGGGTGTCGGCATCGACGAGGATCAGCGAAGTTCCCTTGGCCCCGGCGGTGGGATCGGTTTTCGCCACCACGATCACCACATCGGCATTCTGGCCGTTGGTGATGTAGGTTTTCGAACCGTTGATGACGAGGTGATTGCCATCCTCAACCGCTGTGGTGCGGATACCCTGAAGGTCGCTGCCCGCGCCCGGTTCGGTCATGGCGATGGCGCTGATAATGTCGCCGCTGATCATGCCGGGCAGGTATTTCTCCTTCTGCTCCGGGCTGCCGAGCCGCTCGAAATAGTTGACGGTGATGTCGTTCTGCAGCGTGAAGCCAGCCGAGGTGCCGATATAGGCGAGCTCTTCCGCCAGCACGCAGTTGAACCCGAAATCGAGGCCAAGCCCGCCGTTCTCTTCCTTCACCGTGGGGCACAGCATCCCCGCCTCGCCCAGCGCCTTCCACGCCTCGCGCGGGACGATGCCTTCTTCCTCGTGCTGGTCGAGATAAGGGACCATGTGTTCGGCGAGCACCTTTCGCACGGTGTCGCGGAATGCTTCGTGGTCTTCGTTATAGGCGGTGCGGTTTGCTGTGTTCAGCATGGGGGCGTCTCTCTCCAGTGAGCCGATTCAGGTTGCGGGACGCAACTGGCCTGAGAGCACCGCCGATGTAAAGTGCGAAGAATGCGAGGCGCGTGGCCTTAGCCCACAAACGCGCGTTCGATCACGAACTGGCCGGGTTTGTTGTTCGCGCCCTCTTCGAAACCGCGCGCTTCCAGATCAGCGGCGTGATCCTTGATCATCGCCATCGAACCGCACAGCATCACGCGGTCTTCCTCAGGCACGAACCGCTGCGGGCCCTTCGACTGTTCGAACAGGCGGCCATCGTCGATCAACGCCTGAATGCGGCCCTGCGTGCGGAACGGTTCGCGCGTGACGGTGGGGACATAGATCATGCGTTCGCGCTGATCGTCTTCGAGCAGCGGATCGCCTTCGAGCTTGCTTTCCAGCAGTTCGCGATAGGCAAGGTCAGCCACGCGACGCACCGAATGGACGACGATCACTTCCTCGAACATCTCGTAGACTTCGGGATCGCGCACGAGGCTCATGAACGGGGCAAGGCCGGTGCCGGTCGAAAGCATGAACAGCCGCTTGCCCGGCAGCAGCGCGTCGGTGACGAGCGTGCCGGTTGGCTTCTTGCCGAGGTAGATCGGGTAGCCTTCCTTGATGTGCTGGAGCCGCGAGGTCAGCGGGCCATCCTGCACGATGATCGAAAGGAATTCGAGTTCCTCGGCATAGGAGGGCGAAGCCATCGAATAGGCGCGCAGCAGTGGCTTGCCGTCTTCCTTGGGCAGGCCGATCATGATGAATTCGCCCGAACGGAAGCGGAAAGACGCCGGGCGCGTCATCTTGAGGCTGAACAGGTCGTCGTTCCACTGGTGGACGTGGGTGATCGTCTCGACCGAAACGGCACCACTTTCCTCAAAGGCTTCACGGGGTGGAATGGGCGATGCGGTGGTCGTCTCGGTCAAAACTCAAAAGCCTCGGTCTTGTGGTTCTGGCGCGAGCGCGCCTTCGGGAATGCGGGAGGGCAAATGGACGTTTCACCGCCGCGCTTCAAGGTAGTTTAGTGATAAGGGGCGAAAGCGCGCCTTGATCCCGCGCAAAAAGGCGCGCTGTTTTCCGCCCCTGATCAGTTCCACCCGGCCCGGTCGAAAATCTCCACCGCGGCGCGCTGGTTGCGCCCGATTTCCGCGGCGTTGAGTGTGTCGGCCTTGAACGTGCCGAGCTGTTCAACCGCCGAATTGGCCTTCAGCCCGTTAACGGCAGGGTATTCATTGTTGCCGTCCGCGAAATACCGCTGCGCGCTTTCGGAAGTGAGATATTCGAGGAAAGCGATGGCGTTGGCGCGGTTGGGCGCGTTCACCGTCACGCCTGCGCCGCTGATGTTGACATGCGTGCCCACGCCGTCCTGATCGGGGAAGATCACGCCGATCGCGTCGAAGATCGCGCGGTCCGCGCCCTCGCCCCCGGCATAGCGCGCGAGGTAATAGGTGTTGACCACCGCGATGCGGCATTCGCCTGCGGCCACCGCCTCGATCTGGGCGGTGTCATTGCCTTGCGGATCGCGCGCGAAATTGGCGACCACGCCCCTGGCCCAGTTTTCAGCCTCTTGGGCACCGCGATGCGCGATGATCGCCGACAGCATGGAGATGTTGTAGATGTTGGAGGAGGAACGGATGCAGATATCGCCGCGCCACGCCGGATCGGCGAGGTCGGCATAGCTTGCGAGCCCTTCGGGCGTGCCCTGCTCCTTGTTGTAGATGATCACCCGCGCCCGGGTAGAAAGGCCGAACCACAGCCCGTCAGGGTGGCGCAGATGCGCGGGCAGGCGCTCGTTCAGCACTTCGGATTCGACCGGCGATAGAATGCCCGCTTCCTCCGCGCGCCACAGCCGTCCGGCATCGACGGTGATCAACAGGTCGGCGGGTGAGAATTCGCCTTCGCTCTGGATCCGTTCAATCAGCGCATCGGCATCGGCTTCGATCCGGTTTACCTTGATCCCGGTCTGCTCGGTGAAATCCTCATACAGCGCCAGATCGGTGTCGTAGTGGCGCGAGGAGTAGATGTTCACCTCGCCCGCATCGGCGACCGGCGCGGCATCTTCCGCGCCCGAACACGCCGCAAGGGCAAACACACCGGCCAAGCCGAGAATCATACGCTTCATGGGATACCTTTCCGTCATTCACGCGCTCTCTGTGCGTTTTGCGAATGATTTGCAATAGTAGATATTCAGGCCGCCCTATTGGTGCGCGAAAGCCCTGACGCTGCCGATCCGGGGAACGACGCGATACCGGCTGCCCTCGGCCACGGGCGATGTCGTCTGCACCGTCATTTCCTCGCCCGATCCATTGCGCAGCAGCACCCGGCTGGCGACGCCCAGCGGATGCACGTCGCGCACCCACAGCCCCTCGGCATCGGGCTCGCAATCAAGCGTTTCGGCATGGATCAGCAGATCGAGCGCGGCGGCATCGGGCAGTTCGCCCGCCACGCAGGTAACCGGCCACAGGCCCAGCGGCGTGCGCAAAGCGTCGCCTTCGCGGCTGGCCACCATCACCTGCGCCCCGCCGAAAATCGCCCCGACAGAGGCGGTGGCGGGCCGTTCATGCAGATCGTCAGGCGTGCCGAACTGCACGATCCGCCCTTCTTCCATCACCGCGATGCGATCGCCCACGTCCAGCGCCTCTTCGGGATCGTGCGTCACCATCACCGTTGTCGTCCCCTGTTCGCGCAACAGCACGCGGCAATCACGGCGCAGGCGGCGGCGCAGCACGATATCGACGCTGGCAAAGGGTTCATCCATCAACAGCACTTTCGGCCCCGGCGCCATCGCGCGGGCGAGCGCGGCACGCTGTTGCTGCCCGCCCGATAGCTCATGCGGATAGCGCGCACCAAGGCCCGACAGGCCGACCCGTTCAAGCCAGCCGTCCACTTCACCGCGATTCTCGCGCGGCAGGCCGAAGCCGATATTGCCCGCGATTGTCATGTGCGGGAACAGCGCGCCATCCTGAAACACCAGCCCCACGGGCCGCGCTTCGGGTGGCGGGTTGTCGCCCGGCTGCGCCAGCACATCCCCGCCCACCAGCACGCTGCCGTGCTGCACATCGAGAAGTCCCGCCGCGAGATTGAGCAAGGTTGACTTTCCGCAGCCCGAAGAGCCAAGCAGGCACGTAATCTCGCCGGTCGGCGCGGTGAAAGACACATCGCGCAGCGCCGTCACATCTCCGTAAGCATGGGCAATATGACGAAATTCAAGGCTCACATGATTGTCCTGATCGGCAAGAAAGACGGGTGCGTCCGGTGAGCCGCCTTACGCAATCCGCCCCGTCCGGTGCAAGGCTTGCCGTGCACGCGCCCTTGATCCGGCTTGATCGCTGGACTTCGGGCGCGCTGGCGCTGGCCGCGCTGGCTGCGCTGCCGATCCTCGCCATTCTGGTTTCCGCGCCCAGTGGCGGGATGGAGGCGATCGCGCACCTCGCCCGCACGGTGCTGGCGCGGTACACCGGCAACACAATGCTGTTGATGGTGCTGGCCGGGTCTATTGCCGCCGTTGTCGGCACAGGCACGGCTTGGCTGGTGGCCGCGGCACGTTTCCCCGGACGCCGTCTGTTCGCCTGGGCATTGGTGCTGCCGCTGGCGGTTCCGGCCTATATCGCGGCCTATATCTATGCCGACCTGTTTGATTTTGCCGGGCCGGTGCAAACCGCCTTGCGCGGCGCGACAGGGTGGGAAAGCGGCGATTACTGGTTCCCCGAAATCCGTTCGCTGCCCGGCGGCGCATTCGTGCTGGGCATCGTGCTTTACCCCTATGTCTATCTGCTGGCGCGGGCCGGGTTTGCGGCACAAAGCCAAAGCCAGTTCCGCGCCGCGCGCAGCCTTGGTGCGACGCCTTCGCGTGCCTTCTGGCGAGTGGCACTGCCCGCCGCGCGCCCGGCGATTGCCGGGGGACTGGCGCTGGTTTTGATGGAGGTGCTGGCCGATTTCGGGGTCGCCGAATATTTCGCCATCCCCTCCTTCAGCACCGGGATTTTCCGCAGCTGGCTGGCGATGGGTGACAAGCAGGCGGCGCTGAAGCTGGCGGCGATCATGCTGATTTTCGTGATCGGCCTGATCGTGATCGAGGCGCGCACCCGTTCGGGCCGGACATCGGGCAAGGATACGCTGGCGGTCGGGCGCCGGGACGAAGCACTGATCGTTCTTTCCCCTGTGGGCAAGGCGCTGGCGACGATGGCCTGCGCGCTGCCGGTGCTGCTGGGGTTCGGCATTCCAGCGGGCGCGCTGGTGTGGATGGCGGGCAGCGATGCCGCTCTCTCCGCGATGGGCGATCTGGCGCATTACATCAGCGGCAGCCTGTGGCTGGGGATTGCCACATCGATCACCTGCCTTGTCGCCGGGATCGTACTGGCCTTTGCCAAGGCACGCTCGAACAGCTCGGCCACCTCGGCCGCAATCCGGGTTTCGACCTTGGGCTATGCCCTGCCCGGCGCTTTGCTGGCGGTGGGTCTGCTCGCCCCGCTCGGAGCGGTTGATGTCGGCCTGACACGGTTTGCCCGCGATTCGCTCGGCCATACCGGCGGTCTGATCCTGACGGGAACAAGCGTGGTGCTGGTCTATGCCCTTTCGGTGCGGTTCCTGACGGTGGCGTTCAATTCGATCGACGGCGGGCTCAGCCGCATTCCGCCCTCGCTCGACGCAGCGGCGCGTTCGCTGGGCGCGGGGCCGCGCCGGGTGCTGGCGCGCATCTATATCCCGCTGCTCAGCCCCAGCCTTGCCGCAGCCGCCGCGCTCGTTTTCATCGACACACTGCGCGAACTGCCCGCGACGCTGATCCTGCGCCCGTTCAACCTCGAAACGCTGGCCACCCGCACCTATCGCCTCGCCAGCGACGAACGGCTGGTGGAGGCATCCATCCCCGCGCTGATCCTGCTTGCGGCGGGCCTGATCCCGGTGCTGTTGCTGACCCGTAAGCCGAAATCCTGACCTTACCGGCACTGTCAGGACAAATTGTCACGCATACTGTCATGAAACCTTGTCGAACGCGGGATTAGGGTTCAAAAGGTTGGGGAAATGGCACGCTTTCCCTTCTCCGCCATCGTCGGCCAGGACGAAATGAAGCAGGCCTTGCTGATCGCTGCGGTTGATCCCAGCGTTGGCGGGGTGATGGTTTTCGGCGATCGCGGCACGGGCAAAAGCACGGCGGCGCGCGCGCTGGCCAGCCTCTTGCCGCCGATCACCGCCCATGCCGATTGCCCCTATGGCGGATCGAAAGAGGATGCGGAACGCTATCCCGATGTGTGCGGCGGCGGGCCTTTGCGCAAACGCCCGGTGCCCTTCGTGGACCTGCCGCTGGGCGCGACGGAAGACCGCGTAATCGGTTCGCTCGATCTCGAAAAGGCGCTGCGTTCGGGCGAAAAGGGGTTCGAGCCGGGCCTGCTGGCCAAGGCGCATCGCGGGTTCCTTTACATTGACGAGATCAACCTGCTCGAAGATCATCTGGTCGACCTGCTGCTCGACGTGGCGGCTTCGGGCGAAAACGTCGTGGAGCGCGAAGGGCTTTCGGTGCGCCACCCGGCGAAATTCGTGCTGATCGGCAGCGGCAACCCCGAAGAAGGCGAACTGCGCCCGCAATTGCTCGACCGGTTCGGATTGTCGGTGGAAGTGCGCACGCCCGAAGCGATCGAAACGCGGGTTGCGATCATGAAGCTGGTCGCCGCAAACGAGCGCGATCCCGAAGCTTTCGCGGCGCAATGGGCGGCGGAGGATGAGAAAATCCTCAAACAGGTCGCGCGGGGCAAGGCGCGGCTGGCGAAGCTCGAACCGGACGAGGAATTGCTCACCGATGCGGCGCATCTGTGCCTTGCGGTGGGGGCTGACGGCCTTCGCGGCGAACTGACGTTGATGCGCGCCGCAAGGGCGCTGGCCGCGCTGAAAGGCGCGCGCAGTGTAAAGCGCGAACATCTGATAGCGGTCGCTCCTTCGGCGCTGCGGCACAGGCTGCGGCGCGACGTGCTCGACGAAACCGGATCGACCGCGCGCATCACCCGCGCCATCGAAGAGCTGTTCGGGTGAACGCCGGGGACGCCCCGACACCCTTTGACGACGCGCTGCTCGCCGCAAGGCTTTTCATCCGCTCCCCTTTGCCATTCGGCGGCATGGTGCTGCGCGGATCAAGCCCGGCGCGCGATGCCTTGGTGCAGGCGCTGGGCGAGGCAATACCGTGCCGCAAGATGCCCGGCCATGTCGACGACGAGCGGTTGCTGGGCGGGATCGACATCGCCGCCAGCCTTGCCGCGGGCAAGCCGGTGGAAATGCGCGGTCTGCTGGCCGAAGCGACCGGCGGCGCGCTGATCGTGCCGATGGCAGAACGGCTGAGCGAGGCGGTGGCCGGACGGCTGGCGCAGGCGCTGGACGACAGGCAGGTGGCGCTGATCCTGCTCGACGACGGGATAGAGCCAGATGACACGCCTCCTCCGTCGATCACCGAACGGCTGGCGTTCCACTGCGATCTGGGCCTGTCCCGCGAATGGGAGGTGGCTTCGCTGAACGCTGGCGGGGGCGATACCGCACCGCTGTGCGACGATGATTTGAATGCGCTGGCAGCGACGGCGGCGGCCTTGGGCGTGCAATCGCTACGCCCGCTGATCTTCGCCAGCGAGGCGGCGCGGGGCCATGCCGCGCTGTCGGGCCGAAAGACCGCCGAACGGGCCGACCTCGAAGCCGCCGCGCGGCTGGTGCTTGCCCCGCGCGCCACGCAATTGCCGCCGATGGAGCAAGAGCCGGAACCAGATGAGCAGGAGGAACCACCCCCTCCTCCGCCCGACAGCAACGATACGCCATCCGACAGCGAGCAGCAGCCCAGCGAGCAGGAGCTGAAAGACCTGATCGTCGAAGCCGCGCTTGCTTCGATCCCGCCCGACCTGCTGGAGCAACTCGCCAAGGGCAATGCCCCCAAGCGCGCGGGCGCAAGCGGTTCGGGGCAAAAGCGCAAGTCCGGTCTGCGCGGAAAGCCGCTGGGTGCGCGTCCGGGAATGCCGCGCGGGGGTGCGCGACTGGCACTGATCGACACGCTGCGCGCCGCCGTCCCGTGGCAAGGCGTGCGCCGCCGCGAAGCCGGTGCCGATCCCGACGCGCCGATCCTGATGCGCAAGGAAGACCTGCGCATTCGCCGCTTCGAAGAAAAAGCCGCGCGCGTCACCATCTTCGCTGTCGACGCCTCCGGTTCCGCCGCCGCGGCAAGGCTGGCCGAGGCAAAGGGCGCGGTCGAACTGATGCTGTCGCAGGCCTATGTCACCCGCAGCGAAGTGGCGCTGATCGCGTTTCGCGGCGAAACCGCCGAGATGATCCTGCCGCCGACCCGCTCGCTCACGCGGGCCAAGCGCGCGCTGGCCGAACTGCCCGGCGGCGGCGGCACTCCGCTGGCGATGGGGCTCAATGCCGCACGCGAAGTGGCGCATGCGGTGCGCGGCAAAGGGCGAACCCCCAGCCTCGTGATCCTGACCGATGGGCGAGCCAATCTCGATGCGAAAGGCCAGCCCGGACGCCAGCAAGCGCGCGAGGATGCCGAAGCCGCTGCGAAGGCGATTGCGCGGGACGGGATCGACGCGCTGGTGGTGGACATCTCGGCAAGGCCGGGGCCTGAAGGTCAGGCGCTTGCCACCGCCATGCTGGCGCGGTTCCTCGCCCTGCCCCGCGCCGATGCCAAAGCGCTGCATCAGGCGATCTCTACCGTGCAATCGCAACCGGTTCCGGCATGAGCCGCCCGCTCGACTGGAACCGCGAAGGCCGCATCTGGCCTCACCGCGACGCCAGCCGCTTTGTCCCGGTGGGCGGAGCGACGTGGCATGTGCAGGAGATGGGCGAAGCGGGCAGTCCGCGCCTGCTGCTGCTGCACGGCACGGGCGCGTCGGTGCATTCATGGCGCGGGCTGATGCCGATGCTGGCGCCGCAATTCCAGCTGCTCGCCCCCGACCTGCCGCGTCATGCCTTCACCACCGGACACCGGCCCGACGAAATGTCGCTGCCGCGCATGGCCGCATCGTTGGAACGCCTGCTGGATCAGACCGGGTTCCAGCCGGATATTATCGCGGGCCATTCCGCCGGAGCAGCGCTGGCGCTGCAACTGGCGCTCGATCACGGGTTCAAAGGGCCGATTATCGGGCTGAATTCGGCGCTCCGCCCTTTCCCCGGCCCGGCTTCGCAACTGTTCCCCGCGCTTGCCAAGCTGCTGTTCGTCAATCCCTTCGTGCCGCGCCTGTTTTCTGCCGCCGCCAGCTTTGGCAGCGAAGGCGAACGTTTCATCTACCGCTCCACCGCATCGCGCATCGATGCAGAGGGGCTGGCGTGTTATTCCACCCTTCTGAAGAACCCGCACCATACCAAGGGCGCGCTGGCGATGATGGCGAACTGGGATTTGCCGACGCTGCAAACGCGGATGCGCGAAATCACCAACCCCGTGTTGCTGGTGCATTCAGACATGGATGCGACAATCCCGCTCGAATGGGCGCGCGAGGCGCATGCCAACCTGCCGACCTCGCAGCTTGAAGTCCTGCACCGGCTCGGCCACCTTGCGCATGAGGAAGCGCCCGAAAAGGCCGCGAAGCTGATAGAGGATCTGGCCGCGCAACATCTGGCGCCCGCCGCCTGAAACGGAGAACACCATGCAGAATTACGGCTGGATCGAACTGGTGTTCTTCTATGGCATCGCGCTTGGCTTTGGCCTTTGGCAATGGCTCAAGATGCGGCGCGAGGTGAAGGAAATCCGCGCCCGGCGCGCTGCCGAGGAAGCGGCAAAGAAAGCGGAAACTCCCGAAGAGGGCTAGGCTACTTCGCGCTTTGTCTGGGCATCCGGAACGGCAGCATGAACTGCACCACGGGGGATGCGAAACGCCGCATGTCGAGGCTTTCCTGCACCGCCACGACTTCCTCTCCATACAGCTTTGAGGCCAGCTCGCTGCGGGCGTAGAACGGCGTGTCCTCCCATGTCTTGCGCACATGGGCGACGCCGATTTCAGAGCGGGTGCGCCGCTCCACCTGCCATTTGCTGCGCGGCAACGGGGCTATTGCCGGAAGATCGACTTCCACGGGGATTGCCTCGCGGTCAAACCGGATAGCGCTGGCAAATACCGAGCCATCGCCGCGTTCGCCTTCGTAACAGACCACAGCGCCCGATTTCATGTGCGCGCGCGACCAGTGCCAGACGTTGAACCCACTTTCGAGCGGTTCGCTGCCACGGTTGTGATCGAAATACCCCTCCCCGCTCCATGAAAGGCCGGGGCGCTGCATCTCCACCTCGAGCCGGGCGCGCGGGGCCATGCAATGCCAGATGTGATTATGCGCGGGATCAAGCGCGAAGCTGGCAGGATTGAGCGCCTCGGGAAACACCCGCACCTTGCCGCAGACCCGCCGGTGGAACGGATTGAACAACCGGGTATCGCGTTCCTCGATCTCGATTTCGAGCATGGTCCCGTCCCAGCGCACCTGGCTGGTGCCGATGGTCAGCGTCCTTGCATCGCGCGTCACATCGGTGCTTGGCCGTTCGTGCATGACCCAGCGATGATCCGGGCCATAAAGCGCGACATTCAGCGAGCAGTGATCCAGCGGATCGTGCCGCCCGCTGCGCTTGTAATAGGGCGAGAAAACGCTGCCCAGAAAGGCGATGATCGTCAGCCCGTGACGCCCGTCCGCGCTGATCGCATCGATGTACCACCAGCTGTAGCCACCCGGCTCGATAGCCATGTCGAACTTAGGTCCGCGTGAACCTTCTTTGCCGCGAGCAGCCCGGACAAGGCGGCCATCGGGACCCCTGCCGAGGGATGGGTCGCTCCGCCCGCGCAATAAAGTCCCGGCATCCGCGTGCGCGGCCCCTGCCGCAGGAATGATGCCGCCGAGCCGTGCGACGCTCTGCCATAAAGGGCGCCGCCCGTTGCCGGGAACAGGCGCTCCCACTCGGCCGGGCTCGCCACCTGATGCGGCATCCCGTCTTCCAACGTCAGCCCGCATCGCACGAGCGTCGCCTTCATCTCTTGCGTGCATTGCTCGATCTCCTCTGGTGGCCAGGAATGGGTGTCGCCGTTGGCGGGCGCGTTGACGATGATCTGGATGCGCTCGCGCCGCCCTTGCGCGATGGAGGCGCTTTCGCCCGGAAAGCCGCCGCGATGGCCGGGCCGGTCCTGAGCGCAGATGTAGACGGACGGTTCGCCGGGCCGGTGACCGGCGGCGATCTCGTCGAATTCGCGGCGGTAATCGCGCGAGAAGAAGACGTTGTGATGGGTCAGGTCAAAGCCGGAGGTGCGCGCATGGGCAAACCACACCAGTGCCGAGAGCGATCGCTTGTCCGGCGGCAAGGCAGGAACCGCCTTGCCGGCCTCCAATCCGAACTTTCCGGTGGCAAGCGCGTTGGGATCGGCGTTGCAGATTACCGCATCGGCGGTGATGCGATCACCATTGGCGAGCCGCACGCCTGTTACCCCGCGCCCGCGTTCAGACAGGATTTCGGCAACCGCCGTACCCATGCGGAATTGCACGCCCTTGGCCTGAGCCACATCGCGCAGCGCCTCCGCCAGTGCGTGAATGCCGCCATCGATCAGCCACACCCCGGTCGCCTCGACATGGGCGATCAGCATCAGCGTCGCGGGCGCGGCGAAGGGCGAAGACCCGCAATAGGTGGCGTATCGGCCAAACAATTGTTGCAGGCGCGGATCGGGGAAGAACCCGCCGAGCGCTTTCCACATGTTCTGGTGCGGGCGCATCGCGGCGAAGGCATCCAGCCGCCACAGCCCGATGCGCCAGAGCAGCGGCAGCGGGCTTGAGACATTGTCGCCGCGCATCATCGGTTCGTTCAGCACGTCGTACATCTTGCGCGTGACCTTGCGGAAATCGCGGTAGCCGCGCGCCGCGTCCGCTCCGGCGAAATCGCCGATCGCGTCCTCGCTGCGGAGCGGATCGGCGAACAGGTCGAGCCGCTCGTCCTCGCTCCAGGCGTGGCGCGCGATCACTTCGGCACGGCGGATGCGGACGTGATCGTCCAGCCGCGCCCCGCATTCCTTGAAAATCCCATCGAACACGTCGCGCATGGTGAAGACCGTGGGGCCGGCATCGACCGGATGGCCGTCGATCATGACCCGCCGGGCCTTGCCTCCGACGTCCTGTTCCTTCTCGATCACGGTGACGTCGTAACCGCGCGCGGCCAGCCGGGCGGCGCTGGCAAGCCCGCCCATTCCTGCTCCGATCACGACTACATGGCCGCCCATTCACCCTCACCCGTCAGCTTCTGCGGGGGGTCGCGCGCCAGTCAGGAACGCGAGTCCCGACAATATCATTGACCTTACTGTAGCATCTGTCCAATCATTTGGACATAAAGAGTGTCAAACAGGGATCACGCATGGCGAACGAAGCTCGAAAATCATTGCGCGTGCGCTATGTGGCGCGGCGCAATGCCGTCTTTGCCGATCCCGGATTTCAATATTGGGCGGCGAAGCTGCCGCTGATCAATCGCATCGCCCGCAGCCGTGCCGGTAACGCCTTCGATCTGGTGGCAGGCTTCACCTATTCACAGACGTTGCGCGCCTGTGTCGAAAGCGGGTTGTTCGATGTGCTTCAGGACGGCCCTGTCAGTCATCAGGAGGTAGCCGCGAGGATTGATCTCAGTCCGGACGCAGCGCTCACCCTGCTTCGCGCGGCGCGGGCGCTGCGCCTGTCGGAGGAACCGGAGCCGGACGGGTGGATGCTGGGCGAACAGGGAGCGGTGCTGGCGGCGGACAAGGGAGCGCAGGCGATGGTGCGCCATCACCAGCTGCTTTACCGCGATCTGGCTGATCCGATGGAACTGCTGCGCCGGGATCGCAAGGAACCCACCGCCCTTTCACGCTACTGGTCTTATGCCGGAGCCTTGCACGGTGCGGCGGAGCGCGGGCAACAAACCAGCGAATATTCCGAGCTGATGGCAGCCTCGCAGCATTTCGTGGCGGATCAGGTGCTTGCCAGTTTCCGTTTCCCTGCGCGGGCGCGGTTGCTGGATGTGGGCGGCGGGCACGGCGCGTTCCTGAGGCGCATGGGAGAGGCCAACCCCGGCCTCCACCTCGGCCTGTTCGACCTGCCCGAAGTGGCACAGACAGGCGAGCAAGTGCTGGCAGACGCATTCGGCCCAGAGCGGGTGAGCGCGCATCCGGGCAATTTCTTCGAAGACCCGATCCCCGGCGGATACGACATCGTGTCGCTTGTCCGGATCCTGCACGATCATGATGACGGCCCTGCGGCGGCCCTGCTCGCCAATATCCACAGGAGCCTGAAGCCCGGCGCACGTCTGCTGATAGCGGAACCGATGGCCTGCGTGCCCGGCGCGGAAGGCATGGGAGAGGCATTCTTCGGCTTCTACCTCTGGGCGATGGGATCCGGCCGCCCCCGCAGCGGGGAGGAAATCGCCCTGATGTGCCGCAAGGCGGGTTTTGCCCGAACTCAATCCATCGCAACCCCGCAACCGGTCAACGCAAGCGTGATTGTCGCGTTCGCTTGAAAACAAAGTGTCTGCTTTGGTTGACACTTGATAGTGTAAAGCGTAGCAAACGTTGTGAGGGATCATCTTTTGGCCACTGCACGAGTCGCTTCGACTCGCACTTGCAGGGGTCCGGGGCGAATTGAGGCGAGGATGATGAACACTCTGGCAGTGATACTTGAAGGACCTGAGCGCCTCGCGCTTCAGTCCCTCGAGTTGAATCCTGCCGGTGAGGGCGATGTGATCGTCGAAATCGTCTGGAGCGGCATCAGCAGCGGAACGGAAAAACTCCTTTGGAGCGGGCAAATGCCCAGCTTCCCGGGTATGGGGTACCCGCTGGTGCCCGGTTACGAGTCAGTCGGAAGGATCGTCGACGCAGGCTCGAACGCGCGTGGCCGGATTGGCGACTGGGTATTCGTACCCGGTGCAAACTGCTATTCCGGCGCGCGCGGACTGTTTGGCGGGACGGCAGCCCGCGTGATCGTGCCATCGGCACGCGCCCTGCCGATACCCGAAAGGCTGGGAGCCGATGGCGTGCTGTGCGCGCTCGCGGCCACCGCCTATCACGCGATCGCTGGCGGTCCTCTGCCCGATCTCATCATCGGACACGGCGTGCTGGGCCGATTGCTGGCGCGGATTACCATGGCAATGGGCGCACCTGCTCCAACGGTCTGGGAAACCAGCGAAAAACGCCGTGATGGCGCAACCGGTTACGCGGTGATCGCACCCGATGCGGACGAACGGCGCGACTATGCCTCGATCTGCGATGCCAGCGGCGATGCCGACATTTTCGACGAATTGATCGGACGGCTTGCCAAGGGCGGGGAAATCACCCTCGCCGGGTTTTACGCCAGCCGCATCAATTTCGCTTTCCCGCCCGCTTTCATGAAGGAAGCGCGCCTGCGCGTCGCGGCAGAATGGCAGCCCGGTGATCTGGCGGCAACCCGCGCTCTGATCGAAGACGGAAAACTCAATCTCGATGGTCTGATTTCGAACCGCAGGCCCGCGACGGAAGCGCTTGATGCCTATCCGCAGGCCTTCACCGATCCGGATTGTCTTAAAATGGTTCTCGAATGGAGGGACGCGGCATGAGCATCCTTGAATCCCAAGCCGAAGCCCTGCGTGAAGAAGCCGATCACGAGCCCGATCCGGTCCACACCGGAGAGGTCAAGAGCGAGACGCAGGTCATCGCGATCTATGGCAAGGGCGGATCAGGCAAGAGCTTTGCCCTGTCCAACCTGAGCTACATGATGGCGCAACAGGGCAAGCGCGTGCTGCTGATCGGCTGCGATCCGAAAAGCGACACCACCAGCCTGCTGTTCGGAGGCAAGAGCTGCCCGACCATCATCGAAACATCATCCAAGAAAAAGCTCGCGGGCGAGGAAGTGACGATCGAGGATGTCTGCTTCCAGCGCGACGGCGTGTTCGCCATGGAACTGGGCGGCCCCGAAGTCGGTCGCGGATGCGGCGGGCGCGGGATCATCCACGGGTTCGAACTGCTCGAAAAGCTCGGTTTCCACGAATGGGGCTTTGATTACGTCCTGCTCGATTTCCTCGGCGATGTCGTGTGCGGGGGCTTTGGTCTGCCGATCGCACGCGACATGTGCCAGAAGGTTATCGTTGTCGGATCGAACGATCTGCAATCGCTTTATGTCGCCAACAACGTCTGCCACGCGGTCGAATATTTCCGCAAGATGGGCGGCAATGTCGGCGTCGCGGGCATGATCGTGAACAAGGACGATGGCACAGGCGAAGCCCAAGCCTTCGCCGACGCTGTCGGCATTCCCGTGCTCACCGCAATCCCCGCGAACGAGGACATCCGGCGCAAGAGCGCCAATTACCAGATCATCGGAATGCCCGGTGGCGAATGGGGCAGCCTTTTCGAAGAGCTCGCCACGAACGTCGCCGAGGCGCCGCCGCGCCAGCCCTCTCCGCTGGACCAGGATGGCTTGCTCGGCTTGTTCAGTCCCGAAGACACGGGCGGAAATGTCGAACTGATCCCAGCCACCCAGGCCGATATGCGCGGCGGCATATTTGAGGAAAAGCCATCACTGGAGGTCGTCTACGACGACATTTGATGACCGACCAACCCGCCTCGAACGCCCAGGAAACTGCGATGCGCGCCCCGGACCGGATCGACCTTGGTCAGAACGATCAGGCCGCACCGGCAGAAGGCGGCTGCGCCAGCAAGGACACGATGCGCGATGCCGCGCGTCAGGCGGGCAAGAGCGACATTCTCGATCAATATGCCGCCGACTATCCCGTCGGCCCGCATGATCAGCCGCAGAGCATGTGCCCCGCGTTCGGGTCCTTGCGCGTCGGCCTGCGGATGCGGCGCACCGCGACAGTCCTTTCGGGCAGCGCCTGCTGCGTTTACGGCCTTACCTTCACTTCGCATTTCTACGGCGCGCGGCGGACGGTGGGCTATGTGCCCTTTTCTTCCGAAACGCTCGTAACCGGCAAGTTGTTCGAGGATATCAAGGAAGCCGTCGAAGGCCTTGCCGATCCCGAACATTACGACGCGATCGTGGTGACGAACCTGTGCGTTCCCACCGCCAGCGGCGTGCCGCTGAGGCTGCTGAAGAAGCAGATCAACGGTGTGCGCATCATCGGCATCGACGTTCCCGGTTTCGGCATTCCGACCCATGCAGAGGCAAAGGACGTCCTGGCCGGCGCCATGCTGCAATATGCGCGCGAGGAAGTCGCCGCCGGGCCGGTCGCCGCGCCGAAAGAACGTAGCGACAAGCCGACTGTGGCCCTGCTGGGCGAGATGTTCCCGGCTGATCCGGTGGTGATCGGGCAAATGCTCGAGCCGCTGGGGCTCGCCGCCGGGCCGGTTGTCCCGACCCGCGAGTGGCGCGAACTCTACGCCGCGCTCGATTGCAGCGTCGCCGCCGCGATCCACCCGTTCTACACCGCCAGCATCCGCGAATTCGAAGCCGCTGGTCGTCCGGTAATCGGCTCCGCGCCTGTCGGCGCAGACGGCACCGCCGCATGGCTGGATGCGCTGGGCGATACGCTGGGCCTGCCTGCCGAAAAGGTGGCGGGCGTTAAGAACGCCATGATCGGCGCGATCAAGGGCGCGCTTGCAGGTTCCCCGATCAACGGCCGCGTGACCGTATCGGGCTATGAAGGTTCCGAATTGCTGGTGGCGCGCCTGCTGATCGAAAGCGGCGCGGACGTGCCTTATGTCGGCAGCGCCTGCCCGCGCACCAAATGGTCCGACGCGGATCGCGAATGGCTTGAGGCACGGGGCGTGAAGGTCAATTTCCGCGCCAGCCTCGAAGACGATATCGCCGCGGTAGAGGAATTCCGCCCCGATCTGGCAGTTGGCACCACTCCGGTGGTTCAACATGCCAAGGCCAAGGCGATCCCGTCGCTCTATTTCACCAACCTGATTTCGGCCCGCCCTCTGATGGGTCCGGCAGGCGCAGGCAGCCTTGCCACCGTGATCAACGCGGCGATGGGCAACAAGGCCCGCTTTGACGCGATGCGCGACTTCTTTGAAGGGGTCGGGACGGAACACGCCGCAGGGGTTTGGGAAGACGTGCCGGTCGACCGGCCCAAATTCCGCAAGAAATATGCGGCACTGAACGAAGCGGCGCGCAAGGCGTCCGAGGCGGTGGGCACATGACCCTCGTTCTCGATCACGACCGCGCCGGTGGATATTGGGGCGCAACCTACGTCTTCACCGCGGTGAAGGGGCTTCAGGTCATCATTGATGGCCCGGTTGGCTGCGAGAACCTGCCTGTGACTTCGGTGCTGCATTACACCGACGCCCTGCCCCCGCATGAATTGCCCATCGTCGTCACCGGACTGGGCGAAGAAGAACTGGGCAAGACCGGAACCGAAGGCGCGATGAAACGCGCATGGCAGACGCTCGACCCAGAACTGCCCGCCGTGGTTGTCACCGGCTCCATCGCCGAGATGATCGGCGGCGGCGTCACGCCCGAAGGCACCAATATCAAGCGGTTCCTGCCGCGCACGATCGACGAGGACCAGTGGCAAAGCGCCGACCGCGCGCTGACCTGGCTCTGGACCGAATTCGGGCCGAAGAAGGCGCCTCAGCCCAAACCGCGCAAAGAGGGCGAAAAGCCCGTCGTCAACATCATCGGTCCGTCCTACGGCATGTTCAACATGCCATCGGACCTTGCCGAGATCCGCCGCCTGATCGAAGGCATCGGGGCAGAAGTCGGCGTGGTCTTCCCACTGGGTTGCCACCTCGCCGATATCCGCCAGCTCGGCACCGCAGACGCGAATGTCTGCATGTACCGCGAGTTCGGCCGCAATTTGTGCGAGACGCTGGAACGTCCGTATTTCCAGGCGCCTGTCGGCCTGACCTCGACCACCAAGTTCCTACGGGCGCTTGGTGAGGAGCTGGGGCTGGATCCCGAACCCTTTATCGAGCGTGAGAAGCACACCACGATCAAGCCGCTGTGGGATTTGTGGCGCTCCGTCACGCAGGATTTCTTCGGCACCGCCAGTTTCGGCATCGTCGCCAATGAAACCTACGCTCGCGGCATCCGTCACTTCCTTGAAGACGACATGGGCCTTCCCTGTGCGCTGGCGTTTTCGCGCTGTGCCGGGGTGAAGCCGGTGAACGAGGATGTGCGCGCCGCAATCCACGCGAACCCGCCTCTGGTGATGCTGGGCAGCTATAACGAGCGGATGTACATGGCCGAATGCGGGGCGCGCGGGAAATTCATCCCCGCCAGCTTCCCCGGCGCGGCGATCCGCCGTCACACCGGCACCCCCTTCATGGGGTATTCGGGGGCGACCTATCTGGTGCAGGAAGTGTGCAATGCGCTGTTCGACGCGCTGTTCCACATCCTCCCGCTCGCCACCGACATGGACAAGGTCGATGCGACTCCGGCGCGCAGCCAGAGCGAATTGACGTGGGACAATGATGCAAAGGCGCGGCTTGATCTTCTGGTCGAGAAGCAGCCCGTCCTGATCCGGATTTCAGCGGCCAAGAGGCTGCGCGACGCTGCAGAGCGTACGGCGCGCCGTCAGGGCCTCGCCAAAGTTACAGAAGACTGCCTCGCCGAGGCGTTGCTCGAAGGGGAGACCGCATGACCTGCGCCCTTTCGTCCATCGCCGAGCCGCGGCCAACACCTTTGCCTGACAGTAACAGGCATCCGCAATCCACGTGGGGGATCACGCGCGGATACCGTCGGGGGCACTCCCGCCCTCGGTCCAATAAACTCAAATGGAGTTACTGCAATGAACGATCCTGATCGCCCGAGCGTGGGGACGTATCTGACCGATGACGAGGCAAAGGAAATCCATGGCGCGTTCATGGGAACCTTCACCCTCTATGTCGGCATCGCCCTCGTCGCACACGCCTTGATGTACGCTTGGAAGCCCTGGTTCCAAGGCCCATTCGGCCAGTGATGATGGCTTGATCGGCAATCCTGTCGATCACGTCACCAGAGCTTTTCAACGTTTCAAAAGGAACAGACTATGTACGGTATTTGGAAACACTTCGATGTTCGCCGGACCCTGGTCGCGCTGCACGTCGGCCTGGCCGTTCTGGCATTTACGATCCACTTCATCCTGCTCAGCACTGAGCGGTACAACTGGCTTGGTGGGATTTCACCGGCCGGCTGATTGAAGCCTCAGAAAACGTAAGGGGGCAGGTTCGCCTGCCTGCCTCCTCTACACCTCTGATCGGAAACGACAAAACCTGCCCTTGAGGTGGGAAGGATGGACCTATGGCGCTCCTTAGTTTCGAGCGGAAATACCGCGTGCGCGGTGGCACATTAATCGGCGGCGACCTTTTCGACTTCTGGGTCGGGCCGTTTTATGTCGGATTCTTTGGAGTAACGACGGCAGTCAGCGCCCTTCTGGGCACCATGCTGATCTTCGCCGCCGCGCTTCAGGGGCCGACCCTCAACCCCTGGCTTATCGACATTCAACCACCGCCGATTGAAGCCGGGCTTGCCTTCATGCCTCTCAACCAAGGGGGGTATCACCAGATCATCACGGCCTGTGCCGTGGTGGCTTTCTATTCGTGGGTTTTCAGGCAGGCTGAAATCTCGCGCAAGCTTGGCATGAGCTACCACATCCCGATCGCCTTCAGCGTCGCGGTGTTCGCCTTTGTCACGCTGAATGTGATCCGTCCGCTGTGGATGGGTGCCTGGGGCCATGCGTTCCCTTACGGCATCTGGTCGCACCTCGATTGGGTTTCGTACACCGGCTACAACTATGTGAACTTCCACTACAATCCGGTGCACATGCTCGCGATCACGTTCTTCTTCACGAACTGTCTCGCGCTGGCGCTCCACGGCGGCCTTGTCCTTTCGGCGGTGAACCCGTCGAACGGCACCGACGTCAAGACGCCCGAATACGAAGACACCTATTTCCGCGATTTCATCGGCTATTCGGTCGGCACGCTGGGTATCCACCGTGTGGGTCTGTTCCTGGCGCTGAGTGCAGCGTTCTGGAGCGCGGTCTGCATCGTGATCTCGGGCACGCTGATGACGGGCAGCTGGGTCGAATGGTGGGATTGGTGGCGCGCGGTCCCGATCTGGTCGGCAGGAGTATGATGTCATGAGCACCTATCAAAACATCTTCACGCAGATCCAGGTAAAGGCGGCTCCCGAAATGGGTGTCCCGCACCTCGACGGCAGCGAAGGCCGCATCAACGCCACCGGTTACAATTACTGGTTGGGGAAGATCGGTCAGGCGCAGCTCGGCCCGATCTATCTCGGCTGGCTCGGCATGATCTCGCTGGCATTCGGAACCGCCGCGTTCCTGATCATCGGGTTCAACTTCTGGGCGCAAGCCGGATGGAGCCCTCAGGTGTTCATGCGCGAGCTGTTCTGGCTTTCGCTTGATCCTCCCGGTCCGGAATACGGTTTCAGCTTCTTCGTTCCTTTGAACAAAGGCGGCTGGTTCATCATGACCGGGGCGTTTCTGACGATTGCCGTTCTGACCTGGTGGGCACGCACGTACATGCGGGCACGCGCTCTGGGTATGGGAATGCATATCCCATGGGCATTCGCCTCGGCAATCTGGCTGTTCCTCGTGCTGGGCTTCATCCGCCCGGCTCTGATCGGCAGCTGGTCCGAAGCGGTTCCCTACGGGATCTTCTCGCACCTCGACTGGACGAACAACTTCTCGCTCATTCACGGGAACCTGTTCTACAACCCGTTCCACGCGCTCTCGATCGTGTTCCTCTATGGCTCGGCGGTGCTGTTCGCCATGCACGGGGCGACGATCCTGGCAGTGGGCCGTTACGGCGGCGAGCGCGAGATTGAACAGATCACCGATCGCGGCACGGCATCGGAACGCGCCGGACTGTTCTGGCGCTGGACCATGGGCTTCAACGCGACGATGGAATCGATCCACCGTTGGGCCTGGTGGTTTGCGGTGCTGACGACGCTTACCGGCGGTATCGGCATCCTGCTTTCAGGCACCGTTGTCGACAACTGGTACCTGTGGGCGCAGGAACACTACTACGCTCCGAAATAAGCCAAGGGGGACGGGGCCGGTCGCAATCGGTCCCCTTCCCCGCTCAAGCCAAAGGTCAAGAAACCCGGCCCTGCGCAAAGCACGGCCGGGTTTTTTGCGTCGGGGTTTTGCCGGAAGGGCTTTTCGATCAGTCCGAAGCTGAAAGGCGCGTTCGCAGGTCCATCACATGCAGCGGGAAAGACAGCGCCAGCGGGATTGCCACCCACCACCAATCCGCGCCGACCAGCGCGGCTCTTAACCCCAGCACGATCAGTGCGGCCGGGCCCAGCAGGCCGAGGATGGCGCCGATGCTCCATCCGCGCACCTTGAGCCACACAGCCTCCGTGGCGAGCACGGCCAGAACGACGTCGGCACCGTGCCCGCTGGCAAAGAAGGCGGCTATGCCTTCCATCAAGGGGTCAGCCAAAGGGGCCGTTGAGTTCAACCACCGCCCAATTGAGCGCGGCGGCGAATGTCACCCAGAAAAGATAGGGCAGGAACAGCAAGGCGGCCGATTTGGACACCCGCCACGAATACATGATCAGCGCCAGGATCGAGAGCCACAGCAGCAGCACCTCGATAAACGCCCAGTCAGGGCGCTGGATGCGGAAGAAGATCATGCTCCAGGTGATGTTCAAAAAGGCGTTGAGCGCGAACAGGCCGATCACCGTATCGGATACGCGCGGCGTAGGCGCGGCGCGCCATGCGGACACGATCGCCGCGGTGTTCAGGGCGTAGATCAGTGTCCAGCCGATCGGGAACACCCAGTCGGGCGGGTTCCAAGACGGCTTTGCCAGCCCCTGATACCACGGCCCCAGATCGGTGATGGTCGCGCCCAGCACCGCGACGATTGCCGCAGCGATGGCGGCTACGATTGCGGGCAGAATCCACGTCTTGCTCAAGTGCATGGACATGAAGCTAGCTGCTTGCCGGTCGCAAACCAAGAAGGTGCGCTGTGTCTTTCAGGAAGATCTTCACATGCGCCAACGGCTTTGACCGGACCAGCTTCTTGTTCATGTAGGCCTGCCAGGTGAGCTGCTGCACATCCTTGTCGTCGCACATGTCGACGAACCGTTCGCGCCGCTTGTCCGACGAATACCAGAAATACTGCATCACGCCGAGGATCCAGAAGACGCGGCCATGCTCTTTCATGAAACGGCTGCGGGCAAGTTTGAGCGCCTTGGCCTGACCTGTCTTGAGGAACTCGCTCGCCGCTTCGGCGCTGAAACGGCCGCCGACCATAGCGTAGTAGATCCCTTCGCCCGATGCCGGAGCAACAATCCCCGCCGCATCGCCTGCGACGATCACGTCGGCACCGTTGTCCCATTTCTTGAGCGGCTTGAGCGGTATCGGCGCACCTTCGCGGCGCACGGTTTCGCAGCGGGTCAGATCAAGATCGCCGCGCATTTCCGATACGGCTCCGCGCAGGGAAAACCCCTTGTTCGCGCTGCCTACGCCGATGCTGGCGGTTTCTCCGTGCGGGAAGACCCAGGCGTAGAAATCGGGCGACAAGCGCCCCTGGTAGAACACATCGCAGCGATCGGGATCATAGCGTTCGCCCTTGCCTTCGGGTGACTTGATGATCTCGTGATAGGCGAAGACGCATTTCACCCGCTCGGCATCGGGCAGGCATTGCTTGGCCACGGCAGAGCGGGCTCCGTCGGCACCGATGACACACCGCGCGCGCACCCGCTCGATCGGGCCGCCCCGTTCGCGGCGAAAAGTCACCAGCGGGTGAGCGTGTTCATCGCGTTCGACCTTTTCGAAAGTCGCGGTGAGGCGTTCCGCGCCCGACCGCGCCGCGCGTTCGCGCAGCCATTCGTCGAATTCCTCGCGATCGACCATGCCGACATAGCCGATTTCGCCCACCGGCATGTCCACCGCGCGTCCTGATGGCGCGATCATCCGGGCTGAACGCGCGCGGGCGACAAGCAGGCTTTGCGGAATGTCGAAATCTTCGAGCAGGCGCGGGGGCACGGCCCCGCCGCAGGGCTTGATCCGTCCGCCGCGCTCCATCAGCAGCACCGAATGGCCGGCACGGGCCAGATCGTCCGCCGCCGTGGCCCCGGCAGGTCCGCCGCCTACAACAACGGCATCATAGAGCTTCTCTGTCATGCGAATATCTCCCGGTCCTGTGCCTGACTTGCGCGCGTCGGCATGGCCTGACTGCCGGCCGCCCGCACCGCGAGGATCGCGGCGAGGACGAACAGCGCGGCTTCGATGGCAAAGATCAGCTGGAAGGCGCTGCCATCATGCGCCTGCACGCGGCGGGCGATATCGACGCCCATCGCCCCGAACATTCCGCCAAGGCCGAATGCGATTGCCTGTGATGCACCCCAAACGCCCATGCGCACGCCTTCGCGGGTTTTCTCTCCCGCTCCGGCCAGCCCCATCATCGCTCCGATAGAGGCGACGGCGAACACGCCATTGCCGAGGCCGAGGACGAAGACATTGATCCCCAGCGGCCAGCCCGGCCCGGCAATCGCCGCCAGCGCAAGACCCGCCAGACCCGCCGCCGAAGCGAGGCATCCGGCAACGATCCACAGGCGCAGATCGGAGGTGAGTTTGCCCTTGAACGCGCTGCCGCCAACCCCAGCGACAATCATGCCCAGCAGTATGCCGCCCTGATGCTGGCCGCCCAGCTGCGTAGATTCCCCGGGCGTCATGCCGAAAACCAGCCCGGCGAAGGGTTCAAGGATCAGGTCCTGCATCGAAAATGCGATCATCGAAACGAAGATGAAAATGGTGAAGCGACGTGCCGCAGCCTCGTTCCAGATTTCGGCGATGGCGGCGCGGAAATCGGGCGCAGGTTCGTCCTTGCGCGTTTCCTCGAAAACGACATGCCCTTGCTCAAGCCGGAACACCGCCAGCGCGGTAACGGCAACCGTGACGAGAGCCAGCCCGCTGGCAACTTCCATCAGGCGCTCGGGCGAATAGGGATCGAGCAGGGCGCCGACCGTAATCGCCGAGGCGACAATGCCAGCCACCATCATGATCCACGTGGTTGCCGCCGCCGCCGCACGCCTCTGCGGCGCGACACCCGACGCCAGCAGCGCCAGAGCGGAGGTCCCGCCCATGCCCACGCCAATGCCGATCAGCGTATAGGCGATCACCGCCAGCGCGAAGCCGGCACCAAACCCGTCCGCCATCATCGGTGTCGCTTGCGAGGCAACAAGGACCCCACCGGCCAGCACCGCGAGCCCGGCGAGGACCCACGGTGTCCGCTTGCGTCCCTTGTCGGAAACCTGCCCCCACAAGGGCCGTGTCAACTGAACCGCATAATGCCATGCGACAAACCCTGCGGGGATTGCTGCGGCCAGCGCGTATTCGACCACCATCAGGCGGTTAAGCACGGTTGTCGAAAGCATCACCAGCGCGCCGATCGATGCCTGCACCAGACCGATGCGGATGATGCCAAACCAACTCAGTCCCTTGGGCTGCGCGGCGGGCATCAGATGTACCCTCCCAGTCCCAGCGCGGCGGCAAGCATGCCGAAAACGTAGAGCGTCACGCCCACGCCGTTGTACCACGGGGCATATTTGGCAGGGCTGCGCAGCAGGCGCGGCATGGCGGCGAATTGCGCCACCAGCACACAGCCGACCAGTATCGCCGACAGTGCGTATCCCCACGTCGCCAGCAGTGTGATGACGACAAGTTGCGGCACGGCCATGACGACACAGGCCAATTGTGCAGCCCGCGCAACGCCAAGCGTAACGGGAAGCGATTTGAGCCCGGTTGCCCGGTCGCCCTCCACCGCCTTGAAATCGTTCAGTGTCATGATGCCGTGCGCGCCAAGGCTGTAGAGCACCAGCACGATCAGCACTTGTGCCGATGGCATGGCGCCCAGCATCACAGCAGCACCGGTAAACCAGCTCAATCCTTCGTAGGTCAGGCCGACAACCGCCGGGCCGGTCCAGCCGCTCGTCTTGAAGCGGAAGGGAGGCGCGCTGTAGCCCCATGCCAGAGCCAGCCCGACCAGCGCCGCGACAAACACCAGCGGCCCAAGCAGCCAGCCGACCAGCGCCGAAACCACCGTGGCGATCATCGCGATATACAGCCCCCAACGCCCGGCAATGCGGCCGGAGGGGATCGGGCGATCGGGTTCATTGATGGCATCGACATGGCGATCAAACCAGTCGTTCACCGCCTGGCTCGTCCCGCAAACCAGCGGCCCGGCGAGCAGCACCCCGCCCACGACAAACCACCAGCGGCCATCAAGCCCGGCGCCCGAAGAAACGGCACCGCACATGAAAGCCCACATCGGCGGAAACCAGGTTATCGGTTTGAGAAGCTGGACAACGTCCCTCAGCGCCGGAACAGGCGCAGGTCGAGTCGAGACAGCCGAGCGCTCCATATTGCGAGGCTATGCCTGACACACTCATGCGTCAAATAAAATTGACACTATGAATCCGACATGTGCCGATTCTGGAACGAAAAAGCGATTTTGGGGTCGAAAACGGGGTTTCGGGGCGCGCTTCGTCTCATGGGCCAAAAGTGACCGGCAAGAGCAGATTAAATGGCTGTCGAACGCCTTATGTCCGTTTTGGAACGCCTTCAGCAATCGCCCAAAAAGGCAAGGAAACCAGCCTAGTCAGGATCGCTGTCGAGATTGCCAAGCCCGTGGCGGTGCAGCTTGGAATAGAGGCTCTGGCGCGAAAGGCCGAGGATTTCCGCCGCTGAGGCGCGATTGTCCGAAGTGTATTGCAGCGCCGCCTCGATACACAAACGCTCGATCAGATCGGTGCTCTCGCGCACGATTTCTTTGAGCGACATGCGCCCTACCAGATCGGTCAATTGCTCGACCGAGCGCGGAAGATCCTGCGATCCCGGCGGCAGATCGCGCAAGCGCCGACCAATCGGCCGGATGACAAAGGCATAAAGCCCGCTATCCCCGCCGCTGCGCACCGCCGAAAGCTCGATCGGTTCGCCTTCCATATCGTCTCCGATACGCAAGACCGTGCTGACATTTCGGGCCGCGCCATGCTGGTCGATCTGGCCTTCGATCAGGTCCAGGTCGATACCCGGACGCCCGATCCAGCTCGACATATGGCGCCCGCGCAAGGTGTCCACGCTGGGTGCCTGGACCAGTTCGACAAAGGCGTTGTTGGCGCTGACGACTTCAAGATTGGCGTCCGCGACAACAAAGGCATCGGGCATCTGTTCAACCAGATCGAGCACCGCAGGCGCGCCTTCGCCGTGCTTCTCATGATCGCCGAAAAAGCGCAGAAGCAGGAATTGGCCACGATCCTGCGAGAACCCTGCGGCAGAGGCCATGACCTTGCGCGAGCCCTTGTCCAATTCGATCTCGATTGGAGATACCGCCGCCGAGGCAAGCGCCGCACCGATCAGCCCTTGCAGGCGATCACGCGAATCCTTGTCGATCAATCCCGGCAGTTTCTTGCCCGGCAAGGTCGCCGGGCGCGCGCCCATCATCGCATGAGCAGCCGGATTGGCTTCCCTGATGCGCAAGGTCGACGCCTCGACGATCAACACCGCCTCGCCCGACAGGTCAAACAGCATACGGTAACGCGCATCAAGCTGGCGCATCCGCAGATAGTCACGCTCCAGCGATTGCTGCACCTGCAACAAGCGTTGCTGCATCTTGCCCGCTTCGCGCAGATCGCGACCGAATGCGATCCGGTGCTCGCCGTTGTTCACACTGAGGACGGCATAGCGGATCGGCACGTCGCCATCGCGGGTCGGGTGGTTGACATGGCGCCAGTGCTGGACTTCGCCGCGACGGGCCGCAGCCAGCATTTCCATGACCTTGGGCCGGCTTTCGACGGTTACCGTCTCGATCCAGTTGGTTCCCTCCCAGCCTTCAAAGCCCGGAAAGTCCTTGGGATCGAATGCGGCATCAAGGATCGTGCCGGTGTCATCGAGGATCAAGGTGATGTCGCCCGCAACCATGGCAAGCTTCATCGCGGAATCGGCGTCCAGCGTGTTGAACAATTCTGCGGCCTTGCCGAAGGGGTTCTTGCCCTCGATGGAATGCTTGCGGGTCAGCATCTATGGCCCACCCTATCTCAGCATGTGCGCACGCACCGCGGCGGACTGGACCAGACGCTGTGCCACTTCGAGGGCGGCACGAGCGTCGGCGCCGGTCCCATCGGCTCCCACTTCGGCAACAATGGCAGGGTTCTGATTTATCATTTGGCCACCAATCAAGATGGAGAGGTGCGGATTGGCAGACACGCTGCGCATCGCTTTGATGAGGTTTTCGAGGGCGGAGCTAGGGCAATCGCGGGATACGGTCAATCCTACGAGGTCGAACGGTTCACGGGAAAGCGTATCGAGCAATTCCTTGCGAAGGGGTTTGGTGACAACAGTGCTGTGCCAGCCGGCGCGCGCGAAGATCTCGTCGATCATCACGGCGCCGAAATTATGGGAGTCACCGGGCATTGGTGAAAACAGCGCGCGCGGGGCGGTGGCATCCGGCTGAAAGCGGTTGGCAGGGGCGCGTGTCGAGATCTCCCGCATCACTTCCTGCAGACGCCAAAGGCCCATAGTGACATCGATGAAGTCGCATTCATCGGCATCCCACATTTCACCCAGCTTGCGCGCAGCCGGGGCAAGCAGATCGACAAAAATCGCGTCAACGCTGACCCCTTCGGCCAGAAATGCATCAACCTCGGCAATCAGGCTGCTGGCTTCGAGCCGCAATGGCAGGAGCGCGAAATCATCGGCTCTGGGCGGCGCGATGCGGTTCTTTCCATCATGCAGTTCGTCTGACGATCCGACGGCGTGCGCCATCAGCAGGCGCGGTATGATCTCGCCTTCGATAATGGTGTTGATTGAATCATTAGCCAACGGATCCTCGAACCCTTCATGCTGATCGGGCTCCTGCTTCTTCCGTCCAAGCGGATTGGCCATCACCTTACGAAGTGCGGCAGAACCCGCACCGATCATTCCTGCCCCTCTTAAGGCTGCCATAGCAGACCCTTCCCGTCTCCCCGGCTGATAGTCTCCGAGGGTGGCGCGGATCGCGTCGAGGCTGGCGAGGCCGGAAGAATCCCGACTCCTGAACCGCCAACGCGAGCACAGTACACAAGAACACCGCCGCAGGCAACGCGAACCGAAGGGGACATTGGAGACTGTCTAATTTTGTTTACGTCTAATTAGATTGACACTGCTTGGCACATGGGCGTAGGTTCTGAATCTGGCAGCAAAGGCTATCTACGAGGATGAATCGGCAGAATCTCTCTTCCCCCGCCGAGTCGACTCAGTCGATGAAGCGACAAGAAGCAGCAGGGGGGAAAACGACGGCGCTCTACACAAATGCAGAGCGGCAGCGGAGAGACGAGTCGGTCTGGACTGTCGTCCAAGGTGTCCTCGCTCCTTTACAATTCGTGGTTTTCATAATCAGCCTGGGGCTGGTCATTCGCACACTCACCACTGGCGAAGGGGCCTTCGCGGCAGACGCCTCGATCGTGGTGAAGACGCTTGTACTCTACACCATCATGATCACCGGCTCGATCTGGGAAAAGGTGGTCTTCGGCAAATGGCTGTTTGCACCGGCGTTTTTCTGGGAGGACGTGTTCTCGATGCTCGTGCTGGCGCTGCACACTCTTTATCTGGTGATGCTGTTCGGCGCGCTGGGAACGATAGAGCAGCGTCTCATGGTCGCTCTCGCTGGCTATGGCGCTTACGTCATCAACGCAGGCCAGTTCCTGTGGAAGCTGCGGATGGCGCGGTTGCAGGGGTCGTCCCCTGAGGCGGTGCCCGCATGAGCCCTCCCGACACCATCACTGCCCCCGCCCTGTCCGGCTGCGATGCGCCGCAGGCAAAGGGCGCGCGCCCGGTTTTGCGCGAACGCGGCCAGCGCGAGGTTTTCTGTGGGCTGACCGGGATCATCTGGCTCCACCGCAAGATGCAGGACGCATTCTTCCTCGTCGTCGGATCGCGCACCTGCGCGCATCTGCTGCAGTCGGCGGCGGGTGTGATGATCTTCGCAGAACCGCGCTTTGCCACCGCCATCATGGAAGAGCGCGATCTGGCCGGCATGGTCGATTGCCAGGACGAGCTGGACCGCGTCGTCACCCGGCTGCTGGAACGGCGCCCGGATATCAAGACGCTGTTCCTTGTCGGCTCCTGCCCGTCCGAAGTGATCAAGCTGGACCTTGCAAAAGCGGCCCAGCGGCTCGGCGCGCAGCACATGCCCAATGTGCGGATCCTGAATTATTCGGGCAGCGGGATCGAGACAACCTTCACTCAGGGCGAAGACGCCTGCCTTGCAGCGCTGGTGCCGGAAATGCCGGTCGCTGATGCAGACGCGCCCAAGAACCTGTTGCTGGTCGGATCGCTTCCCGACATTGTCGAAGACCAGTTTCTTCGGCTTTTCGACCAGTTGGGCATCGCCAACGTGGCTTCCTTCCCCGCGCGCAACGCGCGTGACCTGCCGCCTGTGGGTCCGAACACGCGTTACCTGCTCGCCCAGCCATTCCTTGCGGACACCGCAATGGCTTTGGAGGATCGCGGAGCCAAGCGGCTGGATGCGCTGTTCCCGTTCGGCGCCGAAGGTACGACAGACTGGCTGAAGGCCGCTGCACGCGAGTTCGGCATTGATGAAATGCACTTCAACAGCGTCGTCGCACCGGGCCGCGAACGTGCCAAACGTGCAATAGAACACACGCGCAGCGCACTTGACGGCAAGCGCATCAGTTTCCTGCCCGACTCGCAGCTCGAAGTACCGCTGGCCCGGTTCCTCGCAACCGAACTGGGCATGGTCCCGGTAGAGGTCGGCACGCCCTATCTCCACCGCGCGCATTGCGAAAAAGAGCTCGCCTTGATCCCCCACAATGCGCGGATCAGCGAAGGCCAGCATGTTGATCGCCAACTGGACCGGGTTCGCGAGGACCGTCCCGATCTGACGGTGTGTGGGCTGGGACTTGCCAACCCGCTCGAAGCGGAAGGCTTCGCCACCAAGTGGGCGATCGAACTCGTCTTTTCGCCGATCCACGGTTTCGACCAAGCCGGTGATCTCGCCGAACTCTTTGCGCGACCGCTGCGGCGCCGCGACATGCTGGAGGTGTAGGCGATGCAGCTTTCGGTATGGACATATGAAGGCCCGCCCCACGTTGGCGCGATGCGCATCGCAACCGCGATGAAGGGGCTGCATTACGTCCTGCACGCACCGCAGGGCGATACCTATGCGGATTTGCTGTTCACCATGATCGAGCGGCGCAACGCGCGTCCGCCTGTCACCTACACCACCTTCGAAGCGCGCGATCTGGGCAAGGATACCGCGCAACTCTTCCAGGATGCCGCGATGGACGCGGTCGAACGGTTCAAGCCTGAGGCGATCATTGTCGGTGCATCGTGTACCGCCGAGCTGATCCAGGATGATCCGGGCGGCCTGTCCGAAGCGATGGACCTGCCCTGCCCCGCGATCCCGCTTGAGCTGCCCAGCTATCAACGCAAGGAAAACTGGGGCGCTGCTGAAACATTCTACCAAATCGTCCGCAATCTGGCGGACAAGGATATGACGCCTGCCCCGCGCGAAGGGCGCAGGGCGCGCGCCAACATCCTCGGCCCCACCGCGCTGGGCTTCCGCCACCGCGACGATCTGATCGAAATCCGCAAGATCCTTGATCAGCTGGATATCGAGGTCAATCTGGTCGCGCCGCTCAACGCGCGGCCCTCGGACATTAGCCGGATCGGCAATGCCGACTTCAACATCGTCCTTTATCCCGAAATGGCAGATGAGGCCGCGCGCTGGCTTGAACGCACGTTCAAGCAGCCTGCCGTGCGGACCGTCCCTATCGGTGTGAGCGCCACTAGAGCGTTCATTGCCGACGTCGCCGAGCTGGCAGGTGCAGATCCCACGCCTGCCCTCGGCGACACCCATTCCCGGCTTCCGTGGTGGAGCCGCAGCGTCGATTCGACCTATCTCACCGGCAAGCGAGTCTTCATCTTCGGCGACGCGACCCACGCGGTTGCCGCTGCTCGCATCGCCCGTGACGAGCTGGGTTTCGAAGTGTGCGGGCTTGGTTGCTACAATCGCGAATTCGCCCGCGAGATCCGCGAAGCAGCCAAGGAATACGGCGTCGAGCCGCTGATCACCGACGATCACCTCGCCGTTGAAGATGCAATCATCGAAGCCGCACCGGAAATGGTGCTTGGTACACAGATGGAGCGGCACATCGCCAAGCGTCTGGGCATGCCCTGCGCAGTGATTTCCGCCCCTGTCCACGTGCAGGATTTCCCGGCACGGCACTCTCCGCAGATGGGTTTCGAAGGCGCGAACGTGATCTTCGACACATGGGTGCACCCTCTGGTGATGGGGCTGGAGGAGCATCTGCTCACCATGTTCCGCGAGGATTTCGAATTCTCCGACGAAGCGGGCGCATCGCACCACGCGGCGCATTCGCCCAGAACAGTGGCCAAGGCCGAAGCTGCGTCCGAACCCGAGCCGATCGTTCCCGCCAATGACGGTGATTTGTGGACCGACGAAGCGCAGCGCGAGTTGAAGAAAATCCCGTTCTTCGTGCGCGGCAAGGCGCGCCGCAATACGGAAGCCTTCGCCGCTCAGGAGGGTCGCACCCGGATCGACCTAGAAACCCTGTATGACGCAAAGGCGCACTATGCACGGTAAGGCGGACATCAAGCCGCTTGTCGGTGCTGCGCCCGTCCGGGTTGCGATCATCACGCTCGACAATCATCTGAAAGGCGCAGTGGGACGCGCCGACGCCGTACTTTCGCGCGACAATATTCACCTATCCCTGCATGCGGCCTCCGAATGGGGAAGCGACGCGGCAGCGCTCGAAGAAGCCACGCTGGCGATTTCACAGTCGGACATCATCATCGTCACAATGATGTTCCTCGACGATCACGTGCGCATGATCATGCCCGCATTGGAAGCTCGGCGCGAAGATTGCGATGCGATGGTCTGCCTGATGTCGGCGGGTGATGTCGTGAAGCTTACGCGGATGGGCAATTATCGCATGGATGCCCCCGCCAAGGGGCCTCTGGCGCTGCTCAAGAAGCTGCGCGGATCGAAGAAACAGGGTTCAAGCTCGGGCGCGGGCCAGATGAAGATGCTGCGCCGCCTGCCGAAAATCCTGAAATACATTCCCGGCACGGCGCAGGACGTGCGCGCCTATTTCCTCACGCTGCAATACTGGCTTGCCGGGTCTGACGAAAACGTCGTTGCCATGGTTCGCGCGCTGATCGATCGCTACGCCTCGGGTGAGCGCGAAGGTCGGCGTGGAGAAACGGCTGCTCCGCTGCCACTCGAATATCCCGAAAACGGGGTCTATCATCCCCGCGCGCGCCAGCCGATTTCCGACAGCCTGCTAATGCTGCCGCGCGACGGGGCGCACAATCTCGGCGGCAAGAACGGCACGGTAGGACTGATCCTGCTGCGTTCCTACCTGCTGGGCAATGATGCCGGCCATTACAACGGCGCGATCGCCGCGTTCGAGGCCGCCGGGCTAAAGGTCGTTCCCGTTTTCGCGAGCGGTCTGGACGCACGGCCCGCCATCGAGAAATACTTTGTCCATCGCGGGCAGGTGATGGTCGATGCAGTCGTCAACCTCACCGGCTTTTCGCTGGTGGGAGGCCCGGCCTACAACGATTCCGAGGCGGCTCGCGGTGTGCTGGGCGGGCTTGATGTGCCTTACGTCGCGGCGCATGCGCTCGAATTCCAGCCGCTCGAACACTGGCGTTCGCGCGAACAGGGCCTGTTGCCGCTCGAAGCGACCATGATGGTGGCTCTGCCGGAACTCGACGGAGGGACTGCGCCGAGCGTTTACGGCGGTCGCTGCGATGCCGGTGGCGGAACCTGTACGGGCTGTGAGCGCCAATGTGCCACGCCAGTTTCCGAAAAGCTCAATCCGATGCGCGATTGCCCAGAACGTGCAGAGGCGCTGGCGGCGCGCGTGGCCAAGCTGATCGCGCTGCGGCGAAGCGATCGTGCCGCACGCAAGCTTGCGATCGTGCTGTTCAATTTCCCGCCGAATGCCGGCGCCACCGGCACGGCTGCATTCCTGTCCGTATTCGAATCCCTTCAGGCCACTCTCGAACGATTGGCGGCAGAGGGATATGCGGTAGAAGTTCCCGAGAACGTCGACGCGTTGCGGGACGCGATCCTGAAGGGCAATTCGGAGCGGTTCGGGTCCGATGCGAATGTCGCGCACCGTGTGCCAGCGGACGAACATGTGCGTCGAGAGAAGCACCTTGCGGAAATCGAGGCTGCATGGGGCCCTGCGCCCGGCAAGGCGCAAAGTGACGGCGCACATATCCAGGTGCTTGGCGCGCATTTCGGCAATGTCTTTGTCGGTATCCAGCCCGGCTTCGGTTACGAAGGCGATCCGATGCGGCTGCTGTTCGAAGGCAGCTTTGCCCCGACCCACGCCTTCAGCGCCTTCTACCGCTATATCCGCGAGGATTTCGGAGCGCATTCGGTCCTTCATTTCGGGACGCATGGCGCGCTCGAATTCATGCCGGGCAAGCAGGCCGGGATGACGGGCGCGTGCTGGCCGGAACGTCTGATCGGCGACCTGCCTAACTACTATCTCTATGCCGCCAACAATCCATCTGAAGGTTTGCTGGCAAAACGGCGGTCTGCCGCGACCCTGATCAGCTACATGACCCCGCCGCTGGCGCAGGCCGGTCTTTACAAGGGCCTCTCCGAGCTCAAGGCCAGCGTCGAACGCTGGCGCGCAAGCACCGACGAGGCCGAACGCGCCGAGCTTGCAGAACTGATCGTCGAGCAATGCGATGCGCTGGATATCGACTGCGGCGAGATGGAGAGCCTTTCGGCCCGCCTCTACGAAATGGAGCGCGCGCTGATCCCGCACGGGTTGCACGTGTTCGGGCGCAATCCGCAAGGTGCAGAGCGCGAGTCCATGCTCGATGCCATGGTCGATGCGAGTGACGTGACCGGCGGCGACAATGATCGTGCGGTCCTCGGCGCGAAACTCGATTCCAGCGACGAACTGGGCGCGCTGATCCATGCGCTTGATGGCTGCTATGTCCAGCCCGCGCCCGGCGGCGATATCGTCGCCAATCCCGATGTCCTGCCGACCGGGCGCAACATTCACGGCTTCGACCCGTTCCTGCTGCCCTCGCGCTATGCTTGCAAACAGGGCGAGGAGCAGGCCAATCGCCTGATCGCACGCCATGTGGAAAGCGGTCAGCCTTTCCCGGAAAGCATCGCCATGGTGCTTTGGGGAACCGACAATCTGAAAAGCGAAGGCGTCCAGATCGCGCAGGTTCTCACGCTGATGGGCGCGCGCCCTCGCCGGGACAGCTATGGCCGCCTATGTGGTGCCGAACTGATCCCGCTCGAAGAACTGGGCCGCCCGCGGATTGACGTGGTGGCCACGCTTTCAGGCATTTTCCGCGATCTTCTGCCGCTGCAAACGCGCATGCTGGCCGAAGCCGCGCTGCTTGCCAGCCAGGCTGACGAGCCGCTGGAATCCAATTTCGTGCGCAAGCATTCCCTCGCCCAGATGGAACGGCACGGCTGCGAGATCGAAACCGCCGCGCTGCGCGTCTTCTCGAACGCCGAAGGTGCCTATGGGGCGAATGTGAACCAGATGATCGAAGGGGGCGTCTGGGCCGATCCGGACGAGCTCGCCAATGCGTTCGAGGTGAACAAGGGCTTTGCCTATGGCGTATCGGGCAAACCGGTGCAGCAGCGCGCCCTGCTTCAGAGCGTGCTGAAGGATGTCGATTTCACCTATCAGAACCTCGAAAGCGTCGAGATCGGCATCAATGATGTCGATCAGTACGTCGACGGTCTTGGCGGGGTTACCCGCTCGGTTGCGAAGGCCAAAGGTGCCGAATCGCCGGTCTATATCCTCGATGCGACGCGTGGCAGCGCCAAGGTGCGCACGCTGTCCGAACAGATCGATTTCGAAACCCGCACCCGCACTTTGAACCCCAAATGGTTCGAAGGCCTGCTGCAGCACGGATACGAAGGTGTCCGGGCAATCGAAGGCCATGTGACCAGCACGCTTGGCTGGTCCGCCACCACCGGTCAGGTCGCGCCTTGGGTCTACCAGAAAATCAGCGAAACATTTGTGCTCGACCCTGAGATGCGCCGCCGTCTCGCCGAGCTCAATCCGAAAGCCTCAGCGCGCGTCGCCGGACGCTTGCTCGAAGCATGCGACCGCAACCTGTGGGAGCCCGACGAGGCGACCCTGGCTGCACTGCGTGAGGCCAATGACGAACTCGAAGACCGCCTCGAAGGCGTTTTCGTGAGCGAATGAGAGAGAGGGATCCAGAACAATGAACCTGCACAATCCGAAATCCGGCTTTTCGAGGCCCGACGGGGAAGGATCTGTTCAGGTCCAGCTCGATCCGCGCGACCAGATCAAGGGTGCAAAGGTTTTCGCCGTCTATGGCAAGGGCGGCATCGGCAAATCGACCACTTCTTCGAACCTTTCGGCGGCCTTTTCGAAACTGGGCCATCGCGTCCTGCAAATCGGCTGCGATCCGAAGCATGACAGCACCTTCACCCTGACGAAGAAGCTGATGCCGACCGTCATCGACGTGCTCGAAACGGTCGAATTCCACAGCGAGGAACTGCGGCCCGAAGACTACATGTTCGAAGGCTATAACGGCGTGATGTGCGTGGAGGCTGGCGGGCCTCCCGCAGGGACGGGTTGCGGCGGCTATGTCGTCGGACAGACGGTGAAGCTGCTCAAACAGCATCACCTGCTGGAAGACACCGACGTGGTGATCTTCGATGTCCTTGGCGACGTGGTGTGCGGCGGTTTTGCCGCCCCGCTGCAACATGCCGAGCGCGCGCTGGTGGTGGCGGCAAACGATTTCGACAGCATCTTCGCGATGAACCGGATCGTCGCCGCAATCGGGGCCAAGTCGAAGAATTACGACGTGCGCCTTGCCGGGGTTGTCGCCAATCGCAGCCGCGAAACCGACGAGATCGATCGGTTTTGTGACCAGATCGGCATGCAGCGCCTCGCTCATTTCCGCGATGTCGATGCGATCCGTCGTTCGCGGCTCAAGAAATGCACCCTCTTCGAAATGGAGGACAGCCCGGAAGTCCAGCAGGCGCAGGACGAATATCTGCGTTTGGCGGCGATGCTCTGGGCCGGGGTGGAACCGAGCACTGCCGCGCCGATGAAGGATCGCGACATCTTCGATTTTCTGGGGTTTGAATGATGGCTACTCGCTCTCCCGAAACACCATACACTGTGCGCCGCGAGGCGCTGGCGACCTATTTCGACAGCACCGCAAAACAGGCCTGGATCGATCTGACTTCCGACGCGAAAGTCAGCGGCATTCGCGCAACCGTGCGCGCCGGGCGCGAGGAAATGCGCAAAACGCTGCTCGACTGGATGCCGCGTGACCTGCGGCGGACAAAGGTTCTCGACGCGGGCTGCGGCACCGGCGCATTGGCGGTGGCGGCCGCCTGCCGGGGCGCGGAAGTCACCGGTGTCGATGTTGCCGGAGGGCTGGTGGAGGTCGCGAAGGAGCGCGCACCCGGCTTTATCGGCCATGGCCGGATCCGCTGGCGTTCGGGCGACATGCTCGATCCCGCGCTTGGCAGCTTCGATCATGTGGTGGCGATGGATTCGCTGATCCATTACGCCCCCGAAGACCTCGTTGATGCGGTGGCACAGCTGGCAGACCGGGCGACAGGCTCGATCCTGTTCACATTCGCACCGCATACCCGTCTGCTCGGCGCAATGCATTCTGTCGGCAAGGTGTTTCCCAAGAGCGATCGCTCACCTGCAATCGTGCCTGTTTCGGAAACTGAACTGCGCGCACGGCTGGCACGTCTCGATGACTGGAAGATCGGCCGCACGCACCGCGTTTCTTCGGGCTTCTACACCAGCCAGGCGCTGGAACTGGTGAGGCGCGGATGAGCAAGGAAGCCCGCCCCAACGTCAAAGTCAGTCAGGCCATGATGGCCTTGCTGCCGTTTGCCGATGCGGCGAGCAACGAACTGCCGCTGGGGCGGCTGCTGCGTCTTGCCCTGTTCCAAGTCAGTGTCGGTATGGCGATGGTGCTGCTCAGTGGCACGCTTAACCGGGTGATGGTTGTCGAGCTGGGCACACCGACATGGCTGGTTGCGCTCTTGATCGCGGTTCCATTGGTCGCCGCGCCTTTCCGCGCGCTGATCGGGCACAAATCGGACCGGCACGTGTCGGCGCTGGGCTGGCGGCGCGTACCGTACATTTGGTTTGGTACCTTGATGCAGTTCGGAGGGCTGGCCTTCATGCCCTTTGCCCTGCTCCACCTCAGCCGTCCGGAAAACTTCGTGCTGGGTCTGGTTGCCGCAGCGGCAGCATTCCTGCTGACAGGAACCGGCTTCCATGTGACCCAGACAGCGGGACTTGCACTTGCCACCGATCTCGCGCCCGAGGACAAACGCCCGCGTGCCGTCGCGCTGCTATATGTCATGCTGCTGGTCGGCATGATGATCTCTGCTTTCGTGATCGGTGGGCTGCTGATCGACTTTTCACCGATGCGGCTGGTGCAGGTTATCCAGGGCGCGGCGGTGCTTACCTTCGTGCTCAATCTCACCGCGCTGTGGAAGCAGGAAGCACGCGCGCCTGATCGCACCAAGCCGCAGCCCGATGCACCCAGTTTCGGCGAGTTGTGGCACGCGTTTGTCCGCGATGGCCGCAACGCGAGGCTGCTGACCGCGATCGGCATCGGGGCCGCCGGATTCGCGATGCAGGATGCTCTGCTTGAACCCTTTGGCGGAGAAATCCTTGCCATGTCGGTCGGCGCTACAACGGCGTTGACCGGCGCATGGGCCTTCGGATCGCTTGTCGGTTTCATGCTCTCCGGTCGCTGGCTGTCGCGCGGAGGCGATCCCCTGCGTATTGCCGGGCTCGGACTTGTTACCGGAATCAACGCGTTCCTGATCGTGATGTTCGCTGCGCCATTCGGCTCCCCGGCGATGCTTTACGTGGGCGCGACGCTGATCGGCCTTGGTCTGGGGCTGTTTTCAGTAGGCACGCTGATCGAGGCGATGAACCTCACCAAAAGCGAAACCGCCGGACTGGCGCTGGGCGCATGGGGTGCAGTTCAAGCAACCTGTGCAGGAGCCGGGATCGCGCTGGGAGGCGCGCTGCGAGATATCATTGCTGCAATCGCCATAAATGCCGATCCGAGCGCCGCAATCGCGACCCGGGCCACCGGATACACCACTGTCTACATGATCGAGGTGCTGCTGCTGCTGGCAGGCCTCGCCGTGATCGGACCGCTTGTCGGACGTTCCGACGAAGACTCCATCAATTCGCGGGATAGCGCGGACCAGAAGTTTGGTCTGCGTGAGTTCCCGACATGACCGCGTGCCCAAAGCAATTCGGGGGGACGGCGCAGTCGAACCCGGGGACAGCCGCCACTGCCCCCAAGCCAATGAAGGGAAAGTAGAATGGGTAACACTTACATTGCAGGGGTATTCGACGTTGCAGAACTGTCGTTCATCCTCTTCTTCATCTTCTTCGTGGGCCTCGTGGTCTATCTGAACCGCGAAAGCCGCCGCGAAGGCTATCCGCTCGAACACGAACAATCCGGCGCCGTGCAGCCGGGCGTTCCGCTCACCGATGGCACCAAGAAGACCTTCAAGCTGCCGCATGGTCGTGGCACCTACACACCCGAAGATCTGCCGCGCGATCCGGTGAACATCGCTGCCAAGCAGGCCTTCGGCGCACCTGGTGCTCCATGGGTTCCCACGGGTAATCCGATGGCCGACGGCCTTGGCCCGGCAGCCTATGCCAATCGCAACGACTATCCCGATCTGACGTTCGATGGTCGTCCGCGTATCGTGCCCATCGGCAACAGCCACGAAATCGAGATCGCTCCGAAAGATCAGAACCCCGTAGGCCTGCCGGTCTATGCCGCGGACAAGAAGCTGGCCGGTACGGTGAGCGATGTCTGGGTCGACCAGTCGGAGCACATCATCCGCTATCTCGAAGTGACGACCAATTCAGGCAAGAAGGTGCTCGCCCCGATGTTCGTCTGCGCCGTTCAGGGCAAGAGCTGGCTTGGCGGCATCATGCCGATCGTCGACGATCAGGTTCCGCTGATCGATATCGATGCGATCCGCGCCGACCAGTTCGACGCGGTGCCTGACCTTGCCACTCCGGGCCAGATCACCCGGCTCGAGGAGGACAAGATCATGGCCTATTACGGTGGGGGTTACATGTATGCGACCCCGGAGCGGGCTGAACCATGGCTGTAACGCTCAAGCCCGAAGACGAAACCGAGGCCGGTCCCAGTGCCCATGGAGATCCCATGGGTACGCCGACCATGGATGAAAAGGTGTTGTGGAAGGGCCAGCCAGATCTGGCGGTCCTTTCACGAACCGCCTTTCACACCCGCACGGTGGGCCTGTATTTCGTCGCGCTGATCGCGATTTCCGCAATCCTCGGCAACATCACGACAGCGATCGTTTGTGCGGTTCTCGGCGTTGCAGGCGTTGCCGTACTGCATACCCTTGCATGGGTATCGCGGCGCACGACGCTCTACATCCTGACCGACACGCGTCTGATCATGCGGATCGGAATGGCGCTTGAAACGCGGATCAATGTGCCGCTCAAACATGTGCTGTCAGCCGATCTCAAGATGCGGGGCAAGGAACACGGCGATATCGCCTTGAAAATCGGCGGCGAACGTCTGCTCGGCTTTTTCCTGCTGTGGCCGCATACGCGCCCGTGGCACTTTGCCCGGCCCGAACCGATGCTGCGCGGCATTCCCGATGCGCAAAAGGTCGCAGCCTTGCTGGCGGATGCTTGCGCGAATGTCGTCCAGATCGAGCGAAATTTGACCGAGATCAATGTTTCGCAACCTCAGAGCGTCCAGCAACAGGATGCCGCTGCGCGGCCTTCGCGCGGGCCATCGAGCTTGCCTGAAAGCAGCAGCGGCGGATTGGAAGGAGCACCGGCGTGATCGTACGCGAATATGAAGAGGACGAAATCCACGTCCACAAGGTGCCCCTGATACTTATGGGCGGGCTGATTGCGATCACGCTTGCGCTGACGGCATCGGTCTCATTCGGCTTCTTTGAGCGGCAGGCGATTCCCGACCTCGCCCGCACCGAGGCCGGGACGACAATGGCGGCGACCCGTTCGCTGCAATTCTACGATGAAGCCGACGGTACCGTCCGGGTCGAGGACGCTTCGACCGGCGAGGAAATTGTCAGCTACGGCCCCGGCACCGGTGGCTTCGTGCGCACCACCATGCGCAGTTTCGCTCATCAGCGCCGCATTCGCGGCATCGGCCGGGAAACGCCGTTCGAGCTGATCCAATGGGACAATGGCTCGATCACCCTGCGCGATCCGACCACCGGAAAAGGCGCGGAACTATCGGCATTCGGCCCGGGCAATCACAAGACTTTTGCCGACATGCTGGAAAAGGAGGCGCGCTGATGGGTGCTGCGACAGTCAAGGGATCGGCTGCGTCGAAGAGTCGCGGAGCGCGACAGTTCGACACCCCGTGCTTCATCACCGTGGAGCAAAGCTCCGACCATTTTCACGCGCATGTCGATCTGGCCGGCGATATCGAGATGGAGCCAGGAGACAAGGTGCTTGTCCACGGCGATCCGATATCGATCCCGTTCGGCAGCAGGCAGGTGTTTGAACGCACCGCCACAATTACCCGCGCAGGGCCGCTTGCCCGCGCCCTCACCCGTCTCGCCGCCTATTTCGATCTGGCCGAGCTTTACGAGGTGAGCTTCAACGCCGGGAGGATCAAATGAACGCATACAAGCCCATGACCAGCGAGGAGGCGATGGAACTCGCCACTCAGGACACGATGCTGACCCCGCGTTTCTACACCACCGATTATGACGCGCTGGATGCGATCGACGTGTCGCCCGTGCGTGAAGAGTGGGACGCCCTTATCGCGGAAATGATCGGCGATCCGAACAAGAAGCACTTCAAGCACAACGACAGCTTCAAGGGTGTGATCGAAGGGCTCGACCCGGCGCTGCGCAAGGAATTCACCGATTTCCTCGTCAGCTCGATGACATCGGAGTTTTCGGGCTGCGTGCTCTACGCCGAAATTGCCAAGCGGACGAAGAACCCGGACGTGAAACAGCTGTTCAAGCTGCTGGCACGCGATGAAAGCCGCCATGCCGGTTTCATCAACGAAAGCCTGAAGGATGCAGGTATCGGCGTCGATCTCGGTTTCCTAACCCGGACCAAGAAATACACCTATTTCAAGCCGAAATTCATCTTCTACGCGGTCTATCTGTCGGAGAAGATCGGCTATGCGCGGTACATCACGATCTACCGGCATCTGGCGCGCAATCCGGAAAACAAATTCCACCCGATTTTCGACTGGTTCGAGGAATGGTGCAATGACGAGTTCCGCCATGGCGAAGCCTTCGCCATGCTGCTGCGCTCCGATCCGAAGCTGCTGGAAGGCGCGAACAAGCTGTGGGTGCGGTTCTTCCTGCTGTCGGTCTATGCCACAATGTACGTACGCGACCATCAGCGACCCGTGTTCCACAAGGCGCTGGGCGTTGATCCGACCGAGTATGACTACAAGGTGTTCGACATCTGCAACCAGATCAGCCGCCAGGTCTTCCCGGTCGAACTGGATACCGATGATCCCGCGTTCCGGCGCAAGATGGAAGCCCTGCGTCAGGCCGCTCTGCGGATTGAGGACGGCAAGGAACAAGGCGGCATCACCGGCTTCGCCAAGCGGATCAGCGGCATGGCCGGAGCCGGATTTAATTTCGCGCGGATGTATTTCCACCGCACCAAGCCGAACACTCTCCCGCAATCCATCCGGCTTTATCCCGCATGGTAGACTGGCATGGCCATATCGTTCCGTTCATCGTGACGGTGGCCATATGGTTCATGGCGACCGGGCTGATTGCCTGGGCGGATAATCGTGAGCGCGCGACCTTCAGGCGCAGCGTGATGATTGGCGGGATCGGCGGGATCATTGGCCTGATCGCAATCCTGATCGCATCGCAATTCGTGACCGCACTGGCGGTATATTCGGCGTTTGCCGGGGCCTTGCTGGTCTGGGGCTGGCACGAAATCGGTTTCCTTACCGGGGCGGCAGCCGGCCCCCGGCGGGTTGCCTGCGAGCCGGAAGCGCGCGGGTTTGACCGCTTTACGCAAGCCAGCGCCACGGTGATCCATCACGAAATCGCTCTGGCGCTTACGGCGCTGATGCTGATTTCCTTGTCGTGGAATGCCCCCAACCAGATTGGCGCGATGATTTTCGTGCTGATGTTCGGGCTGCGGCTGTCGTCGAAGATCAATCTGTTTGTCGGCGTGCCCAATTCGACGACGGAGATGCTGCCCGCGCATCTCGACTATCTGAAGAGCTATTTCGGGCGGAATCGTATGACCTGGCTGCTGGCCGTATCGATTGCGCTGATCCTGGCGCTGGCCTGGCAATTCGCTGGTTACGCGATGGCCGCCCCTGCGGGCAGCCCGGAAATGGTGGGCGCCAGCCTGCTGACCGCGCTGTGCCTGTTGGGCGCGCTCGAACACCTGTTTCTGGCCCTGCCATTCCGCGACGGAATGCTATGGGGCTGGGCGTTCACACGGCGGGGCGCCGTGCGAGCCAAGAAGATACAATGAGATGCAAACAGAGGGTAAAGTGATGGACTTCGAAGCCTATTTCGCCAGCGAGCTGGACAGCGTGCGCGAAGAAGGGCGCTACCGCGTCTTCACCGATATCAAGCGGCACCGGGGCAAATTCCCGCATGCAACCCGCTTTATCGAAGACGAGACGCAAGCCGTCACCGTCTGGTGCTCGAACGACTATCTCGGCATGGGCCAGCATCCCAAGGTGCTTGAAGCCATGCACAATGTGCTCGACGAATGCGGAGCGGGTGCCGGGGGCACGCGCAACATTTCGGGTACGAACCATTATCATGTCGAACTGGAAGCGGAGCTCGCCGATTTGCACGGCAAGGAAAGCGCGCTGCTGTTCACCAGCGGATATGTATCGAATTGGGCGGGTCTGGGAACGCTCGCGGCCAAGATCCCGGGCTGCGTAGTCTTCTCAGATTCGCTCAACCACGCTTCCATGATTGAAGGCATCCGGCACAGCCGCGCGCCTTACAAGATCTGGAAACACAACGACGTCGAGGATCTTGATCGTCACCTGTCCGAATTCGGCCCTGAAGTGCCCAAGCTGGTCGCCTTCGAAAGCGTCTATTCGATGGATGGCGACATCGCCCCCATCGCCGACATTCTTGATGTTTGCGAGAAGCACGGCGCGATGAGCTATATCGATGAAGTCCACGCTGTCGGTCTGTATGGCCCGCGCGGCGGCGGCGTCGCCGAACGTGAAGGCCTGATGGACCGGATCACCGTGATCGAAGGCACGCTGGGCAAGGCCTACGGCGTGATGGGTGGCTATATCGCCGCCAGCCGCAATCTGGTCGATTTCGTGCGCAGCTTTGCCAGCGGCTTCATCTTCTCCACCGCCCTGCCCCCGGCCGTCGCCGCGGGCGCCGCAGCCAGCATCCGCCACCTCAAGGAAAGCAGCGCGGAACGCGATCTGCAGAAAGAGCGGGTGGAGCAGGTGCGGCGCAAGCTGGACATGATGGGCATCCCCCATCTCGCCAACCCCAGCCACATCATTCCGGTAATGGTGGGCGATGCGCACAAGTGCAAACGGATCAGCGACTGGCTGATGGACAATCACGGCATCTACGTGCAGCCGATCAACTATCCCACCGTCCCCGTCGGAACCGAGCGTTTGCGGCTTACGCCTTCGCCCGTACATGACGATGGCGATATCGATCGACTGATCAACGCACTGAGCGAAATCTGGTCGCAATGCGAACTGGCGAGGATGGCTACGGCTGCCTGATTTCTGCTTCGTCAGGCGCGGCGGGTGCGGGATCGAACATTCCGCGCGCCCGCGCTTCGGCGAAAATCTCGACGAACTTTGGATTGCCAAGGCCCGGATGACGGGCCTCCAGGGCGAAGGGCAGATTGGCGGTCTTGCCCTCGCCTTCGACGATCACGACGCCCACCATGCCGGCCGCATAGTGCGGGATGCATTGATAGCCGTAAACGCCCGGCTTTGGCAGGACGTAGCGTATCTCCTCGTTCACCTCGCCTTCCCAGCCCTTCGCCCCGTCAGGCAACATAGTGGCGATGGACGAAGACTGGTGACTGGGCTCAGTCGGAATGAACCGGATCGTATCGCCAACCTTGGCGCTGACGAGGTTCGGTTTGAACACGTGCATGCGTGACGAATTCTCAGGATCGACAGTGTACATGTAAATGTCGATGACCCGGCCGTTGGGCTCGACTTCCGGACCTTCGGTTTCAGGGGTCGGCGCGGCTTCGACTTCTTCGGGAGGGGCACCACCAGCCTGATTGCAGGCGCCGAGCAGCGGCATCGCCGCCGTTGCCGCAAGACCAAGACCCAAGGTGGTAAACCGCCGCATCAGTTGTTCGCTCAAGCCCCAGAAACGGCTTGCCCCGCGGAACCGAAGGAAATCGGAACCGCGGGGCAAGACCATGTCAGAAGATGCTGATTGCTTATTCGCCGTTGGTCTGGAGATAAGCGATGAGGTCAGCGCGATCCTGCGGGTCCTTGAGGCCCGGATAGGCCATGCGGGTCCCCGGCATGTATTCACGCGGTGCTTCGAGGTATTCGAACAGCACTTCGGGCGTCCAGGTCAGGCCGCTGCCCTTGTTGGCATCCGAGTAGTTGAAGCCTTCGATCGAGCCGGCGGCACGGCCAACAACGCCGTAGAGCGACGGGCCAACGCCGTTCTTGCCTTCTTCGATAAGGTGGCAGGTGCGGCACTGCGCGAACACGGTTGCGCCGGCAGCGGCATCGCCGGTGAGGTCTGCGAAAGCGACATCGGCAGCCGGCTCGGGAGCGGGCTCTTCAGCAGCCGGTTCGGCTTCTGCAGTGGCTTCGGTTTCGGCCGGTGCTTCTTCCGGAGCGTTGCCGCCGCCACAGGCGGAAAGCGCAACCAGACCGGTCATTGCGACGGTGCTCAGAATAATCTTACGCATAGTGATCTTCTTCCCTTTTTCTTTGGCAGACCCTCCCGCGTCACCACAGACTTTTAATGCGTTGTTTCAGAAAGATTTTTCCCGAAACATCAAAAGCCTGCGCGGTCCCACCACGAGTGATCTCCTACCCCTAACGCACCAGAAAGAGATGGGTTTCGCAAAAAATGCATTCGCTTTCGCCTCTTCCTATTGGGGTGAGCGTGATGCTGCCCGCTACAGGATCGCGATTGCCTAACGCAGAACCATTGCTAAACAGGCCCACATGAAGAACCTTGCATGGCACACCAAGCTCGTCCTAGCGATGATCGCCTTTCTCCCGATCTATTTCATGATCGCTGCCTTGGGCACGAAGATCGGCCTTTGGAGCTGGCAGACGGGACTCGGCGCGATGACATTCTCCGCCGGACCCTACCTGCTCGGCATCGTCGCTGTGGTGGCGCTCATTTCGCTGGTTATCGGTTTGCTGAAAAAGCCGCGGCTCAAGCATGTGATCGCGATCGCGGCGCTGGGAGTGCTTATCCCGGCGGGAATGTTCCTTAGTTTTATGTCCGTGCGTTCAACAGCCGGAGAGAATCCGATCCACGATGTCGCAACCGACACCGCTGATCCCCCGGCCTTTTCCGCTGAAACCATGGCAGCACGCGCCGAAAGCGGAGCCAATCCGCTGAGCGATTATCAGGTGCCGCTGGGCGAGCTGGAACTGTACAAGGGCAGCGCGCCTGAACTGGCGATCAAAAGCCACGCGCAGATCATCAACGACACCTACGCCAACCTGTCGCCGCTCCCGCTTGGCGGAGCGAGCCAGGCCGATGCCGTCGCTGCCGTCGCTGCCGCCATGGGCAGCATGGGCTTTTCCGACATTCGCCAGAACGCCGAGGAAGGCCGGGTCGAAGGCGTGGCCGAAACCTTCTGGTTCGGGTTCAAGGATGATGTGGTTGCCCGGATCGGGGAGAACGAAATCGATTTCCGCTCTGTCAGCCGCGTGGGCCGCAGCGATCTGGGCGCCAATGCCAAACGGATCGCCGAACTGCGCGAGCGGGTTGCTACCCAGATCGGCCAGCGTTAATCGCTAACGGAACTGCGTGACGGCCATCGCGCTACGCTGGAACACCGTCAGCACACAGAGCGCGGCGTAGCCATAGGCGATCACCCCGAACCAGTGCGGGAACAGGCACATTGCGATGAACACCGCGATCGTCTCGGCCCCTTCGGCCAGCCCGGTCGAATAGAAGAAGCTCTTATTGCCGTGCTTTTCCGTTTCCTGGCCACGCTTGGCCGCGATCACGGCAAAGGCAAGGAAACTCACGCCCGTCAGCACGAAGCTTGCTACCAGCACCAGCGCCGGCATTGCGTTGGCCGGGGCCATGATGCCGAAGGCTAGCGGGATCGACACGTAGAAGGCGAAATCGCCGACGATGTCGAAATACCCTCCCAGATCGGTCGGAGCGGTGGCCCGCGCAACCGCCCCGTCCAGCCCGTCAGCCAGACGATTGGCGATAATCAGGGCAAGCCCAAGCCATAGCTCGCCAAAGGCGATCGCAACGGCCCCGCCCAGCCCCAGCGCCAATCCGGCGAAAGTCAGCACATTGGCGCTGACACCCCATCCCGCGATCACGCGGCCAGCGCGATTGAGCGGCGGATCGATCAAAGGCCTCAATCGCGCATCAAGCATCAGCCAAAGCCTCCGCCATATCCCCCGAACGTGACCAGACCGATCCATGCCCCCGTCATCGCACTCGCCAGATTGCCGGCGATCCAGCTCTTGATCCCCAGCCCGGCTGCCTCGGCCCGGCGCTCCGGGCAGAGCGTGCCGATGGTCGAAACCAGCAGGCCGACGCTGGCAAGGTTGGCGACGCCGCAGAGCGCATAGGTGACGATCAGCAAGCTCCGTGGCCCGAGCGTCCCTTCAGGCAGCGCGGCAAGCTCAAGGTAGGCGACATATTCGTTGAGGATCGCCTTAGTCCCCATCAAACCGCCCGCAGCCTGCGCTTCGGCCCAGGGCACGCCGATGGCCCACATGAAGGGGGCAAACAGCCAGCCGAATAGGCGCTTCAGCGTCAGCGGCTCGTCACCGACCAGCGGCAGCAAGGCGAGCACCTGATCGGTCAGCGCAACCAGCGCGAACACCACGATGATCACAGCGATGACAGCAAGGAAAAGCTGCATGCCGTCCATTGTCCCTTTGACGATGGCATCGATGCTGTTGTCGTATTTGAGACCAGCATCTTCCGTATCCGCTTCGGTCCCCTGCTCCTCCGCTGATCCCGGAACCATGAGTTTCGCAATCAGCAGGGCCGCGGGCAGAGAGACAAGCGAAGCCGAAATCATATGCCCAACGGCATCGGGCACGGTTTCGCGCAGGGTAGTGGCGTAAAGGATCAGGATCGCTCCGCTGATCGTCGCCATTGCGAGGACCATTACCTGAAACAGTTCGGCCCGGCTCATCCGGGAGAAATAGGCGCGCACCACAAGCGGGCTTTCAACCACGCCGAGGAACATGTTGGCCCCGCCTGAAAGCCCCACAACCCCGCTCACCCCGAGGCTGCGCCGCAGCAGGAACGACAGGCCGTTCACCAGCCAGCGAAGCACGCCCCAATGCCAGAGCAATGCCGCGAGGGCTGAGAACACGATCACCAAAGGCAATATCTGAAAGGCAATGATAAGAGGTGGTTGCGCACCCTCTTTCAATTCGAATGGCAAGTCTGCGCCGCCAAGATAGCCGAACATGTATGACGATCCGGCGAGCGTCGCCCGCTCTATCGCCGCCACGCCTTCATTGGCGAGCGTTACGATGTCCCAGACAAAGGGCACGCGCACGATCATCACCGCCAGAACAAATTGCAGGGCAAGCGCGCCGGCAATCCACCGCCAGCCGGGACGCTCGCGGCGATCCTCGCTCAGCGCCCACGCCAGCGCGAGCAGCAGGGCAATCCCGAAAATCCCGCGCAGCTGATCGAACAGGTCCACAGGATCAGCCCCGCCGCCATGCGTGGTATTTTTCGACCCACGCAAGCAGTCCCTCGGGCTTGTTCGCCTTCTTCCAGTTTCCTGCGGCAAACTTGTTCGCTTCGGCCATGGTGGGGTAGGAATGGATTGTGCCGAGGATCTTGTTGAGACCGATGCCGTGCTTCATCGCCAGCACATATTCAGCGAGCAATTCGCCCGCATTGGCGCCGACGATGGTCGCGCCGAGGATGCGATCCTTGCCCGGCGCGGTGAGCACTTTGACGAAGCCTTTGGTTTCACTTTCGGCAATCGCCCGGTCGAGATCGTCGATTTCATAGGTCGTCACATCGAAAGCGACGCCCTGTTCGCGCGCTTCGGCTTCGTTGAGGCCGACGCGGGCAAATTCCGGATCGAGGAACGTCACAGCCGGGATCACGCGATAATCGGCCTTGAACTTGCGGAAGGTGCCGAACAGCGCATTGACGCTGGCATACCATGCCTGATGGCTGGCGGTATGGGTGAACTGGTAAGGCCCGGCCACATCTCCTGCGGCAAAAATGTTGGGGAATTTCGTGGCGAGGAATTCGTCGGTGCTGACGGTCTTGTCCGTGTCGATGCCGAGCGTTTCCAGCCCGAACCCGGTCAATCGTGCCTTGCGCCCGACAGCGACGATCAGCGTATCGAACGGGACTTCGCTTGCGCCGCCATCCTGGCTCTCGGTTATCAGAACGCTGTCTGCGACCTTCACCGCCTTGTGACCGGTCAGCACGGTGACGCCCGCCTCCTCCAGCACGGCTTTTGCCAGCGATGACACATCTTCGTCCTCGCGCCCCAGCAGCCTGTCCGCCATTTCGACCTGAGTCACTTTCGAGCCAAGCCGCGCAAGTGCCTGACTCAATTCACAACCAATCGGCCCGCCACCAAGCACAACGACTTTGCCGGGTGCCTGATCCATCTGGGCAAACGCATCCCACAGCGTCTCGCTGGTAAGATAGCCCGATTGCTCGATCCCTTCGATCGGCGGCACAACCGGTTCCGCCCCGCTGGCGATCACCATGCTGCGAGTGGTAAGCCGCTGCGTCTCTCCATCGTTGCGGGCGATTTCGACCGTCCATGGGTCGATGATAGTGGCATAACCCTTGACCACATCGACGCCGAGATCAGTGTAGCGCTCAACGCTGTCGTGCGGCTCGATCGCCTTGATGACCTCCATCACCCGCGCCATCGTTTGCTTGAACGGTATCTGCGGCTCCACCGGAGTGATGCCGTATCGATAAGCGTTGCGCATGACGCTGGCGACCTTGGCGCTCTTGATCAGCGCCTTGGACGGCACGCAGCCGGTGTTGAGGCAATCGCCGCCCATTTCCTTTGCTTCGACCAGCGTCACCTTGGCCTTCACCGTGGCGGCGATATAGGCCGAAACGAGGCCCGCGGCGCCTGCACCGATCACCACCAGATTGCGGTCGAATTTCGCCGGGCGCTTGAATCCGGCATAGACCCGGCGGCGCTGGATGACGCCGATAATCGCCTTGGCGATCCAAGGCACGATGCCAAGAAATACGAAAGAGCCGATAAGCACAGGCGAAAGCAGCCCGGAAGTGCTTTCGATCTGCGCCAATTGCGTGCCCGCATTCACATAGGCGATCGTCCCAAGCAGCATCCCCGCCTGGCTCACCCACGCGAAGGTCCAGGTGCGGATGCGGGTCAGCCCCATCACCAGATTGACGACGAAGAACGGAAACAGCGGGATCATCCGCAGGGTGAAAAGATAGAACGCCCCGTCGCGTTCGAGCCCGGCGTTGATCGATTTCAGCCGCTCCCCAAACCGCGCCTCTACCGTGTCACGCAGCACGAAGCGCGACGACAGGAAGGCCAGCGTTGCCCCCAGCGTGGAAGCGAACGAGACGAGGATCGTGCCTGTCACCAGCCCGAACAGCGCGCCTGCCGCCAGCGTCATGATGGCGGCACCCGGTAGCGATGCCGCCGTCACCGCGACATAAATCAGGAAGAACGCGCCCAACACCAAGGCGGGGTTTTCGGCATAGAAGCCCTGAGCCTGATCGACGACCCGCTTGATCCCGTCGAGCGTCAGATATTGCCCAAGATCGAACAGGAAATAGGCCGCCACCAGCGCGCCAATCGCAAGAATGATCAGTATTTTCTTCATCGGGTTCCTTTGAACGCGGTCATTCGCGCGATTTCGCTCCGGGGTTACCCGGGTTTTGCCAAAGCGGCGTATTGGGAAAGCCAGCGATTGTCGATCCAGTGTTTCAATCGTGAAACCCATCGCCCTTGTGCGGCCAACGGGCCATAGCTGGCGATGGCCTCTCCCCTGCCGGTGGACATGAGATAGAGATTGTTCCAGCGCGGTGTGTAACTGCGCCGCGGGGCAAGGCCGGCGGCCATCATCCGCAGATTGTCAGCCAGAACCGGCCCGGCAAAGACCGCATGGACACCCGAATGCACGATCCGGCGATCCTGGCGCACGGCGACATCGCCGACAGCAAGGACATGCGGGTGCGAGATCGAGCGTTGAAACCGGTCCACCGCAATGAAGCCGCTTTCATCGCAGGCCAGTCCCCCTTGTGCGGGCCAATCCGGCGCTCCACTGCCCAGCGCGGCGACGATCAGGTCAACCGGTTCGTATGAAGCGCTTTCGAAATAGATCTGCCCGGCCTTGATCGAGGCATCGCCGACGATGACCTCGATGCCCTGCTGTTGAAGTTCCGCCTGAACCTTGCTCCTGACCGCCGAGGAGAAGTCAGGGAGCAAGCCCGCAGCACCCGTCACAAAAGCGATATCGGGCTGCCGATCGAAGCGGGCCGCATTGCGCAAGCCAAAGGCAAGCTCCGTTCCCCCGGCGCCCCCTCCGATCACAGCGATCCTTTTAGCGGCGCTGTGACGGCCAAGCTCATCAACGAAGCGATCTATCGGTCTGATATCGATAATCCTCGGATCGTCGCCCAGCAGCTTCGCGGCTTGCCCAACACCCCCGGTATCAATCGAGGCAATGTCAAACGAAAGCTCGCGGCCCTGCTCGCCTGCGATAGTTCGGGCATCAGGATCGATCCGGACACAGTGATCAAGCACCAGATCGACCCCTCCGCGGGCCGCAAGACTGGACAAGTCGACCAAACCGGTTTCCCGGTCATACTGTCCGGCGATCCATCCCGGCACCGTTCCCGAATAGCGCAGGTGCCGGTACGGCGTGATCAAGGTCGCGCGGGCGCTTGGCAGGCCCTTCCTGATCCAGTCTGCGAGAACTGCCAAATGTGCATGGCCGCCTCCGATCAAGAGAATATGCGCCGCGCAATCAACCATCCGAATTGCCGCCTCCGCAAACCCTATTGAACATGAAATACAGAACTCCCAATTGCCAGCCGCGGTCAGGAACCCCTAGCCCCCTTAGGCGTTCGAACCCATTGAAGGTAACACCAATCTTGCCCCCTCCGCCGGTTTTTGGGGATCCCGGCACCTTTCCAGGATTGGTCGACCAACTTTTGCTGATTGGACGGTACGGCAGTCATGGCACTTGAGTCCCCGAGTTATGGAACTCGGCTTTCCCTCGTAAAATTCTTCAGGCGTTTCTTCGAGATTCTCCGGCCCGAAGGCAGCTTTTACTGGCTGGCGATCATTTACGGCATCGGTATCAGCCTGCTTTCGCTTGCGACTCCTATTTCGGTGCAGATGCTGGTGAACACGGTGGCAAACACTGCGCTCACCGCACCGTTGGTGATGCTTTCGCTGACCTTGTTTGGACTGCTGATAATCTTCGGGTTGCTCTACGCCTTGCGCATCCATCTCATGGAGTTGTTCGCGCGGCGGTTTTATGCCCGCATGGTGGCGGAAATCACGCTGATCTCGGTCTACGCGCAGAACCCGTTCTTCAGCGACAACAAGCGCGGAGCGCTGTTCAATCGCTATTTCGACGTGATAAACGTGCAGAAGGCGCTGCCCGTGCTCTTCATCGGCGGGTTCAGCGTGGTGTTGCAGGTGGCGGTCGGTTTCGTGCTCGTCTCGCTCTACCACCCGCTGTTTCTGGTCTTCACACTTGTCATGTCGGCGCTGATATGGTTGATCTGGCTGATCTGGGGTGCCCGCGCAGTGCGGACCGGGATCGATCTTTCGCATGCCAAGCACGGCACGGCTGACTGGCTGGAAACCATCGGCGGATCGAACGGCTTCTTCAAATCGCAACGGCGCATCGATTACGCGCTTGATCGATCGGATCAGCAGACTCACGAGTACCTGAAAGAGCGCAAGCGCCACTTCCGCCAGCATTTCGCTCAGACGCTGGCCTTCCTGTTGCTCTATGCCGGGGCGAGTGCCGCGCTGCTTGGTCTTGGCGGCTGGCTGGTAATTCAGGGACAATTGACCCTCGGACAGCTTGTGGCTGCCGAACTGGTCCTGTCGGTGGCCTTCTTCGGCGTGGCGCAGTTGGGCACTTACCTCACCTATTTCTACGATCTGTGCGCCGCTGTTGAGGAACTGTCCTTGTTCTATGATGTGGAGCAGGAGGAGGTTGCTGGCGAAAACCCGATCAGCGGGCTTGATCACACGCTCGTTTTCAAGGGAGCCACGGGCACCGCCCGCCAGCGAGAGGCCGAATTCAACCTTGAAATCCCGAGCGGCGCAATCGTGATGGCGGCAGCGAGCGACCACGGCGTGCAGCGGCTCTTCACCAACCTCCTCAAGATGCACGAACGTCCGAAGGCCGGGTTCCTGACGATGGGCGGGGTCGATTTCAAGGACATCGAATCCTACAATTTGCGCAAGGACGTGCATGTGCTCGACCGGCCGACCTTTGTCGGCATGACCATCCGCGAATACCTTGGTCTTTCCTGCCCCGATACCGCCAGCAAGCGCATGGTTGCCGCGCTGGAGACGGTCGGGCTGACGGAGACTGTATCAAGCTTCGAGAAAGGCCTCGACACCCCTATCGCGCACAGTGGATGGCCGCTTTCCTCGGTTGAGCTGCAGCAGTTGAAACTGGCGAACGCCTTGCTGGAACAGCCGCGCATTCTCGTTCTGAGCCGGCTGTTCGACCTGCTCGACGAAGAACACATCGCCCGTGCGATCGAGGAACTGCGCTCACAGGCCTATTCGACGGTGATCTATTTTTCGAGCCGCAGGATCGACCTTGGCTTCGACAGGTTCCTGTACCTCGAAGCGAAGCAGCAGACGTGGTTTGACGATTTCGAGCAATATCGCCTTGCCGTCAAAGGCGGTTTGGAGGCGCGCACGACATCCCGGGCAGCCCCCACCCCATCCGTTGCAGCGGCGGGAGAGTGACCATGGAAGCCCTCAAACAGGACATGGCGCATTTCACCGCGCTTGAAAGCGTAAAGACCCCGCGCATTTTCCGCACTGTCTTTGTCTTGCTGCTGATCGCCATACTCGCGGTGCTATCCTTCCTCGTTTACGTGCCCTGGGTGCAAACCATCGGCGGCGTCGGGGTTGTCACGACGCTCAACCCGAATGAACGACAGCAGGAAATCAACGCGCTGGTGTCCGGCCGGATCGAGGAATGGTTCGTCAACGATGGCAGCCGGGTGAAGAAGGGCGATCCGATTGCACGGATCGCGGATATCGACCCGAATCTGGTCCAGCGGCTCGAAGCGGAACGTTCACAGGTCGAAATCCAGCTTCAGGCTGCACGCAATGCGCTTGCGACGGCAGAGATCGACCTGCGGCGAATGCAGGAATTGTTCGCCGCCGGCCTTTCGGCCCGCCGTGATTACGAACAGGCGCAAATCCGTGTGGAAGAGATGCGCGGACGCGTGGCGGAGGCGCAGGCCAACCTTGCCCGCACAGAAACCAATCTGGCGCGCCAGTCCGAACAGCTGGTCACCGCCCCGCGCGACGGCTTTATCCAGAGCATCAATGCCGGTGATGCCGCAACCTTTGTAAGCTCTGGCCAGGTGCTCGCAACCTTCGTGCCCGAAACCACCCGCCGAGTGGTTGAAGTGTTCGTGGACGGACGTGACGTGGCGCTGGTGCAAGGCGGAGAGAAAGCTCGCATCGAATTCGAAGGCTGGCCTGCGGTGCAGTTCAGCGGCTGGCCCTCGGTTGCGATCGGGACGTTCCCCGGCGTGGTCGAAACGGTCGATCAGGTGGCGCAGCCCGACGGGCGTTTCCGAGTGCTGATCGCAGAAGATCCCGATGCCGGGCCGGACGAGAAGTGGCCGCCGGAACGCTATGCGCGATTTGGCACGGTTGTCAGATCATGGATTCTGCTCGAAACTGTGCCTGTCGGCTATGAAATCTGGCGCCAGCTGAACAACTTCCCGCCAGAACTCACGGCCCGCTCCGGTCAGGGACAGGGTGGATAACCATGCTGTTTCGAGCCGCGCTGATTGCTGCGCTGATGGCCGGATTGGGCGCTGCGCAGGCATTAGCTCAAGACATTGAACCGGTTGGCGATCCCTTGGAGGAGGCGCTGAAGACCGGGCCGCTCCTGCCTGACGAGGTACTGCGCAGTTCGGCCCTTACCTTCCCCGCCATCCTCGAAAGTTTCGAGCGCGAAGCGGCAGCGCGCAGCGATCAGCTGGCCGCCGACGGTGCCTTCGACCTGATGCTGAAAGGCGAGGCATATGACCGGATAACGGGTTTTTATTCGGGTGGTTACGGATCGATCGAGGCCCGCCAGCCGCTCGCACCGATGGGCGCGGAAATCTACGGTTCCTATCGGCTGTCGGACGGCGACTTCCCGACATACGAGAATTACTACAACACCAATCAGCTGGGTGAATTCAAGGTTGGGGGTTTGTTCTCGCTCTTGCGCAACAACCGGATCGACCAGCGCCGCTTTGGGGTCGAGGATGCGCGTCTTGCCAGCGGTCAGGCCAGCCTCGACGTCCTTCTGGTGCAGCTCAACGTCCAGCATGAAGCTCTAAAGGCCTATTGGCGCTGGGTTGCGGCGGGCAATGAGATCAGGGTTTATGAGGAGCTGCTCGAAATCGCGGAAGCACGCGCAATCGGGCTGGAGCGGCAGGTCAGGCTGGGCGCGACACCGCGCATAGCCTTGACCGAGAATGAGCAGAACGTCATCCGCCGCCGCACTTTGCTGGCCGAAGCACAGCGGAATTTCGAGACTTCATCCAATTCCTTGAGCTTTTACCTGCGCGATTCGAACGGGCGCATGATCATGCCGACCCGCGCCCAACTGCCCGATCAGGAACAGATAGACTCGCTGCCCGACATGCAATCGCTGATCGCGATGCGGCGCAGCGACATCCTTCAGAACCGGCCGGAATTGCAAACTTTCCGGCTCGCGATCGAACGCGCCGAAAACAAGGTCGAGTTGCGGCGCAACGATCTCCAGCCGCAGCTGGATCTGAATGTGGAGCTTTCACGTGACTTCGGACCTGTCGGAGCTGGTGGCCCGGGTTTCGATTCCACCGATACCACGGTCGGAGTGACCTTCACCGTTCCCTTGCAGCGGCGGCAGGCCCGCGGGCGGTTGCAGCGGGCGGAGGCCGAATTGCGCGAAATCGAGCTGCGTGAACGCCGGATCGCTGACCAGATCGAAGTCGAATTCGACAATATTCTGACCAACCTCAACGCCGCGCTCAGGCTGGCAGGACTGGCTGAAGACGAAGTCGAGCAGGCATCAGCCATGGTTGAGGCAGAACGCCGGCGGTTTTCTCTGGGGGCAGGCGATTTCTTCCTCGTGAACCTGCGCGAAGAAAGCGCCGCAGACGCCCGCATCCGAAAGATCCGCGCTGATCTGAACGGTCGGCTGGCTGCGGCAAGCTACAATGCGGCAACGATGAACCTAGATGAACTCGGGCTCGAATAACGCTGTTCAATAGACCCAAAGTCTAACAGGACGCGCAGTGCATTGAATGGTATTCTGGCCGTATGGCCAGTGAAATTGCCGAAATCGCCCGCTTCCTTCGTGCTTCGACTCCGTTCGATGCACTGGATGAGGAAACGCTTGCAGCGGTGAGCCGCCAAGTGGAAGTCGCCTACTTCCGCAAGGGTGAAACGGTGATCGAGGCCGGGTCACACAATGATCGCCTTTTCATTGTTCGCTCTGGCGCGGTCGAACTGAAGCTCGCTGGCGAAGAATTGACCGCTCGGCTTTCGACCGGATCGTGCTTCGCCTATCCCTCGCTCCTGCGCGGCGGTGAAGTCCGCAACACCACCAGCGCGATCGAGGACACGCTGCTCTACTCGATCCCGGCAGACCGATTTCACGGTCTGCGTGAAACCGTGCCTGCGTTCCGTGCCTTCTTCGCCGAAGACGAAGCGCAGCGCATTCGGCACGCCTTGGCGCAAAGGCGTTCGGGCACTGGTTTCGCGCTTGAGGATCGGCAGGTGGGAGACATCATCGGGCGTAGCGCTCCAGTCACTTGCCCGCCTGACACCTCCATCTACGAGGCCGTGCAATTGATGCAGGCCCAGAATGTCAGCACGCTTGCGATATGCAGCGTGGACGGGCTTACCGGGATTTTCACTGACAAGGATTTGCGCGGAAGGGTGGTCGCCGCCAATGTCCCGCTGGACCGACCAATTGGCGAAGTGATGACCCCCGATCCGCGCACCCTGACCACCCACAGCCCCGTCGCAGAAGCAATGGCGCTGATGACCAGCGGGGGATTCAGGCACATACCCCTGATTAACGATCACGGCGATCTGACTGGAATCCTCAGCGCAACCGACATCCTTTCAGCCATCGGCAGCAATGCGATTGATACCGGCGCGATGATTGCAAAGGCACGCACTGCTGACGAACTGATCGAGGCATCTCGGCGGGTGCCTGAAAGCTTTGCCCGGATGATCGCATCGGGCATCCACGCCAATCAGGCGATGCGGTTTACCTCCGCGCTCGGGGAAGCCGTCCATCGCCGTGCGGCGCAATTGGCGGAACAAGAGCTGGGCATGCCGCCCTGCCCCTATGCACTGGTGGTGTTCGGTTCACTCGCCCGCGAGGAGCAACTTGTGGGTTCGGATCAGGACAACGGCCTGATCATCGACGACGCTGCCCGCGACAGCGATCTCCCCTATTTCGAAGCGCTCGGCACCTTTGTCTCAGATCTGCTTAACCAATGCGGTTATGTCTACTGCAAGGGCGGGATCATGGCGAAGAACGCCGACCAACGTCTGACCCTTGGCGGTTGGAAAGATCGTTATGACGCGTGGATTTCGCGCCCTGACGAAGATCGCATTTTGCGTGCGACGATCTTCTTCGACATGCGCTGCGTTCATGGTGATGTGGGGCTTGCCGGATCGCTTCAGGATGCGGTGATCGAGCTGTTCAAGGACAGTCCGCTGTTCGTAAGCTTTCTCGCTCGTGACGCCCTGCGCAGCAAAATCCCCCTCGGCTTCTTTCGCAACCTCGTGCTGGAAAAGGCGGACGACGGGCAGAAGGTCTTCAACGCCAAGAAACAGGCGATCATGCCGATTATCGACATTGCGCGAACCCATGCGTTGTCAGCGGGTGTAGCCGAAGTAGGAACGCTTGCACGGCTCGATGCGCTTGCGAAATCGGGTAAGATGCACCGGGACGATGCCGAGAGTCTGGCAGATGCGCTGCTTTTCGTGAACGAATTGCGGATCGCCCATCAGGCCCGGCAGATCGAGGCGGGGCAAACCCCGGACAACATGATCGCGCCATCGGACCTGTCTCCGCTTGAACGCGACTATCTCAAGGATGCCTTTGCGGTGATCCGCGACGCGCTCGACACGCTGCGCCGGAATTTCGCCGGCGGGATTGCCTGACATGGTTTCAGCCAGAATTGCTCGCTGGCGCCAGGAACGTGCTTTCAAATCGCTTGCGTCAAGCGATCATCCGCTGCTGTACGCCTATGCCGCAGCCGATTGGCCCGATCCCGCGACACCTGCTCGCGAAGCACCATTTCTGGCGCTGGATTTCGAACTCGACGGGCTGCGCAAGGATGCGCACCTGCTTCAGGCGGGGTGGGTGCCCTTTACTGGCCGCGGCATCGCAATGGCTGGCGCACAGTCAATCGACATCCGCAGCTATGCCCAGCTCGACGATGAAGCTGTCACCATCCATGGCATCGGGGAACAACGCGCCGCACAGGGGGAGCCTGTCGCCAATGTGATCACAGCCCTGATCGAGGCGATGGCAGGCCGGGTGATGGTGGCGCATGCCGCCGGGATCGAGAAATCATCGTTGCAACGAATGACGCAAAAGCTGTTTGGCGAACCAATACCGATCAGACAGGTCTGCACGCTGTCGCTTGAGCGCCGCATCAACCCGAATTGCATCGGCCCCGAGGCCTATCGTCTCGCCTCATGCCGGAAGCGGTATGGGCTCCCCGAATATCAGGCGCATGACGCGCTGACCGATGCCATTGCTGCGGCAGAACTGTTTCAGGCGCAACTGACCCGGCTTTCTTCAGCGACCACTCTCGGCGATCTCGAACACGGTTGAACCCTGTTCAAGGCGGGTAAGACTAAAGTCTCTCTCCCTTCGCTGCCCCTCTCAACCTAGCCTGCTGTTTCAAGCTCGCGGATTCTCGATGCGGGCGACGGCAACGATAGGGGAGAGAAATGGACGATACCGGTACCACCGCCGATCCCGGCGAATTCGATCACGGCGGAGGAGACGGCTATGAAGCGCCCTCCTCCGATGTTTCACAGCAATCCACTGCGGAAAGCAGCGAAACCAGCGAAGCGGAAGGCGCTTATTGGCGCGAAAACCTCCGCTTGCTCTTTGCCTTGATGGCGATCTGGTTTGCCTGCTCCTTTGGCGCAGGCATCCTGTTCAGAGGCTTCCTCGACCAGTTCATGCTGGGCGGATACCCGCTCGGGTTCTGGTTCGCGCAGCAGGGCTCGATCTACATCTTCATCGCGCTGATCTTCTTCTACGTGGTTCGTATGAAGCAGATCGAGCGCAAGTACGATCTCGACGACTAAGGGGGCGGAGCAATGGAAACGCAAACTCTGATCTATCTCTTCGTCGGCGCCAGTTTTGCCCTCTACATCGGCATTGCGATCTGGAGCAGAGCTGGCTCGACCAAGGAGTTCTATGTCGCAGGCGGCGGGGTGAACCCGGTCGTCAATGGTATGGCAACCGCAGCCGACTGGATGAGCGCGGCAAGCTTTCTATCCATGGCGGGCCTCATCGCCTTCATGGGTTACGATGCCTCCGTCTACCTGATGGGCTGGACCGGCGGCTATGTTATGCTCGCGCTGTTGCTTGCGCCCTATCTGCGCAAGTTCGGGCAGTTCACAGTGCCCGATTTCATCGGCACACGATATTACTCGAATGCCGCCCGCGTGGTGGCCGTGATCTGCCTGATCTTCATCAGCTTTACCTATATCGCCGGGCAGATGCGCGGCGTGGGGATTGTGTTCTCGCAATTCCTTCAGGTGGAGATCACGATGGGCGTGATCATCGGGATGGGGATCGTCTTCATCTACGCCGTGATGGGCGGGATGAAGGGCATCACCTACACGCAGGTCGCGCAATATTGCGTGCTGATCTTCGCCTATCTGGTGCCGGCCTTCTTCATCAGCTTCATGCTGACCGACAACCCGATCCCGCAATTGGGACTGGGATCGGCAATCAATGACGGGTCGGGCATGTCGGTGCTGCAAAAGCTCGACAACACGCTCGTTGAACTGGGCTTCAACCAGTACACGGCGGGATCGAAGAGCACGATCGACATGTTCTGCATCACCATGGCTTTGATGGTGGGGACCGCTGGTCTGCCGCACGTCATCGTGCGCTTCTTCACGGTGCCCAAGGCATCGGATGCGCGCAAGTCGGCTGGCTGGGCACTGATCTTCATCGCCCTGCTCTACACCACCGCTCCGGCAGTGGGTGCATTCGGCATGTACAACCTTTTGAACAAGGTTGACGACGTGGCTTACACCGATGTCGAACCCTTCTTCACCAGCTGGGAAGATGCAGGCCTTTACGCTTGGCAGGACAAGAACGGCGACGGCGTGATGCAATATCGCCCCGGCACCGCCTTTGAAGGCCAGCCCGAATTCACCGGCGAAACCGGTCCTTCGGGTGAGCGGGTGGTGGCAAACGCGCCCAATGCCGACAGTGAAAACGAGGTCTATGTCGACCGCGACACTCTGGTTCTGGCCAATCCTGAAATCGCAGGTCTGCCTGCCTGGGTCATCGCACTGATGGCAGCGGGCGGCTTGGCAGCTGCGCTTTCGACTGCGGCGGGCCTGTTGCTGGTGATCTCAAGCTCGGTCAGCCATGATCTGCTCAAGAGCACTTTCAAGCCGGACATTTCGGCCAAGGGTGAACTCTTGGCAGCCCGGCTTGCCGCTACCGCCGCAATCCTCGTGGCAGGTTACCTCGGCATCTATCCTCCGGGATGGGTGGCGCAGGTTGTGGCCTTCGCCTTTGGCCTTGCAGCATCCAGCCTGTTCCCCGCAATCTTCATGGGCATCTTCTTCAAGTCGATGAACAAGGAAGGCGCAATTGCAGGGATGGTCACCGGATTGGTGTTCACCTTCGGGTACATCTTCTACTTCAAGCTGATCAATCCGGCGGCGAATGTGGCTGACAACTGGCTGCTGGGCATTTCGCCCGAAGGCATCGGGGTGATCGGCATGCTGCTCAACTTCGCAGTCGCCATCGCGGTCGCAAGCTTCACGGCGAAGACCCCGGTCGAAATCCGCAAGCTGGTGGACTCGATCCGCGTGCCGCGCGGTGCGGGGGACGCCCATGCTCACTGAGCGCCGGTAGGGATCCCGGCTTTCAGACCGGACCAAAGGTCTGAAAAAGCGAAGGGCGGCGTTCGACGGGGACGCCGCCCTTTTTCATTGCCTCGCAGGGACTTGATCCCAGCCGAACTTGCACATTTGGGAAATTGGCGTAGCCTTTCTTTCGGGAGAGGACTGGGATCATGATGTTCGGGGCAGCCATTGCTGCTGCTTGCATATACCTTGGCGCATTGTTCTGGCTCGCGGCCTGGCGGGACAAGGCGGGGCAATCGCCCGCGCAGATGAGCAGCCTTGCCCGATGGCTCACGAGCAATGCGGGATCGGTCTATGGGCTAAGTCTCGCCGTCTATTGCACCAGTTGGACATTCTTCGGCGGCGTTGGCACTGCGGCAACCGCCGGATTGGATTTCCTTCCGATCTATCTCGGGCCCATTCTTGTCTTTACCCTGGGCTTCGGACTGGTGCGCAAGATCCTTGCCCAGTCGAAAGCCCAGCACTCGACCTCGATCGCGGATTTCCTTTCTGCCCGATATGGCAAAAGCGCCAGCGTCGCCGCGCTGGTGACAATCATCGCGACGATTGGCTCGCTGCCCTACATGGCGCTGCAACTGCAATCGGTCAGCACTTCGCTGATCACTTTGAGCCCCGAAATCGAAACGCAGGTCGCGACGGATGAACTGGTCTTGCTGGTTGCGGGACTGATGGCGCTGTTTGCCATCCTGTTCGGTTCGCGCCGTGCCGATCGCGCAGGCGACAATGCCGGGTTGGTCCTGACAATAGCCGTCGAGGCGATCGTGAAACTCGTCGCGCTTATCGCGGTGGCGGGCCTTGCTCTCATACTTCTGTCGGGTGGCCAGACCGGAGCGATCACCACCAGCGACGTCTTCTCCCCATCCCAGATTGACGCACGGTTCGTGACTCTCACGGTGATCGCTGCCTGCGCGGCGCTTTGCCTCCCGCGGCAATTTCACATGAGTTTTATCGAGGCTGACGGCGACCGACCCACACCGGCGATGCAATGGGTGTTCCCCGCCTATCTGATCGTCACATCGATCGTTATCGTCCCCATCGTGCTGGCAGGATTGAACAGCCTGCCTGTAGGAACAGACGCCGATACGATAGTGCTGGCCTTGCCGTTGGCGACAGGCAACAATGCATTGGCGCTGCTCGTATTCATCGGCGGCTTCTCGGCTTCGGCCGGGATGATCGTTGTGGCGAGCGTGGCCCTGTCGACCATGATCACCAACGATCTGATCGCCCCCCTGATGCTGCGCAAGGCGCTGAGCGGGAAAGGTGATCGCAGCGCCATCGCGCAAAGCCTGCTTACGATCCGACGACTGGTGATCGGGGCGCTGCTGTTTTTCGCTTGTCTTTTCTACCTCGGCTTTGGAAAGCTTGGGAGCCTCGCCGGGCTTGGCACGCTGGCCTTTGCCGCAGCCGCGCAGTTTGCGCCCGGACTGGTGCTCGGGATGCTCAGTCAATCCGGTAACAAGGGCGGGATGATCTCGGGGCTGCTGGCTGGTTTTGCCATGTGGCTTGTCCTGCTGATCATTCCCGCGGCCACAGGAACCGCACCCGTCCTTTCAATCCACACCGATCCACTGGTTTCGGGGGTCGCCTTGAGCTTGGGCGCCAACATTGTCGCCTATTGGATCGGGTCTGCCATCAATCAGCCTTCGATCATCGATGCGGCTCAGGCGGCGGCGTTCGTCGGCACGCCCAGCCCCGGCGCCAAACCGCGGTTCAACACCACAAAACGCGTCGCCGATGTGCGGCTGCTCCTCACTCAGTTTGTCGGCCGCGATCGCGCTGATGCAGCCATTGCAGCCCTGCCCGGTGCGTACCGCGACAGGGATCTGGCTGATGCCACGGTGACCGACATGGCCGAGCGGACGATTTCAGGGGTGATCGGCGCGTCCTCTGCCCGGATGCTCGTTTCATCGTGGGCAGGCGGAGATCCAATTCCTCTGCCCGAAGTCGTCGCCATGTTCGACGAAACCAATCGCCGGCTATCGTTCAGCGGCGAACTGCTTCAGATCGCCATCGAAAGCATCGATCAGGGTGTCGCTCTGGTGGATGCGGAAATGAACCTTGTCGCGTGGAACAGCCGCTATCAGGAAATGTTCGACCTGCCGGACGAACTGGTGGCGGTAGGGACACCTATTGCCGAGCTGATCCGCTACAATCTTGCCCGCACCAGTCTGAGCGAAGGCGAGATACAGCAACAGGTCGATAGGCGGATCGATCACATGCGAGCCGGACGAGAACATCGGATCGAAAGCGAACAATATGATGGCAGGATCATGCGGATCGTTGGTTCGCCGACGCCCGGCGGTGGCTACACTACCTCATACACCGACATCACTGCCGACCGCCGGGCCGAACAGGAGCTTGAACGCAAGGTTGCGGAACGAACCGCCCAGTTGAGCGAAGCCAACGCTGCATTGGAACAGGCGACGCGATCAAAAACCCGGTTTTTGGCCGCAGCCAGCCATGACCTGATCCAGCCGCTGAATGCCGCTCGGCTCTTCGCATCGGCTTTGGGTGAGGAAGTGGCAGGGCAAGCGGGCCTGGAACGTCTGGTGAAAGACCTCGACGGATCGATCATTTCGGCGGATCGCCTGATCCGGGCATTGCTCGACATTTCGAAGCTGGACAGCGGCGGGATCGAACCGAAGATCGAAGCTCTGGCGGTCGACCAGATTTTTGACGAAGTGATGCGGGAATTTGCAGTGCAGGCTGCGGCCAAGGGTCTCACCTTCCGCCGGGTACGGACCAGCGCATGGGTGGAAAGCGACCGTGCCCTGCTCACCAGCGTGGTGCGCAATCTGGTAAGCAACGCGGTGCGATACACCGAGAAAGGCGGGGTTTTGCTGGGAGTAAGGCGCGCCGGACGGGAGATCCGCATCTGCGTTCACGACACGGGCCGCGGCATCGCGGCCAAGGACCGTGAAACGATCTTCGACGAATTCAACCGGGGCACATCGACCGATCGCGAGGGGCTCGGCCTCGGCCTCGCCATCGTCAGGCGCACCACCCGGCTGCTCAACATCCATGTCGAAACGACTTCGAGCATCGGCAAGGGCAGCCGGTTCGCACTGCATATGCCCGTCTTGCACTGGCAGGCATCGCAGCCGCGCAAGTCGGCAGGACGCCCCACGCAAAGCTTTGGTGCAGCCGATGTGCTTGTGGTGGACAATGATCCCTCAGCGCTGAGCGCGACTTCTGCGCTGCTGGAAAAATGGGGCCTGTCGGTGACTTGTGCAGGATCGCTGGCGGAAGCGCTGCGCGAACGCCCCAAGCCACCACGCATGGTGATCATGGACTATCGACTGGATGGGGAAGAGCGCGGTGATGCTGTCTACGCGGCTCTTTGCGAGCATTGGGAAACGGCGCCCGCCGTCATCCTGCTCACAGCCGAGGAATCGGAAGAAACCGAAAAGGCCGCTCAGCGCATGCGAGCCAATCGCCTGCTCAAGCCGTCATCCCCCGCGGCCCTGCGAGCGCTGATCTCGACGTGCCTCGCTCAGGATCAACTGGGTGAACAGCCCGCAGCCGAATCCGCCACGGGTTGATCGACGTCCAGCTTGGCCGCCAGCAGGACGGCCTGAGTGCGATTGCCCACGCCAAGCTTGCGAAAGATGGCAGTGATGTGGGCCTTTACCGTGGCTTCGCTAATGTCGAGATCATAAGCAATCTGCTTGTTCAGCAGGCCTTGCCGGATCGCCCCGAGTATGCGCCGCTGTGCTGGAGTAAGGCTGGCGATCCGGGCCAGATCATCATCATCGCTGGCATCATTGGCAGGAAACCAGCCGTCCCCGTCGCGCACCGCTGCCAACGCGTCCCGCATTTCCTCCAGGCTGGAGGATTTCGGGATGAAAGCCGCCGCGCCCAGCTGGCTCGCCGCCGCAAAGACCCGCTGTTCCTCGCTCGCCGAGACGATGGCGATCGGGAGCGCGGGAAAATCCTGACGCAGGTCCATCAGCACGGACAGCCCGTTCGAATCCTCCATGTGCAGATCGAGCAGGAGCGCTTCAGCCTCGCCTTGCGACAATGCCTCACGCGCTGCGCCTGCGCTGCTCGCTTCGATCACCTCGGCTTCGGGCCAGACTTTCGAAACCGCATGACCCAATGCCGTCCTGAACAACGGGTGATCATCGGCGATGATGACACGCATGCGCGCGCTCCCTCAGCGGTTCTGCCTGCCCTCGATCAGCCGATCGACCAGCGACGGATCGGCCAGCGTCGAAGTGTCACCAAGTGAGCCGTAATCGTTTTCGGCAACCTTGCGCAGGATGCGGCGCATGATCTTGCCCGATCGGGTCTTGGGCAGGCCGTCGGTAAACTGGATGTGATCCGGCGTTGCGATCGGGCCGATTTCCTGCCGCACCCATGCGCGCAATTCCTTGAACAGCTCGTCAGAGCCTTCCTCGCCTGCGTTGAGAGTGACGTAGCAGTAGATCCCCTGCCCCTTGATATCGTGCGGATAGCCGACCACTGCGGCTTCGGCGACCTTGGCATGCAGCACCAGAGCGCTTTCCACCTCGGCGGTACCCATTCGGTGGCCGGAGACGTTGATCACGTCGTCCACGCGGCCGGTGATCCAGTAGTACCCGTCCTCGTCACGCTTGCACCCGTCACCGGTGAAGTATTTGCCCTTGTAGGTAGAGAAATAGGTCTGCTGGAACCGTTCATGGTCGCCATAGACGCTGCGCGCCTGGCCGGGCCAGCTACCGACGAGGCAGAGGTTGCCCTCGGCTGCGCCCTCAAGCACGCCCCCCTCATTGTCGACCAGCTGCGGCTTGACCCCGAAGAAAGGAAGGCCCGCGCTGCCGGGCTTCATGTCGTGCGCGGCGGGCAGGGTCGTGATCATGCAACCGCCGGTTTCAGTCTGCCACCAGGTGTCGATGATCGGGCAGCGACCCTCGCCCACGACATCGAAGTACCAGCGCCATGCCTCGGGATTGATTGGTTCACCAACGGACCCGAGCAGTCTCAGGCTGCTGCGGCTGCGGCTGGTGACGAAATCATTGCCTTCGCGCATCAACGCCCGGATCGCGGTGGGCGCGGTGTAAAGGATATTGACCTGGTGCTTGTCCACCACGTCCCAGAACCGCCCGTGATCGGGGTAGTTGGGCACGCCTTCGAACACCACCTGCGTCGCCCCGTTCATCAGCGGGCCGTAGACGATGTAGCTGTGGCCAGTGACCCAGCCGATGTCGGCGGTGCACCAGAACACCTCACCCGGCTGATAGTCGAAAATGTAGTTGAAAGTCGTCGCGGTCCACACGCCATAGCCACCGGTGGTGTGCAGCACACCCTTGGGCTTGCCGGTGGAACCGGAGGTGTAGAGGATGAACAGCGGGTCTTCCGCATTCATTTCCTCGCACGGAACATCCGCGTCTGAAGCCACATCGTGGTACCAGTGGTCGCGACCTTCCTCCATCGCGATCTCGGCACCGGTGTGGCGCACCACGAGCACCCCGTCGAGCGGCGTTTCATGATCGGGCTCCGCCAGTGCGGCGTCGACATTGGCCTTGAGCGGGACCCGCTTGGATCCACGCAGACCTTCGTCGGCGGTGACGACAAACCGGCTTCCGCAATCCTCGATCCGTCCGGCCAAGGCTTCCGGAGAGAAGCCGCCGAAGACAACCGAATGGATCGCCCCGATCCGGGCGCAAGCGAGCATCGCCAGCAGACCCTCGACGATCATCGGCATGTAGATCGTGACGCGGTCACCCTTCGTTACACCCATCGCTTTGAGCGCATTGGCCATGCGGATGACTTCGCCGTGCAATTCGCGATAGGTCAGCGTTCGGCCCGGGGTCGCAGGATCATCGGGTTCGAAAATGATCGCGGTCTGATCACCGCGAGTTTCGAGCTGGCGATCCACCGCGTTGTAGCAGAGGTTCAACGTCCCGTCGGCAAACCAGCTGATCTGCGCCGGATCGAAAGACCATTCTCCGCCCTTGGTCGGCGACTTGATCCAGTCGAGTCGCTGTGCCTGGCCAAGCCAGAAAGCATCCGGGTCTTCGACGGACGCCTTGTACATCTCCTGATACTGCTCGACGACGCAATGCGTGGCGTAGTCGGCTTGCGGACGTTGAACGGCTTCGATCACAGCGAGTCTCCTCTTTTGTGAATCCACCATACTCCCTGCTCCCATCTCTTTCGTCTCAGACAATGGTCTTACGACTATCCGCTAGCTGTGCGGCGATGCAAGCACGCGGCAGACCTGCTGGCCATAAATAACGGACGGGAGGGAATTCCATGGGACTGAAAGGACTGCGCGGGTCGCTGCGCATGGCTTTACTTGGCGCAACGTGCCTCACGGCTTCGCCGGTTCTGGCGCAAGAGCAATCGGTGGAGGACCGACTCGACCGGCTCGAAGCCATGGTTGCCGGCCTGATCGAACGGCTCGACGCGCAGCAGGGTGCAAGCGAACAGCAACAGGCTGACTTGCGTGAACAAGGTGCCGCATTGCTCGAAGCCACGCAGGCGCTGCAGACCCGCCAGGCAGAACTTGCAGAACAGATTGCCGAACCACGCGGTCAGGAAGACAAGGGCTTCCGGGTCGGAAACACCACCGTCGCCTACGCCGGATATGTGAAACTGGATGCGATCAGCCAGCGCACAAGCGGTGGGCAATTGCCAGGCAATTCCATCCTGCGCGATTTCCTCATCCCTGCGGCGATCCCTGTTGGCGGAGCATCATCGGGCTTTGATACCGAGTTCAGCGCGCGCCAGACGCGATTCATCCTGAAGACGGCAACCGATGTCGGTTCAGAGCACAAGCTCAATTCGCATATCGAGCTGGACTTCAACGTGACAGACGGTGGTGACGAGCGAATTTCCAACAGTTTCACCCCGCGTCTTCGCCAAGCATTCATCACATATGACAACTGGCTGTTCGGGCAATCGTGGTCGACTTTCCAGAATGTCGGTGCGCTGCCCGACAGCCTTGATTTCATCGGGGTCACTCCCGGCACTGTTTTCGATCGTCAGCCGCAGATCCGCTGGACCAAGGGCGGGCTACAATTGGCGGCGGAGCAGCCAGAAACCGCCGTTACCACGAGCACCGGGGCCCGTGTCCTAGCCGGGGACGATCAACTGCCCGATTTCGTGGCGCGCTATAACTGGAGCGGCGACTGGGGTTCGATCTCGACCGCTGGTATCCTGCGCCAGTTGCACGTCTCAAAGGATGACCTGAACGGGGTCGACGATTCCGCAATGGCCTATGGCCTCAGCGTTTCGGGCAAGATCAACGTCGGGGAGCGGGACGATTTCCGCTTCATGGCTACCGCAGGCGACGGATTGGGGCGATACATTGGCCTCAACATCGTCAACGACGCTGCAATCGATGCCAACGGCATGCTCGATCCGATCTTCACCTATTCAGGTTTCGCCGCCTATCGCCATTACTGGTCGGACAAGGTCAGGTCGACGATCGCCGGTTCCTACTTCAAGGCGGACAATCCTGTTCTGTTGACCAGCGATCAGGTGACCGACGAGAGCTGGAACGCGCTTGCCAACATCATCTGGAACCCTGTCAGCCCGCTCGATATCGGTATCGAGCTGATGTACGCGGAGCGCATTCTCGAAGACGGCCGCAGCGGCAATCTGCAGCGCATCCAGTTTTCGACCCGCTACAACTTCTGATCAGCATCCCCCCGGAGCGGAACCACCTCTCTCACCCGCTCCGCAAACAACGCGGCCCCGCAAGCGATGTGCTTGCGGGGCCGTTTTGTTTCTGCCTTGAAGCAGGATCAGAAGCGGTAGCTTACGCCTGCACTGACGACCCAGGGGTCAAGGTTGTGCTCGGTCTCGATGGCCAGAGTGTTGCCGGCAAACCAGCGTGCAGTGGTGCCGATGAAATAGCGCTTGGCATCAAGGGTGATGCCAAACCCGTCATCGCCGACCGGCACATCAACACCAGCCTGAAGGACAAATCCGAATTCATCCGAAAGATCGGTATCGGTTACACCCAAAGGCAGGGTTGCAGCGCCCGGCTTGTCGCTAAGCCAGATGAAATAGGCACCGCCTGCACCGACGTAGGGTTTCACACCGCCAGCATCGAAGTGGAGCTTCGCGGTTACCGTCGCGGGCAGCAACAAGGCATCCGAAACCAGTTCGGCGCCGACGGGCAGGCCCGATACGGCATCGACATCATGCTGGGTGGTCCCGGCAATGGTTTCGATCGAAAAATTGTTGGTGAAGAAGTATTCAACCGCAATGGTCGGGACATAATTGTCGCTGGCTGCCGTATCAGTGCCAGCCGGCAGGCCGACCAGATCGACATTCACGCTATCAATCTCACCATCGGGCAGAACGCCGGTCATTACGACTTTGACCTGCACGTCTCCGGCACGATCCTGAGCCGCTGCGGGCGAAGCTGCCAGCGCGATCCCTGCGCAGGCTGAGGCGATAATATACTTCATAGTTCCTTCCTCTAACAGCAGCAGTGGCCGCCCTCCGCGACCCAGGGTTTTTGCTGCCTGTGGTGGCGCAATTGGCTGAAGATTCGCCGCTCTTCATTGATCGACATCAAAATGCCGCATCTTGATTCTGATCAAAGACGATGCCGGTCAGACGATGCATTCGGTCACCATTATGGCGACCGTCACGATCACTCCTGAACAGGCCAGCATGGATGCGTTCCGCGATACGCTTGTGCGGGATGCCGGTTCGGATACGATTGCGGACAAGCTGTGCGCGGTCGGCGAATATCAGCAGATTGCACGGGGCGGGGAACTGCCGGTAGACCCGGACGAAGACCGGTTGGTATTCATCGCTTCGGGATCGGCAAAGCTATTCGCATCGTCTCCCGCGAGGGGTGCCAGCGGCGATGAAGCCGAGAATCCTACGCTGAGCACGCAGGTGCTGGCATTCCATTTTCCGGGCGACATCGTTTCGGTCCTGCGTCAGGCGGACGGGGATTTCCGGCTTGCTGCGCTCAGCGATCTGGAAGTCGTGATCTTCAGAGCGGACCAGTTTCTGGATGTCGCGCAAAACGATCCTGCGGTTATCCGCACTGTACTCGCCCGATCGCTGCAGGCGCTGCATCGCAGCCGCACGCGCATGATGCAGATGGGTCACAAATCCGCGCGCCAGCGGATTGCGGACTTCCTAGTGTCGATTGCTGAACGGATTTGCGGGCGCACCAGTGGCGAATGCGAATTCAACCTGCCTATGAGCCGCCGCGATATCGGCGACAGTCTGGGCCTGACGATCGAGACTGTCAGCAGGCAATTCGCCGATCTCAAGGCCGAAGGGCTGATTGAGACGAACGGACGATCAGGCATCCGCCTGTGCAACCTTGACGCCCTCGCCTCGCGCGGAGGGTGTCAATAGATTTGGACACTCATTTCCAAATTTGACCTAAATCAATTACAAGGAACTGCCTGATCGCAAAGGGATGGGACACGCGATCAGAACAAAGGGATCGAAATCATGGAATCAGTACTCGGAAGGTTCGGGGCCTGGGCCCTTGTCCTGTGTGCAGCGATAGCCGCTATCGCTGGCGCGCAGGATAGCGGCTTTGCCATTCACATGGGGATTGTGGCGCTGGTTGCCGCGATCCTGATGGTTGCCACTCTCACCAGCTTTGACCCGATGGCCAAGGCGCAAAGCATCTTCAAGATGCCGACAGACCCGTCCCACTATGACGATGATGTGGTGCGCTGGGGTGTGATCGCGACGATGTTCTGGGGTCTGGCAGGGTTGCTCGCAGGCGTGTTCATCGCCGCACAGCTGGCCTTCCCGGTCTTGAACCTCGAACCCTGGCTGAACTTCGGCCGGCTGCGCCCGCTGCACACTTCGGCGGTGATCTTCGCATTCGGCGGCAACGCCCTGATCGCGACGAGCTTTTACGTAGTGCAGCGCACTTGCCGCACGCAGCTCGCCCTGCCCGGCCTCGCCCGCTTCGTGTTCTGGGGCTACCAGCTGTTCATCGTGCTGGCGGCGACCGGCTACCTTCTGGGCGTCACCCAATCGAAGGAATATGCCGAGCCTGAATGGTACGTCGACCTGTGGCTGACCATCGTCTGGGTCGCCTACCTCGTCGTGTTCGTGGGCACGCTGCTCAAGCGGCATGAACCGCATATCTACGTTGCCAACTGGTTCTTCCTCGCCTTCATCGTCACTGTCGCGATGCTGCATGTTGTCAACAATCTGGCGATGCCTGTCAGCCTGCTCGGATCGCGCAGCTACAGTGCCTTTGCGGGTGTCCAGGACGCGCTGACCCAGTGGTGGTACGGCCACAATGCGGTGGGCTTCTTCCTTACCGCCGGCTTCCTCGCGATGATGTATTACTTCGTGCCGAAGCAGGCCAATCGCCCGGTCTATTCGTATCGCCTGTCGATCATCCACTTCTGGTCGCTGATCTTCCTCTACATCTGGGCAGGTCCGCACCACCTCCACTACACCGCGCTGCCCGACTGGGCGCAGACGCTGGGCATGGTTTTCTCGATCATGCTGTGGATGCCCAGCTGGGGTGGCATGATCAACGGTCTGATGACGCTCAACGGCGCATGGGACAAGATCCGCACCGATCCGATCATCCGCATGATGGTGATGGCGCTGGCTTTCTACGGCATGAGCACCTTCGAAGGTCCGATGCTGTCGATCAAGGCCGTGAACAGCCTGTCGCACTACACCGACTGGACCATCGGCCACGTCCACTCCGGCGCGCTGGGATGGAACGGCATGATCACCTTCGCCTGCGTCTACTTCCTGGTGCCGCGTTTGTGGAACAAGGAGCGTCTGTATTCGCTGCGCATGATCAACTGGCACTTCTGGCTCGCCACTCTCGGCATCGTTTTCTACGCCGCGAGCATGTGGGTCGCCGGGATCACGCAGGGCCTGATGTGGCGTGAATACGGCTCGGACGGGTATCTGGTGAACAGCTTCATCGACACCGTCTCCGCGCTGCACCCGATGTACCTGATGCGTGCCTTTGGTGGCCTGCTCTACCTCTCGGGCGCTATCCTGATGGTCTACAACATCTGGATGACGATCGCTGGCTACCAGCGTGAAGAAGCCCCGATGGATGACACGCCGCACAACGAAGCCGCCGATCGTCCGATCGTCCAGCAACCTCAAGCCCAACCGGCAGAATAAGGAGCCACGAAGATGAGCACCAACTCACCCAATCAGGGCGCCTTTGAGGGCCACAAGAAGCTTGAGAAGAACATCACCCTGCTCGCTGCGGCAACATTCGTGACTGTCGCTATCGGCGGGATCGTGGAAATCGCTCCCTTGTTCTGGATCGACAACACGATCGAAAAGGTAGAGGGCATGCGACCCTATACCCCGCTCGAACAGGCCGGCCGCGACATCTACATCCGCGAAGGATGCTATGTCTGTCACAGCCAGATGATCCGCCCGTTCCGCGACGAGGTTGAACGCTACGGCCATTACAGCCTCGCAGCGGAATCGATGTACGATCACCCGTTCCAATGGGGCTCGAAACGCACCGGGCCGGATCTGGCGCGCGTTGGCGGGCGCTATTCGGATGAATGGCATGTCCAGCACCTCAAGGACCCGCAAAGCGTGGTGCCCGAAAGCATCATGCCGGGATACAGCTTCCTTGCGGAAACCCCGCTGAAGGTCGCGGACATTTCGGCCAACCTGACGGCGCTGAGCCGGGTCGGCGTGCCTTACAGCCAGATCGACATCGACATGGCCGAAAACGACATGTTCGCTCAGGCCGATCCCAATCTCGATCCGGGCGACCTGGAGGAACGCTATCCCAAGGCGCAGGTGCGCGATTACGACGGCAATCCCGATCAGGTCACCGAAATGGACGCGCTGATCGCCTATCTCCAGATGCTCGGCACTCTGGTCGATGTCGACAGCGCCGCCGCGCAGGCCGAGCTGGCAGAGGAGAAGGGCCGATGAGCTTCTACGAAACTCTGCGTCATTTCGCCGACAGCTACGGCCTGGCGATGATGTTCGCGCTCTATCTGCTGCTGTGCGGATGGCATTTCCTGCCGCGCTCACGCGAAGGCGTTGAGCAAGCCAAGAACTCGATTTTCAAGGAAGACGATCATGTCTGACCAAAAGCGTATCGACGAACCGACCGGCACCGAATTTGTCGGCCATGAATGGGACGGGATCGAGGAACTGAACACCCCGCTGCCGCGCTGGTGGCTGTGGACCTTCTACGCGACGATCCTGTTCAGCATTGTCTATGTGGTGCTGTATCCCGCATGGCCGATGGTCGAAAAGGCTACGGCTGGCACGCTTGGCTGGTCTTCGCGCGGAGTGCTGGCCGAAGAAATGCGCACGGCAGAGGCATCGCGCACCGAAATCTTCGAACGCATTGCCGCAACCGACATGGAACAGCTTGCTGCTGATCCAGAGCTGATGAGCCAGGCCATTTCAGGCGGCGCTGCGGCCTTCAAGCAGCACTGCGTCCAGTGCCACGGACAAGGCGCCGCAGGGTATGAACAATACGGCTACCCCAACCTCAACGATGACGACTGGATCTGGGGCGGCGATCTGAACGAGATCGAATACACCCTGACTCACGGCATCCGTTGGGACGGCTCGGACCAGACCCGCATCACCTTCATGCCTGCATTCGCCGGTATCTTCGACGCAGGCCAGGTCAACTCGCTGGTCTCGCATGTCCGTTCGCTCAGCGGCGAAGGGGCTGGCAGCGCGGCAGGCGCCCAATTGTTCGCTGACAATTGTGCCGCATGCCACGGCCCGCAAGGCGCCGGTGACCGTACGCAGGGTGCACCCGCACTCAACGACGCGATCTGGCTCTACGGCAATTCCGAAGCCAATATCCGTCGGCAAATCCTGAGCCCCCGCCATGGCGTCATGCCGGGCTGGAGCGACAAGCTTGATCCGGTGACGATCAAGATGCTCGCCGCCTATGTCCACTCGCGTGGCGGTGGCGAGGATTTCGAGGCGGAAACGCCGGTGGCGGAGCCTGAAACTCCGTCGGATGATGTCGCTCAGGCGCAGGAAGACAAGGGCAATGGCCGACTCTGACGAAATCGAGAAATCCCGCGACTGGCAGGGAGCTCTCAACCGAACCGGAGTGACTGAAGCTGAAGCGTCGGACGGCATCCTCTCGCCGTCCGACCGTCAGCCAAAGCCCAAGCCCGTCCTGTCGGGCGGCCCGGGTGGATCGACGCTGCTCTATGAAAAGCGCAAGGCCGTCCATAACAAGCGGATCGACGGCCCGTTCCGCCGCTTCAAATGGCTGGTCATGGTCGTCACGCTGGCGATCTATTACGTGACCCCGTGGATCCGCTGGGATCGCGGCCCCTACGCCCCTGATCAGGCGGTGCTGGTGGATCTCGCCAACCGCCGTTTCTACATGTTCGATATCGAGATCTGGCCGCACGAATTCTATTTCGTCGCCGGCATGCTCATCATGGCCGGGATCGGCCTGTTTCTGGTGACCAGCGCCGTGGGCCGCGCATGGTGCGGCTATGCCTGCCCGCAAACGGTCTGGACCGATGTGTTCCAGCATGTTGACCGGTTCTTCGACGGTGATCGTAATGCGCGCATGCGGCTGGACAAGGCACCCTGGGGGCCTGCCAAGATCGCGCGCCGGGGCAGCAAATGGACTGTCTATCTGCTGATCAGCATGCTGACCGGCGGCGCATGGATCCTCTATTTTGCCGATGCGCCCACGCTGTTCCGGGACTTCTTCACCGGAGAGGCCGCGCCCGTCGCTTACATGACCGTGGCCGTCCTGACCGGCACGACTTTCTGGCTGGGAGGCTTCATGCGCGAACAGGTGTGCATTTACATGTGCCCGTGGCCGCGTATCCAGGCGGCGATGCTCGACGAAAAGTCGCTGATCGTCACTTACAAGGACTGGCGCGGCGAACAGCGCGGCAGCCTCAAGAGAGCGCAGAAGGAGCCGGAGAAATACGGCGACTGCATCGATTGCCGCGAATGCGTGGCGGTGTGCCCCACCGGGATCGACATCCGCGAAGGTCAGCAGATCGGCTGCATCACCTGTGCACTGTGCATCGATGCGTGTGACCGGGTGATGAAGGACATCGGCCGCCCTCGCGGGCTGATCGATTATGCGACGCTTGAACAATGCGAAGCGGAGGCTGCCGGTGCCGCGCCAAAGCCGGCTTGGAAGGCGCTGCTGCGTCCGCGCACCTTCATCTACACCGGGATCTGGGCCAGCATCGGCCTCGCCATGCTGTTTGCGCTGGGTACACGGACCCACACCGACCTGACGGTTTCGCCCGATCGCAACCCGCCCTACATGCTGCTTAAAGACGGCGCGGTTCGCAACGCCTACACGCTGCGCCTGCGCAATATGGAAGCACGGCCCCGCGACATGGAAGTGGCGCTGGTCGGACTGCCCGAAGGCGCGGTTATGTGGACGGATCGGATCGGCAGCGATGCCGCAGCTCCTATCCAGACCATCAACGTTCCGGCCGATGAAACGCGAGTGGTGCGCGCCTATGTCACCATCCCCGCCGGGACCACTGCCGATCAGTTCATTTTCCAGCTGACTTCGCTTGACGAACAGCGCGAACAGGATCGGGAAGAAACAACCTTTAGCACTCCGGGAGGCAATTGATGGCCGAGACTTCGCGCAAGGGGACCTTCACCGGCCGACACATGGTGGGAATCATGATCGTCGGCTTCGGCATAGTCGTTGCGGTGAATTTTTACATGGCCAGCCTTGCCGTGGGTGGCTTCCACGGGGTGGTGGTCGAAAACTCCTATGTCGCAAGCCAGAAATTCAACGGCTGGATGGAAGATGCGGAGGCCTCGCGCGCACTTGGCTGGGAAGTGCAAGCCAGCCGCGAGGATGCGGGCTTCGTCGTGATCACAACCACGGACGTGCCCGCGGGAGCGGACATCAAGGCCGAACTGCGCCGTCCACTGGGCGATCATGAATTCGCCAGCCTCACCTTCGAAGACCTTGGCAATGGCGTATACCGTTCGAGCCAACCGGTTGACGGGGGACGGTGGACCATGCGGCTGTTCATCGAAGCGGGCGACAAGCACTGGGCCGAGGAAAGCGAGCTCAAGTGAACATCGCGGCCCCCGCCATTACCCATGAAACCGATGGCCCGTTGAAAGGCACGCGCTTCACCGTTCCCGGCATGCGCTGCGCCGGGTGCATCGCCAAGATCGAGCGCGAACTACCCAAGCTCGATGGTGTCGTGGCTGCGCGGGTAAACTTCTCGGCAAAGCGTCTCGCGGTCGAACATGATCCGTCCGTAACGGAAGCGGAACTGACCGACGCGCTGCTCAAACTGGGATTTGAAGCGCAGCCGATCGAGGCCAATCCGCTGGGGGTCGAAACTCAGGAGCGCAAGACGCTGGTGCGCGCGCTGGGGGTTGCGGGCTTCGGCATGATGAACATCATGCTGCTTTCGGTCAGCATCTGGTCGGGCGCGGAAGGGGCCACGCGCGAGCTGTTCCATTGGCTGTCCGCGCTGATCGCGATGCCGGTGATTGCCTATTCGGGCCGCCCGTTCTTCGCGTCTGCGTGGATGGCGCTGAAATACCGCCGCACCAACATGGACGTGCCGATTTCGATCGGGGTGATCCTGGCAACCGCTCTCAGCCTGTACGAAACGATCACCGGCGGCGGTCATGCCTATTTCGAAAGCGCGGTGATGCTGCTGTTCTTCCTGCTTGCGGGACGAGCGCTGGACGCAGAGATGCGCACTCGCACCCGCGCCGGGATCGGTGCGCTGCTGGGCCGGATGGGCAAGAGCGCCAGCGTTATCGGGCCCTACGGCACCACCACCCGCATGGCGGCTGGCGATCTGGAGCCGGGAATGCTGGTTCTGGTCGCAGCCGGAGAAGCGCTGGCCGCTGATGGGGAAGTCGAAGACGGCACCAGCACGATCGACAATTCCATGCTGACAGGGGAAAGCACGCCCGAACCTGTCGGCCCACGCAGCAAGGTGCATGCAGGAGCGATCAATCTCGGCGCTCCATTCCGCATGCGCCTGACCCGCACCGCTGATGACACGGCGCTGGCTGAAATCGCACGGCTGATGGACGAAGCCGGGCAATCGCGCAGCCATTATGTCCGTATCGCCGACCGCGCCAGCCGCGCCTATGCGCCTGCCGTACACACCCTCGCAGCGCTCGCTTTCGTGGGCTGGATGATCGCCGGAGCGGGCTGGCACCAGTCGCTCGTCATCGCGATTGCGGTGCTGATCATCACTTGTCCCTGCGCGATGGGACTTGCCGTGCCGACAGCGCAGGTCGTCGCCTCTGGCGCGCTGCTCAAGCGCGGGCTGCTGGTGAAAGACGGAAGCGCGCTTGAACGGCTTGCCGAAACCGACATTGCGCTGTTCGACAAGACCGGCACGCTTACCCTTGGCGAACCGCGCGCGGATATCTCCGGCCTTGATGCCAAAGCCCGCAGCGTGGCGCTGGGACTGGCACAATCGAGCCGCCACCCGCTCAGCCGCGGTCTGGCGGAAAGCTTGCGCCGCGAAGAGGTAGAGGCAGCCACTATAGAAGGCGTCGAGGAAATCAGCGGCCAGGGATTGTCCGGCACATGGAACGGACTGCGCGTCGCGCTGGAACGGCCCGACAGCCATTCCGCCGATCTGGCGACGAGACTGCGCATCGGCGATGCTGTCGAAACCATCACCTTCAGCGATCCGCTGCGCCCCGATGCGGCAGAGACGATTGCGGCCATGCGCGATCAGGGGATCGAAGCCAGCATCCTTTCCGGCGACCGCAGCGAAGCGGTGGAAGCGGCAGCGCAGACGCTCGGCATGCAGGCCCGCGCTCAAGTCAGCCCGCAGGCAAAGCTTGCCGCGCTTGAGGAATTGCGCAGTTCCGGCAAACGTCCGCTGATGGTCGGCGACGGCCTCAACGATGGCCCCGCCCTCGCCGCTGCCCACGCCTCCATCGCTCCCGGCACCGCCAGCGACGCGAGCCAGCAGGCCGCCGACGCGGTGTTCATCGGTGACAGGTTGATGCCGGTTGCGCTCGCGATCCGCGTCGCCCGGCGCACGATGCAGATCGTCCGCCAGAATTTCGTCTTTGCGATCGGATACAATGTGCTGGCCGTCCCGCTGGCGCTGTTCGGTTATGTCACGCCGCTGATCGCCGCGATCGCCATGTCAGTCAGTTCGCTGGTGGTTGTGGCCAATTCGCTGCGGCTGGCGGGCAGCGCGAAGGAGCCTATTGCATGACCGGCCTCGCATTCCTCATCCCGATTGCCCTGCTGATGGGGGCGGCGGGCCTTGCCGCATTCTTCTGGGCGATGCGCGATGGCCAGTATGAAGACATGGACGGCGCGGCAGCGCGCATCCTGATCGATGACGAGCAGGACGCGTCATGAACATTGCCCCCATTGCCCTGATCGCCCTGATCCCCATGATCACCGGCCCGCTGCCGCAAGAGCCGGACGGGCTGACGGTTTCGCTGTGTGGCGGGGGCGAAATCACCATTTCGCTGGGTGATGAAGCGCCACAGGACAAGCGCGATTGCCATCAACAGGCATGCCACGCAGGGACTTGTCGCGAGAAATCAAAAAGAGCGGACAAACTGCCAAATTGATCTCACTCAAAGACGCGGATGCGGTGGAACGCTCTAAGCGTTCTCATGTGGCCATATCATCCTGACCTGCTCGAAACGCCCGTACCGCGTTACACGAGCTATCCCACCGCTGCCGATTTCGGCCAGCTTCCCGCCGGATCGATAGAGCAGGCGATTGAGCGGAGCACGGGCGATGTCTCGCTCTACCTCCACATCCCGTTCTGCGAGAAGATCTGCTATTATTGCGGCTGCAACACCGGTGCATCGGGAAGGCGTGAGCGGGTGGAAAGCTATCTCACCGCGCTGCACGAGGAAATCGAGGTCGTTGCCAGCCTGCTTCCCGTCAGCGCGCGGGTGCGGCGCATCGCCTTTGGCGGAGGCAGCCCCAACGCGATCGAGCCGCATGAATTCATCGCCATCGTCGATGCGATCAACCACCATTTCCGGCTGCATGACGCCGAATGGTCGATAGAGCTTGATCCGCGCACCATGTCAGCGCGCTGGGCCGGCGCGATTGGCGAGGCTGGCATTACTCGCGCCAGCATGGGGGTGCAGACATTCGCCCCGCATTGCCAGAAAGCGATCGGACGCGAGCAGAGCGACAGCCTGATCTGCCAGAGCACGGACTGGCTGCGATCAGCCGGGGTTACGTCGCTGAATTTCGATCTGATGTACGGCCTGCCGGGACAAACCAGAGGCGATCTCGTCGACAGCATGGAAAAGACCCGCCTGCTTGGCGCAGATCGCGTCGCGGTATTCGGCTATGCCCATGTTCCGCATCTCGTTTCCCGGCAAAAGATGATCGATGCCACCAATCTGCCCGGCCGCGAAGAACGGTTTGCAATGGCCGAGGACGGCTTCCGCTTCTTCACCTGCAATGGCTACCAGGCAGTCGGCTTCGATCACTTCGCGCTGCCCAGCGACTCCATGGCGATCGCCACGCGCGATGGCACGCTGCGGCGCAATTTTCAGGGATTTACCGATGATACCGCCGAAGTTCTTATCGGTCTCGGCTCTTCGTCGATCAGCGGGTTTCCTGATCTGATCGCGCAAAATGAAAAGAAGAATGGCCGTTACCGTGTGCTGTCAGCGCAAGGGAGGCTTTCGGCATCGGTAGGTATCGTGCGCTCAGCCGAAGACCAGATGCGCGGACGCCTGATCGAGGCGCTGCTGTGCAAGGGCAGCGCCAAGCTTTCCCCATGCCTGTTTTCGCAAGTTCAGGACCGGCTCGCCCCCTTCCTCGCACGCGGACTGGCGACACTGGAGGGCATGACGCTTACGATTACGCCTTCGGGCCTGCCCTATGCGCGGGTGATCGCATCGCTGTTCGATCGCTTCCGCGAGACGACCCAGAAGCGCTTTAGCTCGGCGATCTGACACCCGATTCAAGCGCGGCGAGCGTTTCCGGCGTGTCGACATCGACGAGCCATTCCGGGGGGCAAGGACATGTCTCGCCCAGCGCCAGCAGTTCGCGCGCGCCCTTGTCGCCATGCAATTGCGCCAACGCCGGAAAATGATCGCTGCCGAACACCGCGGGCGGCATGCGGGTTTCCCCGATAGCGGAGATGGCGATGCTTGCGGGGCTATCGCAGCATAGGATTAGCGACGAATAGAAAGCTTCAGGCACCATCGGCATATCGGCTAATGCGACCAGCAGCTTGTCGCATTTTGCCTCCATCGCCAGCCGGGCCGCCATCGCCACGGAAGTGCCCATCCCCTGCTGCGCATCGGGATTGACCACGATATCAAACCCGCATTCGCGCCAGACAGGCGCGCAAGGGTGCGCATCGCTCGCACAGATGACGGCGGCCATGCTGAAGTCGCGCCCACGCAAAGTCTGCGCGACGTGTTCGCCCAGCATCCTGCCGTGCAGCCTCGCCGTGAGTTTATCCGTCTCGCCAAAGCGGCGAGACTGCCCGGCAGCGAGGATCGCCACGCCAAGGCGGACTTCAACCATTCGGGTATCCTGCACCTGCCGCGAAATCGGCCTCGTCATAGGCGCGGATCACTTCGGCCAGCGCCGACAGCGCCAGCGTCTGCGGATCGCGGGAGGAATGGAACAGGCCGATGGGCGCACGGATGCTGGCGATCTGTTCGACGGTGGCGCCGCACTTTGCCAAGGCCTCGCACCTTTGCGCATGCGCCTTACGCCCGCCCATTGCCCCGATGTAGAAATGCGGCAATTCCAGCGCGCGCAGCATCAGTTGCGTTTCCCAGTCGTGATCGTGGAACAGGAAAACCGTCGCCGTCCACGGATCGCCGCCCAGCACGTCAGTCTGATTGGCGCGAGCAAGCCGATAGGCCCAGATTCCCTCTGCCGCTAAGCGGTCAATTATCCGCTGATCGGGCGTGAACACCTTGATCCAGCAGCCGAGCGTCCGACCCAGCCGTGCCAGCGCCTCGACGCTGGCGCCGTGTCCGATGATCTGGAGAACCGGAGCGGGCCAATAGCCGAACGTGCCGCTTTCGCCATCGAATGTCGGCGCGCGCCATTTGTCGAGATGGCGGGGCGTGTCACCCAGCGAAATCGAAAAGGGGGCACGCTCGCGGATCGATTTGCGGCATTGCTCCACCAGATCGCCATCGCCGAGCGGCTGGAAATGCACGTCCAGCCCCCCGCCACACGGCAGCTTGATGTCGAGATAGGGCGAGCCTGCGCCAAACCGCACAATACACGGTGCATTGGCCTTCAGGGCTTCCAGTGCTTCGGCAACCACCGCATTCTCGATACACCCGCCCGAAAGCGATCCGGCAAAGCTGCCGTCTTGCGCCACACCCATAATCGTGCCGGGGTTGCGCATCGAAGACCCTTCGACAGCGCAAACGGTGACAAGCACGGCTCGTTCGGCCCGGCTGTGGCAATCATGCAGGAAATCTAGAACGCGGGAGGTGTCCACCCCTGGGCCGCCCTTGTCCGGCTATTCGCCGGTGCTCGCAAGATAGGAGATGATCGCGGCGCGGGCATCAGGATCAGGTACCGCGCCTGCGAGCATGTCGGTGCCCGGAAGATAACCGGCCGGATCGGCTAGATAGCCGTCAAGGCTCGCCTCGTCCCAGACGATATCCGAAGCGATCAGCGCATCGGAATAGGGATAGCCCTCCAATCCGCCGGCGGTCCGCCCGATAACGCCATGCAGGTTCGGCCCCGCAGTCGATGGAGCCCCCGCTTCATTGACATGGCACCCGGTGCACATCTGGAACGCATCCTCACCCAATGCGACCAGATCGACCGCGCTATCGGCGCCAGCCGGATCGACCGCAGTTTCGGGTTCGCCCGGCTCGCGCACGATGATCTGCTCGACCACTTCCGGCTGTTCCGCCGAACCGCAGGCCGTCACCATCACTGTAAGCAGGCTTGCCGCGAGAAACGCGTTTCTGTGCATCCTTATGTCCCCTTTAGGCCGCTTTCAGCCGCGCTTACGCGAATTGCCTTGCGATGGGCAATTCGCGGATACGTTTGCCGGTTGCAGCGAAGATGGCATTGGCCAGAGCAGGTGCCGCAGGAGGCAGTCCGGGCTCGCCCGCTCCGCCAATCGGGACATCACCGCTATTGATCAATTCGACGGCGATCCCGGGTACTTCGTTCATACGCAACATCTTGTAATCATGGAAGTTGCTTTGGACGACAGCACCGTCTTTCAGCTCCAGTTCGCCATACATCGCAGCCGTCAGACCGAACACGATCCCGCCTTCGATCTGGTTCCTGAACCCGTCGGGATTCATCACATAGCCCGCATCGCAGACGGCCCAGATATTGCTGAGGCGCGGCTTGCCCGATGTCATGTCGACTTCGATCACTTCGGCGACAATGGTGCCGAAGCTTTCAACGATCGCGACACCTTTTGCCTTACCTTCGGGCAAGGTTTCGCCCCAATTGCTGATCTGTGCGACCTTTTCGAGCACCGCCTTGTGACGAGAGGCATCGGCCAACATGGCAAGGCGGTATTCAAGCGGATCCTGCCCGGCAGCGTGAGCGGCTTCGTCAATAAAGCTCTCGACGAAGAAGCCCTGCTGCGAATGATCGACCGAACGCCATGCCTGAAACGGCAGGTGAAGCGGGGCCTCAGCCACACGAATAGACGTGTTTTCAATGCCATACATCGCAGGAACGCTGGCTTCGGCCGGATCGTGGCGCTGGGTGAAAACGCTGTCGTAAGCGATCAATTTGCCTTCATCATCGAGGCCCGCACGCATCCGGCAAAGGTCTGCGCAGCGGTAATACGCCTTCTGCGTATCCTCTTCGCGGCTCCAGACGACCTTTACCGGATAGCCGGTCGCCTTGGCGATCCGCGCGGCCATGGCCATTTCGTCACTGCCGAGCCGCCGCCCGAAGCCGCCGCCGAGATAGTCCTGGTGAACAGAAACCGCGTCCTTATCCAAACCAAGCGTATCCGCCACCGCGCTACGCGCCATCAGCGGAACCTGCGTACTTGCCCAGATATCGCATTTGCTTTCAGTCACATGCGCGGTGCAGTTGATCGGCTCCATCGGCGAATGTGCGAGGTAAGGGGCGCGATATTCGGCGTCGATCCGCTTTGCCGCCGTGCCAAGCGCGTCTTGCGCATTGCCTTTTGCGGCGGCTTCCTTGCCCCCGGTTTCTCCCGCTTCGTCCAGAGCCTTGGCAAAGACGGCGAACTGATCTTCCATCGTCTTGATCGGGCTGTCCGACGGGCTCCAGTCGATCTTGACGGTGTTGATCGCCTGTTGTGCCTGCCAGTAGCTGTCCGCCACGACAGCGACGAAATCGCCCATGTTGAGGATTTGCAGCACACCCGACATGTCCTTGGCGCGGCTCGCGTCCATGGCGGTGACGCTGGTTCCGGGCACCGGAGGCCGGACTACCGCAGCATAAGACAGATCAAGCCCTTCGGGCACCGCATCCATACCGAACTTGGCCGAGCCATCGACCTTGCAGGGAATGTCCGTGCGCGGCTTGCTGCGGCCCATCAGGCGATATTGATCGCTGGTCTTGAGCGTCGGGGTCTGATCCATCGGCTGCTCCGCCGCGGCGCTCGCAAACTCCGCATAGGTCGCCGACTTGCCTGAGGCTTCGTGAAACAGAGTGCTGTCGCGCGTCGCGATCTCGGCGGCGGGAACACTCCATGCATCAGCCGCAGCACCGATCAGCATCTTGCGTGCCGCAGCCCCTGCAACGCGCATGGAATGCTGGCCTGTGGTACGTATGGAGGAAGACCCGCCCGTAATCATGGCATCGGCAAGCCTTGCCACCTGCGTGAAAAGGCCGTTCCATGTGGGTTCGATCCAGTCGGCTGCGTTCATGGTGAAAGGGGCAACGAACATGCGCGCGGTGTCAGTCACCACATAGCTGCCGTCAGCGGGCGCCTGCATGACGCGCACCTTGTCCCACGCCGCGTCAAGCTCGTCCGCAAGCATTTGCGCCAGCACTGAATGCGCGCCCTGCCCCATCTCGCAATGCGGGACGATCGCGGTGACGATGTTGTCCATGTCGATCTTGACCCAGCTGTTGATCAGCTGTTCGCCTTCGCCCGCTGCGACCTTGGGCGCGAGCGCACCTATGGGATTTCCGGGCCGCACGCCAATGCCGATCAGCAAGCCGCCTCCGGCGAGCACGCCTGCGCCAATAAAACCGCGCCTGCTCCACTTCGCCAGTTTCGACCGTTCTTTCTTTTCAGGGGTCATGTCGTTCATGGGTCAGGCCTCCTGCGTGCTGGGTTCGACCTGTCCGGCCGCTACCTTGATGGCGCGGCGGATACGGGTATAGGTGCCGCAGCGGCAGATATTGCCGGACATGGCGGCATCGATATCCGCATCTGTCGGGTTCGGATTGTCACGCAGCAGCGCCGTCGCGCTCATGATCTGGCCCGACTGGCAATATCCGCATTGCGGCACCTGCTCGCTGATCCAGGCCTCTTGCACCTTGGTGAGTTCGCCCTCCGGTCCGGCGATCCCTTCGATCGTCGTGACCTGACGCCCTTCGGCCTGCGAAACCGGGGTGGAACAGCTGCGCACGGGCTGCCCGTCGAGATGCACCGTGCATGCGCCGCACTGCGCAATGCCGCAGCCGAACTTGGTACCGGAAAGCCCGAGCTTTTCGCGCACGACCCACAGGATCGGCATTGCCGGATCAGCATCCACGCTGATCGGTTTTCCGTTGAGAATGAAGCTTGCCATATCCGGCTTCCCCCGAATTACCTTGAGTTTCGAATAGCAATCTATGCCGCGCTGGCCGCCTTGGAAAGGGTGAAAGGCGGAACAGCATGGCGCGCTTGCCTGTTACGTCCTAACGTTGGAGCATGAATACGGTTTCTTTCGACGACTTTCTTGCCATCGATATTCGCGCTGGCACCGTGATTGACGCCTCGACGTTTCCGGAGGCGCGCAAGCCCGCCATCAAGCTGTGGATCGACTTCGGTGACGCAATCGGGGTCAGGAAAAGCTCGGCCCAGATCACCGCTCATTACACTCCGGAAAAGCTGATCGGGCGCAAGGTGATGGCCGTCACCAATTTTCCACCGCGCCAGATCGGGCCATTCATGTCCGAAGTGCTGGTTCTCGGTTTTCCCGATGCCGATGGCGCAATAGTGCTCGCCGGGCCGGATAGCGATGTGCCCAATGGATCGCGAATGGCCTGATTATTATGTCCCTTGCGCCTCGCCGCCTTTGCGAGGATAGAGGGCATCACAAACGAAAACATGTCCTGGTCGCGTTGTTTCTATGGGGGGAAATCAAAATGGCCGTTTCCGATCACGTAAATTTCGAACAGTTCATGGAAGGCGTGAAAAAGCGCAATCCGGGCCAGCCTGAATTTGTGCAGGCAGTGCAGGAGGTGTCTCAGGACATCTTCGATTTCATGGCCGACAAGGTCGAATATCACGAAGCGCAAATCCTGCGTCGCATTGCAGAGCCAGACCGTGTCGTCTCGTTCCGCGTGTGCTGGGAAGACGACAATCACAACATTCGCGTGCAGCGCGGCTGGCGCGTCCAGTGCAACAACGCAATCGGTCCGTACAAGGGCGGGATCCGTTTCCACCCGAGCGTGACCGAAGGGACGCTGAAGTTCCTCGCGTTTGAGCAGACGTTCAAGAACTCACTCACCGGCCTGCCCATGGGCGGCGGCAAAGGCGGCGCGAACTTCAATCCCAAAGGCAAGTCAGACGCCGAAGTGATGCGGTTCTGCCAGAGCTTCATGACCGAACTTTACCGCCACATCGGCCCTGACACCGACGTGCCCGCTGGCGACATTGGCGTCGGTGCTCGCGAAATCGGTTACATGTTTGGCCAGTACAAGCGGATCGTCAACCGCTGGGAAGGCGTGCTTACCGGCAAGGGCATCGAATATGGCGGTTCGGCCATGCGCCCAGAAGCAACCGGCTATGGCGCGGTCTACTTCCTGCAGAACATGCTCAAGCACAAGGGCATGGATGTTGAAGGCCACACCGCCGTCATTTCGGGTTCGGGCAATGTCGCCACCCATGCCGCTGAAAAGATCACCCAGCTGGGCGGCAAAGTCCTGACCCTTTCAGATTCGGGCGGCTACATCCATGATCCTGACGGCATCGATCAGGAAAAGATCAATTGGGTGAAGCACCTGAAGAACGTCAAGCGCGGCCGTATCAGCGAGTATTGTGACGAGTTCAAGGGCGCGACCTTCCACGAAGGCCGTCCGTGGGGCGTGGCTGCCGATCTCGCGCTGCCCTGCGCCACGCAGAATGAGCTGAACGAGGAAGAGGCCAAGACCCTGGTGGCAAACGGCGTGAAGGCCGTGTCCGAAGGCGCCAACATGCCGACCACGCTCGAAGGCGTGCACGTCTTCCACGATGCCAAGGTGATGTACGCGCCGGGCAAGGCCGCAAACGCCGGCGGCGTCGCGGTGTCGGGTCTGGAAATGAGCCAAAACTCGGAGCGCATCAGCTGGAACCATGGCCGCCTCGGCGAGATGCTGACCGACCTGATGGAAGGCATCCACGGCAAGTGCGTCGAATTCGGCGACGAGGGCAACGGCCACGTGAACTACGTCAAAGGTGCCAATATCGCCGGCTTCAAGAAAGTGGCCGATGCGATGCTGGCCTTCGGCGTGGTCTGACAAGGTACGCTGTCGCAAGAAACAGAAAGGGCGGCCTGATCGGGCCGCCCTTTTTCTTTGCGCTAGTGCCGAAGCCTAGCGAATACCGAGCAGTTCCGCCTGACGACGCAATTCGGCTTCCTGCGACGGATTGGCGGCAATCGCCGATTCAAGCGCACGGCGCGCCTTACCCGGTTCGCCAAGCGTCATCCGGCTGCGCATCAGCATGACCCAACCATCGAGATTCTTGGGTTCGCTCTTCAACCGTTCTTCCAGTCCGGCGACCATTCCCGCCACCATGTCTTGCTGCTCACCCGGCGTCATGCGGCTCGCATCAGCCATTTGCTGTGCCGTCGGGCCACGGACGTTCGGCGAGGCGGCTTCACCTGCCGCGCTTCCCGAACCGGGGATCATGACCTGCGGGACGCGTGCTTCCATCACCGTGGCCAGACGCTCCTCGATGTCGATATCGTTGATTGCTCCGACCTGCTGGATAGTGCGGACCAGATCACCTTCCCAGGGTGCGCCCGGAGGCGAATCGGACAGGAGCGAGAGCCACGAACTGATCGCCCCGTCGTGATCGCCATCAAGGTCTTGTCGCACGGCGAGAAAATACCGGGCGCGCGGATCCTGCGAATCGAGTTCGAGAGCTTTCTTGAAAGCCTCCAGCGCGCGCGCAGGAAGCGGATCACGCTCGCTCGCATAGACCAGCGATTCCCCCAATGCGGACCACAGGACGGCTTCGCTATCGTCAATCGCTACCGCGCGTTCATAGGCCTCTGCCGCATCGCCGAATTCACCACGTTCGAAATAGGCATAAGCAAGGTCGGCCCACGGGCGGGCATCATCGCTCGAATTCTCGGCAGCCTTGCGCAGATCTTCTATCGAAGGGCCGGAATCAGCCGCGACTTCGGCTTCCTCGTCGCTCCCTCCCGAGCCATAGATATTGAAACCGATCGAACCGACAGCGAGCACCGCCGCCGCGCCAAGTAAAATCCAACCTGCCTTGGAGCCGGATTTGCCCTCTGGCGACGACTGAATCGAATTATTTGCACCTGATCCCATGAGATTTTCACTAGCAACCCGTGCAGAAAACAGCAATTCTCTCTGGCAATGGGAAACACTTTCCCTATGGTGGGGGTGTGTGAAATCTATCCGAAGGGGGGGATAGATTGTCGGACTTGTATAAAGTCGCCATCGTTGGCTCCGGCCCGGCCGGAATGAGTGCTGCAGGCCGTGCGGCCGCGCTCGGCATGTCGCATGTCTTGCTCGAAAAGACCGATCATCTTTCGGACACCATCTTCAAATACCAGAAGGGCAAGCACGTCATGGCGACGCCGTCCAATCTGGTGCTGCGCAGCGACATGGATTTCGACGCCGGAAAGCGCGAGACGATCCTCGGCATCTGGGACGAACAGACCGCCGGACTGAACGTCAATGTGAAATACAATGCGGAAGTCACCGCGGTCGAAGGCGAGAAAGGGAACTTCTCGCTGCGCCTGAAGAGCGGCGAAACCGTGCGGGCAGAAGCAATCATCCTGGCAATCGGGACACAAGGCAACCCGAACAAGCTGCGTTGCCCCGGTGCGGATCATCCGATGATCCAGTATCAGCTGGATGACCCCGGCGAATATTTCGACGAGCACATCACCGTCGTTGGCGCGGGCGATGCCGGCATTGAAAACGCCTTGGGCCTTGCCGACGATGAGAAGCAGGGGAACATCGTCACCATCCTGAACCGGACGGACGATCTTTCCCGCGCCAAGGGTCCGAACGTCGCGCTTTTGATGGAAGCGCAGGCGAATGGCCGGATCAACGTCATGCTGTCGACGACGCCGGCAGAAGTCCGCGATGGCGAGCTCGTACTGGACACGCGCGACGGACAGGAAACCATTCCGTGCAACCGGATCATCGCGCGCACCGGCTCGCAGCCGCCGCGCGGTTTTGTCGAAGCCATGGGGATCGAATTCACCGGACCAGACCGGGGCGCCTTCCCGAAGCTTTCACCGGTGTTCGAAACGACCAAGCCGGGAATTCACGTAATCGGCGCGCTGGCCGGTTATCCGCTGATCAAGCACTGCATGAATCAGGGCTATGACGTGATCGAATTCCTCAACGGGAACTCGGATCTCAAGCCCGCGGACGAGCCGATCCTGCGTGACAAGTTCGCTCCGCTGCCCGGCAATCATTCGGTCGAGCATTGGCTGGAGGTATTCGGCAGCAACATTTCGGTGTTCAGGGGTCTTTCCCCGCTGCAGCTGCGCGAATTGATGCTCGATTCGACGGTGCACGCCTACAATCCAGGTGACATCATCTTCCGCCGGAACGAACCGGGCTCCTCGCTCTTCACCATCGCTCAAGGGTCGGTTGCGGTCGAAATCAATCCGAATGATCCCTCGATCACGGTGCCGATCGAACAGGGCTCGATATTTGGCGAAGTCGGCCTGATCTCGGGCCGTCGGCGCGGCTCGACGGTCCGTGCCGCCGAACCGGTTGTCGCCGTTGAACTCGCCCGCAACGCGGCCCTGAAACTGATCGCGTCCTCACCCGAGGCTGCAGACGCTGTGAATCGGATCGCGATCGAGCGGCAATTGCTGCAAATCTTTGGTTCGGGCCTTACTCCTAAAGACATCGCCCCTCTCGTCGAAGCCGCTGAGATCAAGCAACTGCGCGCCGGCGAAATGCTGATCAAGGAAGGCGATGACGACAAGGAAGTCTACATCATCCGGCGTGGCTCGATGATCGTCGAAAAAGACCTTGGCGGCAGATCGGTGTTCCTGTCGTACCTGCCGGCGGGCAGCTATGTCGGGGAAATGGCGGCGATCGACGGCTCGCTGCGCACGGCAACGGTGAAGGCAGCAATCAAGGCCGAGGCAATCCGGCTTCCCGGCGACAAATTCGTCGAACTGCTCGATAACAATCCGGCGTTGCGCGAAAAAGCGCTCAAGGAGATGGCCGGAAGGCGCAAGACCAACGCCTTTATCGAAAGCCGCAAGGACGAATTTTCCAGCGTCGTGGATCTCTATTCAGAAACCGCGCAATTCCTCGTCGATGAAGGTCTGGGCGAGGCGACCGACGTCCTTCTGATAGATGAGAAGCTGTGCATCGGTTGCGACAATTGCGAAAAGGCTTGCGCTGACGCGCACGAAGGCCTGTCGCGGCTCGATCGTGAAGCCGGGCGCACCTACGCGCATCTGCACGTGCCGACATCCTGCCGCCACTGCGAACACCCGCATTGCATGGCCGATTGCCCGCCAAACGCGATCAAGCGCGGGCCGGATGGCGAAGTCGTCATCGACGACACCTGTATCGGCTGCGGCAATTGCCAGCGCAATTGCCCCTACGGCGTGATCCGCATGGACCCGAAGCCGCCCAAGAAGCCGTCGCTGTTGTCCTGGCTTTTCTTCGGCAAGGGTCCGGGACCGGGCGAAGCGTCATACAAGTGGCGCAAGGAGCACGGCGATCCTGAGACGCCAAAGCAGGCGATCAAGTGCGACATGTGCTCCGGCATTGACGGCGGCCCTGCCTGCGTGCGCGCCTGCCCGACGGGCGCTGCAATCCGTGTATCGCCTGACAAGTTCCTGACATTCACCAAGCTGACGGAGGACGTTGAATAATGGCAAGCGTCCCCAACAACCGTTTCAAACAGGATGAGGCCCGGCGGAACGCCGACCATGTCAGCTTCCTGAAGCACAAGAAATACCGGTACCTGTGGATTGCATTGCTGCTCTCGATCGTCAGCGGGCTCGGCTATGCCCTGATCGATCAGGAACCACGACCCAATGGCGGCAGCTGGTACGGCTATACCCTCGGCACGATCGGACTGTTGCTGATCGTCTGGCTGTCATTGCTCGGTGTGCGCAAGCGCAAGATCACCACCGGAGCATGGAGCCTCAAGGCATGGACGAGCGCGCATGTCTATCTGGGCCTTGCACTGATTATTGTCGGCACGCTGCATACCGGTTTCCAGATCGGCTGGAACGTTCACACTCTTGCGTATTTCCTGATGCTGCTTGTGATCATCACAGGCATATATGGCGTCATCGTCTACGCGACCCTGCCGGCCTCGCTCTCGTCGAACCGCAAGGAAATGACGCGCGCGCAAATGCTAGAAGCGCTCACGGCGCTTGATCGCCAGCTTGAAAGCGCGGCCCAGCCTCTTGGACGCGAGCAGTCAGACCTTGTCATCTCCGCGCTTGGTCAGGACGTGTTTTACGGCGGCGCGCTGGCCCGGCTGACGGGGGCGTACCCCGGTTGCAAGACCAACAAGGCTCTAAAGGGCATCGGCACCGCAAACGCAGCCGAAGAACGGGTGCACACGCTATTGACCAAACGCGCTGAACAACTCGGCCAGATCCGCCGCCACCTTCGCATTCGGGCGCTCCTCGAAGTCTGGCTGTTCATCCATATCCCGGCGACCATCGCCCTGCTCGCCGCACTGCTCGCGCATGTCGTGAGCGTATTTTATTACTGGTGAGGGCAAGCGCCATGGCATTCCTGATCCGAACCATCGACTTCACCGCCTCCGGACGCGAAATCGTGCGCGACCGAAACGTGGATGCTGCGGCGGTCAATATCGGCCGCGCTGCCGAAAACGACATTCACCTCCCCGATCTCGCAGTCGAACAGCGCCATGTCCGCATCAGCGATGCGGGCGGCGGCATGCTGAAGATCGAGGCTGTCGGCGGGCTCGAATTCGGCATTGACGGACGTTCGACAATGGGTGCCGATGTTGATCCAAACATCGGTGCCGAACTGTCGCTCGGCTCGTCGCGGCTCGCGATTTCAAGAGACGGTGACGGCCCGGTCCAGATCGTCATCAAGCAGGTCGAAAAGGAAGAAGGCGCTGGCGACGCGCTGCAGAATTTTGCACTCGCCAGCGCATTGCCGAGCAAGCGAGCGATGGCATGGGTGTTTTCGCTCGCAATTCTCGTACTGCTGTTGAGCGTACCGATCTTTACCCACCTCACCCGGACGCCGGTGGAGAATGATCCGGAGAATATCACTGAAGGCCAGGTTCTGTTTGATGCAGCCTGGAGCGCCGGCGAACTGAGCATGGCGCACCATGAACTCGAAGGGAATTGCGAGGCCTGCCACGTCACGCCGTTTGTTTCGGTTCAGGATGAAACCTGCCTGACTTGCCATGAAGAGCTGGGCGATCATGCCAAGATGCCGCGGCTTAAGGAGGGCATGGCGCCGCTCAGCACCGGTGATGCAATCCAGTGGTCGATTGCTGAGACCCTTGGCAAGGAAGGGCCGCTGGGCTGTGTTTCTTGCCATTCCGAGCACGAAGGCCCTGTGAAGCTTGAGGCATCCGACGAGAAGTTCTGCGCCGATTGCCACAATGATCTCGATACACGGTTGACCGATGTGGCGTTTGGCAATGCCTCGGACTTCGGAAAGAAGCACCCGCAGTTCCGCCCGCAATTCTTCACCGCGCATTTCGACAAGAACCCCAAGCGGGTTTCGCTCGACAAGAATCCCAAGGAAATGAGCGGCCTCATATTCCCGCATGATATCCACGTTTCGGAAACGGGAGGAGCCGCGCGCATGGCGATCAGCCTGCCGCAATATGGCGCGCCGCTGGAATGCAGCGACTGCCATGCCGAAGAGGAAGACGGTGTGGGATTTGCTCCGGTTGAGATGGAAGATTCCTGCGAAGCCTGTCACAGTCTGGTCTTTGACCGTGCCGGCCCCAATTTCAGAAACCTGCGCCATGGCGACGTGGACGATCTGATGGAAGATCTTGCCACCATGGGTCGCGGTTCGCGCGGGTCGATCGTCACCGGGCGCGATCGTCCGGGGCAATTCGCGCGTGGCGGCACCTATTATACGAATTTTGGCCGCCCGATGAGCGCCTATATCTCGATCAATCGCGCGCTTGAGCCAACCGGTGTGTGCGGCGAATGCCATATCCCCACAATGACGAACGGTCGCCGCGACCTCACCCCGGTCAATCTGCCGGACCGCTTCCTGATGCGGGGCTTCTTCAATCACAAGGAACACGGCGACGACGTGGCGGAATGCAGCGATTGCCACGCAACGGACACTTCGAAGGAAGCGACAGATCTGCTGATCCCCGATCTTGAAAGCTGCCGCGACTGCCACCTTGGCGAAACGGCGGTAAAGACCGAAGAGATCGTCCCATCAAGCTGCGCCATGTGCCATGGGTATCACACGCCGACGATGCCGTGGCGGCCGGAGGATCATCCGAAATTGCCCGGAAATGGCGGCAGTGATAGTGTCGCTGCGATCCTGAGTAGTCTAAGACGCTGATTATGAAGAATGATAGCATCGGCGTCCTGATCGCGCAGATCACTGACACGCATGTCGGATTCGAACCGGAAGCGGGCGAAAACGAATTCAACTTCGTGCGGTTTCGCAATGTGCTTGGTCATTTGATGAGCCAGCCCATTCTGCCGGACATGCTGATCCTCTCGGGCGATCTGACCGATGGCGGGCAGCCGGAATGCTATCATCGCATCCGGGATCTGGTGCAGGAATGCCCCTTCCCCGTGCACGTGCTTCCCGGCAATCACGACAATCGCGATGAACTGCTGCGCGCTTTCCCGGAATGCCCGACTGCGGATGGATATGCACAATACGCACTGGAATGCGGCGAAGGGAGCGATCGGCTGCGCATACTGTGCGTGGATTCCTTCGAGCCCGGACGGCATGGCGGCGCCTTTTGCGAAACACGCGCAGCCTGGCTAACCCGCGAGTTGGAAGCCCATCCTGACACGCCGACGATGCTGTTCATGCACCACCCTCCTGTGGTTGCGGGGATCGAATGGATGGACCCCAAGCCGTCAGAGGAGTGGTTCACCCGGTTTCATGAAACGGTGAAAGGGCACAAGCAGATTGTCGCCATTCAGGCAGGCCATCTGCATCGCCCGCTCCATTCCGTTGTCGAGGGCATTCCCCTGAGCGTGACCCCGGCTGTAGCGCCTGCGGTGTCACTCGATCTGCGACCGCTCGACGCGGAAGTGGCAGACAGCCGCCCAATCGTCGCAGCCGAACCGCCGTTTTACAGCCTGCATCTGTGGAAGGACGGAACACTGGTTTCCCACTTCCAGCCTGTCGGCCATTGGCAGACGCTTGCCCGGTTCGAGGAACATCTCAAGCCGATGATGCGGGGCCTGCTGGCCGAACGCGGCTAATACCGCTCCGGCCACGCCAAGGTGGCTTTCATCACGAATTCCTGATTGGCCATCCTGCTTGGCAAAGGAGGCGTGGGCGGATCAGTCTCCGCCCAGCGCCGTATCTTCGGGTGCCGCATCCATATCGGCATTGCGCCGCAATGGCCCTACGCCGCGGCCCACCCAGCGATCCATGTTGACCTCGTCACTTACGCGCCATGGCACGCCAGAGCGGGTCATGAACAGCTGCTCCATTTCCTCACGGGTAAATGGCCGCGAACCCAGGCGCCCGAACACGGCGATCTGGCCGCCGGTTTCGTCCACCGCACGATCCCGATCCAGCCCCTTGGACAGGGCGATTGCGGGCGTCGGCGTCTTGGTCCAGGCGATGAGCTCCGGCACAGGCGCGGGGCTGAAGCCATAGAAGTTGCGCTGGCTGTCAGGGCTGGTCAGTTGCAGCACCTTCATGCCGTTGCGGCCGTCGGCCACATAGGCGAACAGCGAGGCATTGGTGGAGGCGACGATCACGTCCTCGGCATCATTAAGCGTCCCGCCCAGCGTCACCTTTTGATGGAGGCGCGGTGCGCGGGGGTACTTCACGTCGAGAATGACCAGCCCGTCACCCTTTGCAGCGACATAAGCGTAGGTGCGCGAGACATATATCCGCCGTGCGTCGGCCAGCGGGAATGTCGCCTCAGGCACGGCAACCGGATTGCGCAGATTGGTCACATCGAACAGCTTCACGCCCTCGGCATCGCTGACCCAAAGGTAACGGAACTGGATCGCGCTGGCCTTCGCTCCGGTCAGCTCCCGTACCGCCGCCAGCTTGGGCGCTTTCGGATCGGAAAGATCGACCACCACCAGACCGCGACGGGCGGTGATATAGGCAATCTCGCCAGCCAGATGGATATGGGTCGCACCGTTCAGAACCCCATCCGGGTTCCACGCATCCGAACCGTCGGCGTATTCCATCCGCTCGAAGAAGTTGTTGCGGAATTCGCCATCTGCAAGCGTGTTCACATCGACGAGGATCAGTCCCTCTTCCGCGTCAGTGACTGCGGCATAGTTGTAGATCGGCAGGAACGGCTGCTCCTGGTTCACTTCGCGCATCTGCGGAGTGTTGCGTTGCGGCGCGATCGGCTGGTTGGTGGCCAGCGCCATGCAGGTCGCATTGCGTGTCTTCACATGAGTGTCGTGGCCCAGCGGGGAGAACGGCGCGGTGATGATCCGCTCCGAAATTCCCTTGTTCGCAATCGAGGCGACGTCATAGGCACGGAAGCCCCCCTTGCCTTCGGCCACGAACAGATATTCGCCGCGCAATTGCAGGCAGCCGACGCGGTCCCGCGTCCCTTCGTGCGGATTGACGAATTCCTCGAACGGCTTGGTTTCACCCGAGAAGTCTTCATCAAACGCCTGGCCACGGACCCAATTCTTCAACTCGCGCCCGTTGTCTTCGACATGCATCCGCCAGTAGTCGGGATAGGCATAACGGTGCAGGTAAGAACCGATGACAGCTTGCGGTTCATCATATTCCGTAACGCGGATGGCTGTCAGCCCGCCTTCCAGACCGGTGAAGGCATGCATCCCGACAAAGTTCACGTAATTGGTACCCAGCAGCAGCAGCTGCGCCATGATTGCGTTGTTGTCCTCTTCTTCGGACAGGTGGCAATCGGTGCAGGTCTTTGTCTCCGTCAGACGCACGGTATGCGGGAAGTGCGGAGCGAAAGCCTGTGACGAGAAGCCAATCGCTGAGATCGGCGGCTGCTGCACATAGATGCGTTCGCGGTTGATGTTGGTCGAGGACAGAACCAGCGCCGAGGACGAACGGACCGGTGCGGTCTGATTGCCCTTGGTCGTCTGGTGAATGCCCAGCTGGAACATCTGATCGCGGGCAACCTGCGGGTTGTAGGTTGCGAAGTTACGGGTCGACCCGCCTTCGTAGCGGTGCGACTTGGTCTTCCAGTTCGCTTCGATCGGCAGGTGACATCCGCCACAGCTCGTCGTCCACGACAGGTGGCAGGTGAAACAGGCCATTTCCTCGTCACGGTGCGCGCGGTCACCCGCCTCGATACCCGTGCCGAATTCGAACCGGCCCGTTTCCGCGCCATAGCGGCTCATCAGCTTGGAACGCGCGGCCTTGGCGTTGAACACCGGGGTCGTCGGATCGACAGAGTCTTTGACCAGGCTGACCTCCCACTGAAGCGAGGGATCGACCAGCGATCGCTGGATCAGGACACGGCGGCCCTCCTCATTCTCGACCCATTCGAAACGGCGCTGTCCGTCGGGATTGCGCAGCAGGGCGAGGTTGTGGCCCTCGGGCGGAGCGGCAGGGCCGCTGGTGCGAAGGGTCGGATAGGCATCGGCGGTGCCGTGGCAATCCTTGCACCCGATCTCGATGGCATTGGCGACTTCGCCATAGATCAGTCCGTTGCCGTGGGTGTCCTGTTCGAAATGGCAATCGACGCACTGCATCCCGACTTCGGCGTGGATGCTCATCATGTGCACCGCCTCACCCGGATTGGTGCCGGGTTCGACAAACTTGCCTTCGCCATCGCGGCGCCAGCGCTGGCGCCAGCGGTTCTCGTGATAGGCAAATTCCTGTGCGCTGTCGGTTTCGGGATTGCCGGGGCGCAGGATGTTGCCTTCGGCGTCAAGCATGTTGCCGTCACGATCCCGCTTGAAGATCGCGCGGAAGTTCCACCCGTGGCCGTGATAATCGGCAAACTGGGTGTGTTCGAGATAGGGATTCAGGTCATAGACGTTGCGCAGGAAGTCGAGATCGCCCCACATGCCGCGCGGTGACGCACCCTCGGGGTTGCGATCAAGGATCGCGCGCACTTCCTCAGCCGTCGGGAAGCGTTGTTCCTTGTAGAACGCCTCGTAATCCTCGTCGCTCATCCCGTGCGGTCGCGGCGTGCGGTTTTCCGGGCCGGACCACATAAACGGGGCGTCGCTCTCGTAATCCCACATCGTGTAGCCGAGGTAGGAGTTCAGGAAGATATTGGGCTGGTGCATGTGGCAATTCATGCACTGCGATGTCGGGATCGAGCGGGTGAATACGTGCTGGAGCGGGTGCCCCTTCTCGCGCACCGGGGCCTCGTCATGACCATCACCGTTGTGATCGTCATATTGTTCGCCCGGCTGCTTCAGCCCGCCGTGTCCCATGCCGCTGTTAAGCTTGCCCGATCCGTGCCCGTCATAGCCGTGGTCTTCTTCCATTTGGCTGTTGATCGTCGGATCGACGGTGATCGTCTGGCCGTCGCGACCGTATTGGGCATAGATTGACGAATGCCGCGGCTCGCGATCGTTCGCGTAAACGACGTGACACGAAGCACAGCCCGAATGGCGGTAGTCGCCGGGCTGATCATTCGTCCCCATGAACCAAGTGAAGGGATCGTTCAGGCGGGTCTTATGGATGTTGAGCGCCGGGATCGCGACGCGCAGGCCGGTACCGGGGCCGCGGTTCGACTGCTTCAGATCAGGACGGCCGGGTTCCTCAAGCCGCTGGATCTGGCCCGTCGGGCTCGGCAGGCCGATTTCCGGGAACTGCGAGTTGATCGTGCGTCCGCCGCGTTCGAACACGCGGAAGACGTCGGCGGGCGGGATCACGTGCCACGTCGGCAGCGGATACAGCGTCGAAAGCACGCCGCGTGCCTTCTGTTCATCGGACAGCGCGCCTTCCTCGCCATCTCCGGGCGAGGAGATGACATTGGCAATGCCGCTGATCGTCGCCGGATCACCGCTGCGGGTGTAGGCTTCACCGAGTATGTAGTTCTTGAACGGCAGAATTCCGTTGTTGTAGGTCGCCCCGCCCCACAGCATTGCGCCGGTCGCCATGATCGAGCGTTCGGCAGCCTCGATCGACTGTATGTGGCACGCACCGCAGGCTTCACGTGCGACGCGATAGTCGGACGGGTTCACGAATTTGATGAATTCGGGCGCTTCCTTGTTGAGCAGCGCATAGGAGCGTTCCGGGTTCGCCGAGGACGGAAAATGCCAGCTGTCCGGATACTTCGGCAGGACGTGGGCTGCATCTCGGGCGGCGACATATTCGGGGTGATCCTGCGGCAGATCAGAATTGCCGCGCACGCTCGCATTGCCGCCATGGCAGTCGGTGCAACCCAGCCGTACCGCTGGTGTTTCGTGCATTGTTGGTGCGTCGGTTTGAAGGTGACAAGTGTAGCAACCTTCTGATTTCGCGTCCATTTCTGCCTGAGACTGGCGGGCGGGTGCAGGCGGAGCGGTAACCAGGCTGTAATCGCGATAGACCGCCACTTCCTTGTCGGCGGCCTGTGTTTCCGACTGGAACACGGACAGCCCCAAAAGCAGCACAGCGACTGCCAGAAGCGCCTGAGCGTATGAGAAGCGGCCGTTGCGGGTCGAGATCGGGTTTGCAGCCATCAGTAGGTCAACGTCACGTTTGCGAGGATCGAGTAGAACTCATCCTGATTGCCCAGATTGTCGAACAGGTCCTTGAAACCATCGCCGGAAATCAGCGTGGCGGCCGACAGGCGAAAAACGATGTTCTGGTTCGCCTTGGGTCGCCAGATGGCCGACGCCGACAGGTCGTATCCTATGTCATCGGGGATCGAGCCTTCGACCCTCAGATTTTCGATCGAGGATGTGTCTTCGAACCAAAGGTGGTTGGCATTGGCGCTGACGCGGACTTCTGGCGTCAGGTCGAAATCGGCCCCTACCCCGACGAGCCAGAGGCCGGGGTTGTTGAAGTTCGATTGCCCCTGCTCCTTGGAAGATCGCAGGTTGTTGAGAATACCGTTGCGACCGTTCACCGATACCGCGCGGCCACCACCTGCAAACGGGATCGTCTGACGGATCCAGTAGGACGTGTCGGCGCCGGCAAACACCGGGTTTTCAAAGATGGCGTCAAAGCCGTTTTCTTCGTTGTCGTAAGGATCGCTGTCACCGCTTTGATACAGGCCCGACAGGCGGAAGCGCATCCAGTCACGGTCATAGCTGACTTCGGCTGCCGCGAACTGCGCGTTGATGTCCGCCGGTTCGCCGGTGAAGAAGTTGTTGCGATCCTCACCCAGTGCCCAATAGGCGCTGCCGGTGATGTTGATCCGCCCGATGCGCCCGTCGACGTTGTAGCCTAGGTAGAACACATCGTAATCGCGCCCGCGCAAATCGCCCAGCAGCGCCGGGCGCACGGGGAAACCGTTGTCGTCGATCTCGATATCGTTGCCTTCGCGGTTGCGATTGTAGGCAAGCGTGAACTGGCTGGTCAGCGCCGGAATCAGGAAGTCCTGGCGATAGACATTGGCGATGAAGACCAGATCATCGCGCGGGCTTTGCACCACCGAATTGAGGCCGCTGTTGGTGTCTTTCTCGAGCCGCCAGAAAGCGGCGAGATTGAACTGCATCCGGTTGTTGTCGCGATTGCCGAACAGCCGCACGCCCAGTTGCTGGTCATTGAACAGGAAGCCGCGGAAATCCGCCTGAAACGGCTGGATCCCGGCACGGATCGAGATGAAATCGAACCGGTCGGTATCAAGCGGCGTGAAGTGATAGTCGACGAAAGCTTCCTGCACGCCGAGGAAATGATCAAGCCGGTCTGTGCCCTTGGACGGTTCGACGAACAGCACGCGGCGTTCGGGCACGTCGACGTAGTTGACGTTGTAAGCCAGCGTCAGACGGTATTCGATGCTGGGCGGCTTGTAGGCGGTGCTGCCTTTCAGCAGCGCGGCACCCACGATGAAGGTTTGCGACAGAACCGTGGAGAAATCGTTGCCGAACACGTCGAGCCGATCGGGGTCCTGCGTGGTCTGGATACCGACAGGGATCGGGAATGTACGCGGTTCGTAAACGGTGTCGCTGATCGCGTTGAGTACGAAGAACCAGTCATCGCCCTTGATCGGCAGCCACGGAACCTTGTCCGGGTTGATCGGGCGGTCACCCTTGTAGGTGTTCTGGTTATAGGGATCGAGCAGGCTTTCCCGGATGACGGGATTGCCTTCGATATCGGTCACCGCGTCGATCAGACGCCAACGATCGGGGATCGGCACCTGATCGGGAGAGAACGCCTGTGGAGGAGGCGCACGCACCGCGCCCTCGTTTTCCTGCGTTATCTCGACCGGCAATTCCGAATTGAAACCGGGCCGTTCGCGCCCTTCGATAATATCACGATCCAGCGGTTCAGGATCGGTCTTGGCCGTCTGGTTCAGGCCTTCCGCGGGTTCCTCAACCTGCTCTTCCACCTGCTCGGCCGGAGGAGGCGTTGGCGCCGGAGCGGGCGCAGCCTCTGGCGCTGCAAAGGGCTGAGCAAGCACCACGAGCGGGATGAGAGAGAGCGCCATGACTACAGCCCCTCACACACGTTTGACGCCGGATCGTCGAGGAAGGGCGCGAAGGGACAATTCACATACCGCAGTCGGACCTGACGGCTGCCGACCTGCACCACGATCCGATCAGCCCGGATATCCTTGGGCGCATTGTTGATGCCGCCCGCGCGCACCCCGGCATTGTGCAGGCCAAGGAAGCTGATCATGTCGTCCTGATCGATCCCGTCGCCCGAAACGCCGATCCCGCCGACAAGCTGGCCGCCACGATAGACCGGAACCGAACCGGGGAAGATCTGAATGCCATTGTCCAGCCGCGTCCCGGCCCCTGCGATATTGGGGAGCCCGGTGCAATTGCGCGGAGTGTCATCCGCCACCGCCCCGGTCACGAAACCAAGGTGCCGGGCAAGGTTGGAGACCACCAACGCCGATTGCAGCCCGGTGGAGAACGGGTTGAACTGTTCGATCGGGCGGGAAAGCGGGCCGTGCGGCGTACCGACTTCGCCATCGGGGAAATAGGGCCGCGACAGATTACCGCCCGAACGGTCTGCGAAGGCAAAGCCGCCGGTCAGGGCATTGGGATCACCCAGGAAAGTGCGCACGCGCTGAACGAACAAGGGTACTTCGCCGCTCGCGGCCTGCAATTCGCTGGCCGCCACCGCCGACGAGAAGAAATTCGCCGTGCGCGCCTTTTGCAAGGACACGTCGGTGCCGAAAATCGGCGCATCGGGTGAACGCACGATGCCAAGAATGCGCCCGCGCGTATCGACGAGGCTGATCGTAACCTGCGCCCGGCTGTCGAGCGGCTTGCGGATCTGCGCGCGCGCCCGGCTCATCACGGTGAAGGCTTCTTCGAGGATGATCGCGGCCTCTGCCTGCGTGATCGGCTGCGCGATATCCGCAGCATCGGTGCCGCCGCGCACTGGGTAACGATTGTTGCCCGCGCCATCGCTCAGGACAAAGGCATCGGCGATGGAGAATTCCGTCGCGCGCGAAGGACGAATGCCCGACGTTTCGGTGCCATAGGCTGCACCTGCACGGATGGTACCGTTGGTGTAGCCGCGCACCTGCACCAGCGTCCCGGCTGTTCCGGCAAAGCTCGCCCCGGAAACATTCGACAGCCCGTTGTAGGTGGCATCGGTATAGCGGAATGTCGTCCCGTCCGCCGAAATCCTGTCGCCACGGATGTCGACGGGCGCTTCGAAGCCGACCGTACCGGCAAGCGCGATCATCTCATCCGCATCGATATCCACGTCGAGGACATTGGGATCAAAGCCGTAAACACCATCCGACATCACCCCGACGCCGCCGACGACCACACCGTTCTTGTAAAGCGGGAAGCCGCCCGGGTCAGCCGCAAGGCCCAGCGGCGAACGCTGCGGGCCGATCATTCCGTCGCTGAAGCGCGAGGACAGGTCGGAACAGGGCAGTTGACTGAACTGCACCCCGAAAAGCGGGCCGCTTTCAAGGCCGACAGTCGTCGGCGCGGGCGGAAAATGCTGCTGCACAATCTGCGAAGCGACACGGCTGGAGAAAGCGTTGCCACCACTCGAAAGATAGGCGCCGGTGATCGCCTTGGCGATGGCGGCAGCCTCTGCCGGGACATCGAGCCCCTGGATGTCGATATTCTGGCCGTTGGGCGCATCGGGAATCGCAGCGCTGGCCGGAGCGCCCGGCATGCGGAACACCGCCAGCACATTGCCGACCCGGTCGACGACGGAAATGACCGCCGGAGCCCCTTGCGAATTGGCCTGCGCCGCGGCCTGCGCGATCACTTTTTGGACGTCGGCAACTGACAGGCTTTCAGCCGCCGGAATGGAATAGAGTTGGCCGGTTGGCGGTGGCGGCGGCGGAGAAGGCGGCGGGACATTGCCCGACCCCCCGCCCGAAGGCGTGGAATCGCCTCCACCACAAGCCGCCAGTACGAGCAGCGGCGCTCCGACTAGGATTCTCCACCCCCCGGCCATGTCTATTGCAACCTGCGAATGGCGGTGGTGGCAGAGGCAAGCGCGGTGCGGAAATCAGCCGGCTTGTAGGCGTTGGGTTCTTCAACCGCAGCATAGGCCTTGTTGATGTCGGCGCGGATACCCGCAGCCGCACCGGCCGTTACTCGCCCGTTGGTGACAAGCCCGTTGAGCAGCGTGTCGATCGCCATCACCGCCTGCACCGATCCGGTGTAGTCGGTGAAGCGCGGACGGGTAGCCGATCCGCCGATGATCTCGATCACGCGGAAAGCGTCCGCATCGATATAGGCCCGCTGGCTGAGCGCGTTGGACAATGCCCCCGCACGCTGCGACAGCGCCTGCGCAGCTTCGCGCGGATTGCCGCCGCCTGCCATCGATTTGTGGAAGTCGCGGCTTGCGGCTTTGAACGCATCGGCCTGAGCAGGAACCAGCGCCCCGGCTACAGCCGACAGCATGATGATGTTTTCATCGTTGAACGGCGGATTTCCGAATGCGATCGGGCGTTCCGGATTGGTTTCAAATGTCAGGCGGCGATTGTCCGAGTCCTGTATTTCGCGGTGGCACGAATGGCAGTCGAAGAAATAGAATTGCGGAAACACGCCTTCCATCGAGAAGCGCGGCTGCGCGAACAGGCTGGTCTGGCGCCGCACGGCTTCGGCCTGGCCCACAGCCCAGAACCGCACCGCATTCGGCTTGCCCTTGCGCGAGGCGTAATCGCCGTCGATGTCGTGATGCTGCTGGAGCGCGCTGAACAGGTCGAGCTCGAACGACACGCGCGGATGGCCTGCGGCCATCATTTCATGCGTGACGAACTGCCCCGGCTTGGTCGAACCGAAATGACAATCAAGGCAGACATTGGCGCGAACCTGCGGGTTCTCAAGCGGGGTCAGCCCGTCTGCAACATTCGAAGCATGGGTCGCCGGGCGAGCATAGTGCGAGGCCAGCCAGCCTTCAGCCGCACCGTGGCAGCTCTCGCACCCCACTCCATCGCTAAGCTGGAAGCGCGGGCCGCGCTGCGCGCTCGGGGCAAAGGTAGCATGGCAGCCAAGGCACTCGGTTGCCTGTGTCGCGGGCCCAAGACCAAGGCTGCTGGCAATCTGCTGACCGCGCCGTCCTGCGAGCACGGCATAGGCCCGGCTGTGCGCACCGCTGGGGGAGGAGGGCTCCTGCCAGCTTGCGATTTCATCTTGCCGGACGACTGCGCCATTGCCTTCCGCACGGCCATGACAGGTGGAACCGGCGCAGCTTGCGACGCCTTCGAACGTGCCGTTCCCATAGGCGATAGCTGCGGGAAAGCCCGCTGCAAGCGCAACTAATGCGACAATGCGGAAGAAACCGGAACCGATCCGGTCAAAGGGATTGAGAAATCCCCGCTTCGGCCCTGATACTGTCATCTCTAGCCCCCCACGAGATGCGCTAACTTTGCCAATTTTTCAGCCCCGCGCAAGTCTTGCATCACTTGCCAAAAGCCGACACCGCGAACTGCGGATCGCACCTTGATTAGCGATCCCGTCAGATCGAGGCTTGTACAGTCCCGTCAGACAGCAACATCTTCAATGCCGATTCTGCTGCTGACACGCTATCCCTCATTACCCTTCTCACAAGCTTGCGTGCGAGTTGCAACCTCCAATCCGCTGAAAATCCCGAATTGTCGGCAGAATCCATCGCGCGTGCGACTGATTGCCAGCGGACAGGATCGGATTGCCGCTTCGTGCATTCCTGCATCATCATGATGGTGCAGCGCGATATCGCATTGCAACATTTCGCTTGGCGAATCCGGGTGCAAGGGTATGTTCAATTGGTGGGTGATCTTCATTCCCTGACCTTTGCCGTTGCCGCGCTACTTCTGGCGGGCGCGGGTGCGGGATTTGCAGGGGGGCTTTTCGGCATAGGAGGCGGCTTTGTGGTCGTCCCGGCTCTGGTCGTGCTGCTCCCGCTGCTTGGCGTCGCGCCGGATCAGACGGCGCATGTCGCCGTCGGGACCTCGCTGGCGACAATCATTTTCACTTCGATCCGTTCGACCCAAAGCCATGCCAAGCGTGCCGCCGTCGATTTCGATGTACTGCGCAGTTGGGCCGTCTGGGTGGTTATCGGCACGGCGCTAGGCACGCTGGTCGCCGGATATGTATCGGGGGCGCAATTGGCCCTGATCTTCGGGATCGGCGTATTTATCTTCGCCATCTATTTCCTGCTCCCCGAGCGCAAGGGCACGCCGTTGTTCGCAGCCATGCCCACCGGCCTGCCCCGGGTCGGTATGGCAGGCACGCTGGGAGCGTTTTCGGCGCTGCTCGGTATCGGCGGGGGAACTCTGACCACGCTGACGATGACCGTATGTGGTGCCCCCATCCACCGCGCGATCGGAACGGCGGCGGGCATGGGTGCGATAATCGCCATCCCCGGCACAATCGGTTTCATGCTGATCGGCCTTGGCGAAAGCGGGCTGCCCTGGGGCTCCATCGGCTTCGTCAACCTGCCCGCTGCCGTCGCCATTGTGATCACATCCGTCATTTTCGCCCCGCTCGGCGTCGCGGCGGCGCACCGGCTCCCCCCGGCCGTGCTGCGCCGGGTGTTCGGGGCCTATCTCATTGTCGTCGGAGCCACGATGATCGCCAAGTTCTGATCAGCCCAAGTTTTTGAAAGGAGCGAATGCCATGCAGACCAATCGCCGAACTTTCCTCGCCGGAGCCGGAATAGGCACCGGAATCGGGGCAGGCCTCGCAGGATCTGCAGCAAGCGCGACGATCATCCCCGGCCCGGTTGCTCCGGATTTCGGCCCAATGCCGGGGCAGGCACTGCTGAGCCGGAACGAAAACCCCTATGGTCCCGCTCCCTCCGCAATCCGAGCGATCAGGCGCTCGGCATCATTCGGGTGCTACTATGCCGATCGCGGCCTGCGGCATTTGCAGGACATGATTGCCGCAAGGCACAACGTCCGTTCGGAACAGGTGGTGGTGGGCAGCGGCTCGACCGAAATCCTCTGCGCCATCGCGCTCGCCTGGGGACGTGAAGGAGCGATCCTTTGTCCTGACCTGTTCTGGGATACAACGGTCGTTTACGGTGAGCGGCAGGGAGTGAAGTCGATCCGTGTCCCGCTGGCAGCGGACATGAATGTCGATCTGGCTGCGATGCAGGCGGCGCTGACGGACGAAGTATCACTGATCCAGATTTGCAATCCCAACAACCCTACCGGTGTGCTGATCCCGGCGGCGGACCTGCGGGCGTTTTCCAAGGCGATCAAGAACACGGCGACGCTGCTGGTTGACGAAGCCTATAACGAGCTGACCGACAATCCCGCCGACAACACGATGATCAACCTCGTTCGGGAGGGAGCAGATGTGATCGTTTGCCGCACCTTCTCCAAGATCTACGGCATGGCAGGAATGCGGGTTGGCTATGCCATCACCAGTGAGGAAAACGCTGATCGCATCCGCGGCTATCTGATGAGCTTTGGCGGCAATGTATCCGGAGTCGCCGCCGCGATGGCGAGCTATGACGACACCGAATTTCTTGATCGTTCGCGTGCGATGGTGATCGAGGGACGCGAGATGATCATGGCCGCAGTGAAGGAAGCGGGGCTGACCGCCCTGCCCTCGCAAACCAATTTCGTCTATGTCGAAGTGCCCGATGCCGATGCAGTGCAAACCGCCATGCGCGAGCGCGGCATCCTTATCCGGGGCGCCTATGGCCCTTGGACGAGATATTCGCGGGTCAGCACCGGTAAGCTGGAAGATGTTGCCCGCTATGCAGAGGCACTCCCGCAAGTTATCGAATCGATGCGAACCTGATTGAGAGAGGAACTACCAACCATGCGTTTTATGACAGCACTGGCGCTCGGCGCGGCGATGTTTGGCGCAGCCCCGGCGATGGCCGACACACTGGTCGAAATCGACAGCGAGCATATCGACAAGAGCGTGCCCATGCCCGTGTTCAAGGCCGATGCGAGCTGGCCGCGCTTGCCGGAGAACATGATCCTCGGCCAGATTTCCGGTCTCGATGTCGACAAGGACGACAACATCTGGATCGCCAACCGCCCCAATGCGCTGGGCTTTACCGACATTGGCCGCGACTCCAATCCGCCGATGACGCAGGCCTGCTGTTCGGCGCCGCCGCATATCCTGCAATTCGATCAGGAGGGGAATGTGCTGCGCGGCTGGGGCGGGCCGGAACTCGCACCGGGCGAAAGCACTATCGAAGGCGAAGGGCGCAACGCGGTCGAAAAGGGCGACGAGCAATGGCCGCGCAACATTCACGGCATCTTCGTCGACGATGACCTTACCGTCTGGTTCGGGGGCAATGGCCCAGGCGACCACGCAGTGCTCAATTTCACTGCCGATGGCCAATACATCCGCCAGATCGGGCGGCGGCAGGAGACCGGTGGGAACTTTTCCGAAGAACTGCTCGGAAACCCGTCCGATGTCGCCTTTGACGGCAAGACCATCCTGATTTCGGATGGGTACATCAATCGCCGTATCGTCCGGTTTTCGGGCGAGGATCTCAAATTCCTGACGCTATGGGGCGCCTATGGCGCAAACGCCGAGAACGCCTCTCGCGATGTGGTGTTCGACCCCAGCCTCGCCTCAAGCGATGCCGATGGCGGAGCCAATCCCGAAAGCCGCTCTTTCGGCGATATCGTGCACTGCGTGGTGCGCGGACCCGAAGACACCGTGTATGTCTGTGACCGGCGCAACAACCGCTTGCAGGTATTCCGCGAAAGAGAAGATGGCGGCATCGATTTCGTGGCCAATGTCGCGATTGCCGACGGAACCGGCGGTACCCGCACAGCAAGCGATGTCGGCTTCAGCCCCGATGGCAAATATGTCTATGTCGCCGATATGATGAACGGGCGCGTCTGGATTCTGCTGCGGGAGACGCACGGCGTGGTCGGATGGTTCGGGCGCAACGGGCGCTATCCGGGCCAGTTCATCTGGTTGCACAGCCTGGACGTCGACAGCATGGGCAATGTCTACACATCCGAAGTCAACACCGGCCGCCGGGTGCAACGTTTCGTGCTGCAAGGTATGACGCAGTAACGGCTGGCTTGCTTTCAATCAGCCAACTGTAAGAACATTGTGGGCGGGTGCACTGCGGGAATTGCCGTTGATGCCCTGCCCACAACCTACCCTAAGCCTAGCGGGTCTGCGCCAGAATTCCGGGAGCCCCCTTGTGTATGCGGCTTTCTTCCCCGATTAGCCGGGTTAGGGGGAAATTAGCGGGTCGCTGTCTTAATCGGTTTGATGGGTTTCAGCGGCAGGGGTGCGATATGTCCGATAACGTTCAAGACGATTCCGCTTCGGAAAATCGCAAGCTGCGCGAAGCGCTGGAGGACGCGCAAGCCGATGCCCGGCGACAGGCACAGGCGGCAAGGGCCGAGTCCGCCGCCGAGATTACCCAGTTGAAGGCCACCGCGCAGGCCTTGCGCGAAGAACTGGAACTGCAGACGCACGAAACCGCACGGCAGGTGCAGGCAGCACGGCAGGAAGCCTCCGCCGAAATCAAACTCTTGCAGGAAACGATACAGGCCCTGCGTGACGGGCTCGAAGACGCGCAGGCCGATGCGGCAAGGCGCATCCAGGCGGAAAAACAGGCTGCAGCAGCCGAAATCGCCCAGTTGCGACACGCCGTGCAATCGCAGCGCGACGAAATGGACGAGATGCGCGCCACCTTCAATTCGGAGCGGCAGGCGCTCGAACGCAGCCAGCGCGATCAGCTGCTCGAACTCAAGAACACGATCCAGCACCTGCGGGAACGGCTTACGGAGAAACAGCTTTGAGCGATGTATCAAACACCAAGGCCGGGGGCGCCAATCTGACGCAGGCGGAACGCGTGCGGCAGTTGCAGATGATGCTCGATGTTTCGCGCCAAGTCGCGTCGATGGACACGCTTGATGCGGTTCTCGATACTCTGGTCAGCGTTGCGGTGGAACAGACCGGCGGGGAGCGCGGTTCGCTGTTCCTGCACGATGCGGCCACTGGCGAGCTGTTCAGCCGGATCGCGCAGGGGCTGAAGCGCCGCGAAATCCGCATTCTGGATGATGTCGGCATTGCAGGGTGGACGTTTCACAAGGGCGAAGGCGTGATCATTCACGATGCCTATGCCGATGAACGCTTCAACCGGGAGGTCGATCAACAGACCGGCTATACCACCAAGTCGATCCTTGCCACGCCGATCCGCAATGCGCGCGGCGACATCATCGGTGTCGCTCAGGTGCTGAACAAGCAGTCCGGCGAGTTCACCCAGCAGGATCTCGACGTGCTCGAAGGTGTGACAACCCAATGTGCGATAACGCTGCAATCGATGCAGATGGTCGAGCGGATGGAGGACACGCGGCGGCGCGAAATCGAATTCCTCAATATCGTGTCCGAGATGACGTCGGAACTGGAACTCTCGACGTTGCTGCGCCGCGTTATGACCGAGGCGACATCGATGCTGGATGCGGAACGGTCTACCCTGTTCATCAATGACGAGAAGACCAACGAGCTGTTCAGCCATGTCGGCGAAGGGCTGGATGCGATGGAAATCCGTCTACCAAATCATCTGGGCATTGCGGGCACGGTCTTCACTTCGGGCAAGGCGATCAATATTCCGCACGCCTATACCGATCTGCGTTTCAACCCCGCTTTCGACAAGCAATCCGGGTTCTTCACCCGCTCGATCCTTTGCGTGCCCGTCGTCAACAAGGCGGGCGAGACGATCGGTGTGACGCAGGTGCTGAACAAGCGTGGCGGCCCTTTCACCGAAGAGGACGAGAGCCGGCTGAAAGCCTTCACCGCGCAGATTGCCATCGGTCTGGAGAACGCCAAGCTGTTCGGCGACATCCAGTCGATGAAGAATTACAATGAAAGCATGCTGCAATCGATGTCGAACGGTGTGATCACCTTCGACGAGGAAGGCGAAAACCGCACCTGCAATCAGGCAGGCGCACGCATCCTGCGGATCGATCCGCGCACGATCATGGGCAAGTCTCCGGCTGAGGTGCTGGGCGAGGAAAACCGCTGGCTGGTCGACACCATCGCCCATGTTGCCGAAACCGACAAAGGCGAAAGCCTGCTCGACATGGAACTGGTGTTCGCGGGTGAGAAGGTATCTGCCAATGTCACCGTTCTGCCGATGGTATCGGGCGAAGGCGCCTCGCTTGGCACGCTGGTGATGATCGAGGACATTTCCGACGCCAAGCGGGCCAAATCCACCCTCTCACGCTACATGGACCCTGGTGTCGCCGCGCAAATGCTGAGCGGCGGCGGCGAGGATGAAATCCTGGGCGGCAAGGACACCACGGCCACGGTGCTGTTCTCCGACATCCGCGGTTTCACCACTATTACGGAATCGCTCGGCGCGCAGGGCACGGTGGCTCTGCTCAACGATTATTTCGAGCTGATGGTTGGCTGCATCTCAGAACAGGGCGGGATGCTCGACAAGTTCATCGGCGATGCGATCATGGCCGCTTTCGGCATTCCCGTGGGGCACGAGGACGACGAGGATCGCGGCCTGCGCGCCGGGATCAACATGATCAAGACGCTGTGGGAATGGAATGCCGAGCGCGAGGCGCGCGGCGAAATGCCCGTCGACATGGGGCTGGGCCTCAACACTGACAGGATCGTCGCGGGCAATATCGGATCGCGCAAACGCATGGACTACACCATGATCGGCGACGGGGTGAACCTCGCAGCCCGGCTCGAAAGCGCCTGCAAGCAGTATTCCGCACGCATCCTGCTGTCCGAATACACCGTGGCGCGGCTGAAAGGTGTCTACCGCCTGCGCGAAGTCGACAAGGTGGTGGTAAAGGGCAAGACCGAGCCCGTCGGAGTGTTCGAATGCCTCGATTACCACTCTGATGCGAGCTTCCCCAATCTTATGGATGTGCTGGGCAATTTCAACGAAGGGGTGAAGGTCTATCGCAAGCAGGAATGGGACCGCGCCGCAGGCTATTTCGGGAAAGCGTTGGAAGCCAATCCCGATGACAAGCTCAGCCGCACCTATATCGAACGGTGCGAACTGATGAAGGCCAACCCGCCCGGCGATGACTGGGACGGGGTGTGGGTAATGACCTCGAAATAGGCTCTCGAAAACAAAAGGGGCAAAAGCAAAAGGGCGGAGCAATCGCCCCGCCCTTGTTTCCCGGTTTGCGGTTCGATCAGCCCGCCGAAAGCGCGATGTGGCGCTTCATGTGGTGATCGACATTGCCGAATTCGGAATCGAACAGCGTCAGCCGCTTGAAGTAGTGGCCGATGGCGTATTCGTCGGTCATGCCGTTGCCGCCGTGGATCTGGATCGCTTCCTGACCGATCTTGTGCGCGGCCTGACCGATGCGGACCTTGGCGGTGGACACGGCCAGTTTGCGTTCGCGCTCAGGCGCGTCGAGCTTGAGCGTGGCGTAGTAGGTCAGCGAAACAGCCTGCTCATATTCGGTGTACATGTCGGCCATGCGGTGCTGCAGCACCTGGAACTTGCCGATCGGAACGCCGAACTGCTTGCGCTGCTTGGAATATTCGAGCGTCATGTAATTGGCGACCTTCATCGCCCCGCAAGCTTCGGCGCAAAGCGCGGAGACCGCTTCGTCTGCGACCCTCTCGATCAGGGGGAGAGCCGCGCCCTCTTCTCCGATCAATGCGTCTGCCGGAACGCTGACGTTTTCGAAATAGACCTCGGAAGCGCGGCGACCGTCAAAGGTCGCATAATCGCGGGTGACGACGCCTTCGGCCGACTTGTCGACGATGAAGACCGAAATCCCGTCCTTGTCGCGCTGTTCGCCCGATGTACGCGCGGTGACGATCAGGTGGCTCGCCCAGGGCGCGCCGATGACAACCGCCTTGTGGCCGTTGAGCACATAGCCATCGCCATCCTTCTTTGCCGTTGTCTGGAGATCGGCGAGGTCATAGCGGCCCTTTGGTTCGGCATAGGCGAAAGCAAAGATGCGCTCGCCCGAAACGATGCCGCCGATATGCTCTTCCTTCTGCGCAGCCGTCCCGGCATGCTTCAAGAAGCCACCGGCGCAAACGACGGTCGGCACGAACGGTTCGACCACCAGCCCCTTGCCGAATTCCTCCATGACGACCATCGCGTCGATCGCACCGCCGCCAAAGCCGCCGTCCTCTTCGCTGAACGGCATGCCCAGAATGCCAAGCTCAGCCAGCTGCGCCCAGATTTCCGGGCGCCATCCGGCATCGCTGGCGATCACTTCGCGGCGCGTTTCGCTGCCGTATTCCTCGCGAACGAGGCGCGCCAGACCGTCGCGCACCATTTGCTGTTCTTCGGTGAAGTTGAAGTCCACTTCTAATCCCCTCAGTGTCCTTTAGGTGCCGTTACAGGCCCAGGATCATTTTCGTGATGATGTTGCGCTGGATTTCATTCGATCCGCCATAGATCGAGGTCTTGCGCATGTTGAAATAGGTCGCGGCGGAAAGCTGCGCGTAGTCCGGGCCGATCGGATACTGGTTCGATCCCACATCAGCGATGCTGCCGTACATCGGCGTGCCATAACTGCCGACGGCTTCCAGCGTCAGCTCGGTCAGGCGCTGCTGGATTTCGGTGCCCTTGATCTTGAGGATCGAGCTTTCCGGCCCCGGCCCCTTGCCCGCCTGTTCACCAGCCAAAGTGCGCAGTTCGGTGTATTCGAGCGCGGCGAGGTCGATCTCGAGCTGGCTGACCTTGCGTGCGAAATCGAAGTCGCTGATCAGCGGCTTGCCGTCGATCGTCTCTTGCGCGGCGATTTCGCGCAGCTTTTCGACTCCGCGCTTCGAACGCGCGACGCCTGCAATCCCGCTGCGTTCATGCGCGAGCAGGAACTTCGCGTAGGTCCAACCCTGGTTTTCAACTCCGACAAGGTTTTCGACCGGAACACGGACATCGGTGAGCCAGGTTTCGTTCACTTCGTGTCCGCCGTCGATCAGCTTTATCGGCTTCACTTCGACACCCGGGGTCTTCATGTCGATCAAAATGAAGCTGATGCCTTCCTGCGGCTTGGCGGCATCCGGATCGGTGCGGCACAGGAAGAAACCCCAATCGGCGTGCTGTGCCAGCGTGGTCCAGGTCTTTTGTCCGTTGATGATGTAGTGATCGCCGTCGCGCACCGCCGTCGTCTTGAGGCTGGCGAGGTCGGAACCGGCGCCCGGCTCGGAATAGCCCTGGCACCACCAGACATCGCCACTCAGGATGCCGGGCAGGTGCTGCTGCTTCTGCGCGTTATTGCCGAAGGTGTAGATCACCGGGCCGACCATCGAAATGCCGAACGGCAGCGGCATGAACGTGCCGACGCGGGCGTTTTCCTCGGACCAGATATACCGCTGCGTCGGGGTCCATCCGGTGCCGCCATATTCGACCGGCCATGCCGGTGCCGACCAGCCCTTGCGCCCAAGGATTTTGTGCCAGGCCGTCATGTCCTCAGGCGTCATGTCCTCGCGGTTGCCCATCCCTTCGAGATGCTTGGGGTGGTTTTCCTCGATAAAGGCGCGCACCTCTTCACGGAACGCAATCTCTTCCTGCGTGAACTCGAGATTCATCGCGACTGTCTCCCAATTAAGTCTTTAGTTGCTACGCTTCCTGCCACGGTGCGTTCCGTGCTCAAAGCCCCTTTTGCGCCGATTATGCGCAAGCCTTGTTCGATTGCGAGCAACCCAATTGCGCCTGACGCTACGGCAATACGTCTTTGATGAGCGGATTGGGAAAACGCCGCCGCATCGTGACGGCGAAAAAAACTTCCGTGATGCCGGTCAAACGCTCCAGTTCGACAAGGATTCCGCTCTCCAACTCGCCTTTGACGACGATCGGGGGAATCACCGCAAGGCCGACATCAGCACGGGCCAGCAGGCGCAGCATCGCCATGTCATCCCCCTCTGCCGCGATGCGCGGTACAATGCCCATGCGATCAACCATCGCATCGAAACCTGCCCTCAACGCGGTTTCAGGGGTCGGCAGGATCAACGGATTCTCTGCCAGCAATTGCTCGACCCCGCCGCCCGATCTGCGGGCTGGCGTGCCGACAAGGCTGACAGGCTGTTCGTCGAGCCGCCGCACCAGATAAGGGCTGCCGGCATCACGCGCCGGAACCAGATTGGTGAGCACCACGTCGAGCGAAAGCGCCTCTAGCCGCCGCAACAGGCTTTCCTGCGTGCCTGATCGCAGAACCACCTCGACATCGTCCCGGCCCAGCAGAGGCTCGAGGAAACGCATCTGGAAGTTGCGCGACAAGGTGGCGAGCGCCCCGATGCGCAAGACACGGCGTTGGCCTTCGGCCCGGTTGAGCGTTGCCGTTAGGTGATCGGCGGCCCGGAATATCTCGTCGGCATGATCAAGCGCGATCCGCCCTGCTTCGGTCAATTGCAGCGTGCGCCCCACCCGATCGAACAGGTCGTGCCCCAGCGCGGCTTCAAGCGTCCTGATCTGGGTCGAAACTGCCGATTGCGAGATGTTCAGCGACCGCGCCGCGTCGGTCAAATTGCCTTCCCGCGCAACCGCGCGAAACAGGCGAAGATGGTGCAGGTTGAGATTAGACATAGTTCCACAAAATAGAATGCTTAGTGCGATTATATGAATTTTTCTTGATGAATTCCACCCTCTATCTGGTGCGCAAGTTTTCATCGGAGTTCCAGATGCCGCTCGCATTCTCGCTGTCGCACATTGCCCCTGTAATCCTGCTGCTTGTGGGAGCGATCGCGCTGTTCCGCCCCGGCAAACGCCCCGGCAATCTGCCGCGCCTCTCAGAGCTGGCAGCATTTGGTGCGATGGTGCTGACGATGATCGGCCTTGCTCAGGTGATCCTTGGCGAGCCTGCGCGGCTGACAGCCCTTCAGGAACCGCTGCTCATCGCCCTTCGCGCCGACCTGGTCAGCGCGACGATGGCTCTGCTGGTCGGGTTCATTGGCTGGATCGTCATGCGTTACAGCCGCACCTATCTTGATGGTGAGGAACGCGAAGGCGCGTTCCATGGTCTGATGCTGGCAACGCTCGCTGCGGTTCTGGTGTTCGTGCAGGCGGGCAGCATGGTAACGATCATCCTTGCCGCCATGACTGTCGGCGTGACGCTGAAGCGTCTGCTGCTATTCTACCCTGACCGCCCCGAGGCACAGCGCGCGGCGACCAAGTTCGCGCTGGTCTGGTATTCGGGCGATATGCTGCTGATCCTCGCCGCATCGCTGTTGTTCGCGGTCTTCGGCACGAGCGACATCGCCGCAATCACCACCACAGCAAGCACCGAGGGTCTCGGCTTTGCAGGCAATCTGGCGGTTGCATTCATCGTCCTTGCCGCCGCGCTCAAGACCGCCGCCTTCCCGCTGCATGGCTGGCTTACGGAAGTGATGGAAGCTCCGACGCCGGTGTCCGCGCTGCTGCATGCGGGTATCATCAACTCAGGCGGCGTCCTGTTGATCACCGCAGCGCCGCTGGTTCAGGCCAGCACCGGCTCGATGGCGGCGCTGGTGCTGCTGGGCGGGCTGACCGCGCTGTTCGGTGCTGCCGTGATGCTGACGCAGAACGCCGTGAAGACCGCGCTCGCCTGGTCGACTGTCTCGCAAATGGGCTTCATGCTGTTGCAATGCGGGCTGGGTCTGTGGACGCTGGCGCTGCTGCATATCGTTGCCCACTCGCTTTACAAGGCGCACGCTTTCCTGTCCTCTGGCGGAGCGGTGCAGGATGTTGCCAGCATCCGCCGCCCCGGCCCGGTTGCCGCGCCCAGTGTCCCCGCCGTGCTAAAGAGCTTTGGCCTTGCACTGGTGCTCTATGCCGCGATTGCCACGGTGTTCACGATCTTCATCGGACCCAAGAGCGCGCAGGCGCTGGCGCTGGGTGCGATCCTGATCTTCGGCGTCGCATATCTCGTGGCTCAGGGTCTTGCCGATCTTGCACCGGTTGCTCTTACCAAGCGCACCGTTGCTGCCTCGCTGGCAGCCGCCATCGCCTATTTCAGCTTCCAGGCAATCGCCGAAGCCATCTGGGGTCCGGGCTTGCCCGCCGCTCCCACGCCAGGCCCGCTGGAATGGGCGCTGATCGTGGTCGCAGTGCTCTCCTTTGGCCTTGTCGCCTTTGCACAGGCTCTGTTCCCGCTGTGGGCGCACCACCCGTCAACCGCGGGCCTGCGGGTCCACCTCGCCAACGGCCTTTACCTCAATGCCCTGCTTGATCGCGCCATTGGCGGGTTCAGCAAAGCCAATTCCAATTCGTAAGGCAGACCAGTCATGTTCATGAAGCATTCGCAGATCACCCCCGTCCGCCTCTCGGAAATCCTCGGCGCTGCAGAGGCCGCTGCACGGGCGATCCCGCCCGCCTTCCCGCTGGATGCGACGGTCGCGGTCAATCCTTTCCTGGGCCAGACCGGTGAAGACCTCGCCACAACGCAGGCGCGGCTGGCGCGGGTTGCGGGTTGCCCCGTCACGCTCGACGCGCAGCACTTTGCGACTGCCATCCGCGAAGGGAGGATCACAGATCACGACCTGTCAGAAGCGCTTGACGCATCGCCGCACGCCGGCAAGCCGTCCGGCCTTTCCGCGCTCAAGGTTGCAGCCAGCGCCATGGGGTCGGGGGTGGCTGCAACCGCCCTGCCCACTATTGCCGATCTGGCGGCGGAAGCGACGGGCATTGACTGGCCCTCAATCATCGACAAGACCGTGGGTCGCTGGGCCGCCGGCCAGTTCGACCGGGGTCAGGCGCTGTGGTCGCCCACGCCGGGCACGCCTGCCTTTGTTGCATGGCGCGAATGGGCCGTGCATGACCTCACCCCGGAAGTTGCCGGGCTAAAAGGGTTCTGCGCCCATGTGGCCGCAGCCCCAGACACCACCGAACGCGCGATCCTCGCCTGTGCGGACGCTCTGGGAATTTCGGGCGAAGCGGCGCAGACCGCGTTTCACCGCCTCTACATGAGCCTTGGCGGATGGTCGCAGCATGCGCGCTGGCTGCTGTGGCAGGCAGAGCTGGCAGGCGAAACCGATGGCACGATTGCCGATCTTCTTGCCATCCGGCTGATCTGGGAGGAGGCGCTGCTGGAGCACGTCCCGCAGATCTCCGATCGCTGGGCGGAAACCCTCGCCGCGCATGCAGAGCCGATTACGCCGACATTCGACCAGATCACCCTCGCGATCCTTCAGGACGCAGCCGAGCGCGCGCACCAGCGCAGCCTGATCGCGACCCTCGACGGAGGCGACACGCTGGACCGCCGCCCGTTCCTGCAAGCCGCGTTCTGCATCGACGTGCGCTCCGAAGTGTTCCGCCGCGCGCTGGAAAGCGTTGACGACGGGATTGAGACGATCGGGTTCGCGGGCTTCTTCGGCCTGCCGCTGGCACACCATACGCACGCCTCCGACATCGTCGAAGCGCGCCTTCCGGTGCTGCTCAATCCCGCGATCGAAACCACCAGCGCGGGCGATCCGGCAAAGGATCAGGCCAGCCGCATCGCCGCGCGCACCAGCCGTGCCTGGGGCCGTTTCCGGCAGGCAGCGGTGTCTTCCTTCGCCTTCGTTGAAGCGATGGGACCGCTGTACGCAGCCAAGCTGGTGCGCAGCGCGCTGGGCGGTGCAGCCAAGAACAAGCCCACCGCTCCTGCTCCGCAAATCGTCGGCGGGCTTTCGGCCCAAGCCAAGGCCGATACCGCCGCTGCCGTGCTCAGGGCGATGAGCCTTACCACCGGCCACGGGGAAATCGTGCTGCTGCTGGGTCATGGCGGCAACGTCACCAACAACCCGCACGAAAGCGCCTATCACTGCGGCGCTTGCGGAGGGCACACGGGCGAAGTCTCCGCCCGGGTGCTGGCGACATTGCTCAACGATCCGGAAACCCGCGAGGGCTTGAAGGCGCGCGGGATTGAAGTTCCGGAGGACACGCTGTTTGTGGCCGGTCTGCACGACACGACCACGGACGAAATCACCATCTACGAAGACGCTTTGCCCGCAGATCGCGCGTCCGACATCGCCCGCGTGAGCGGGTTCCTTGCAACCGCTGGCCGCTTTGCCCGCACGGAGCGTTCGGCGCGTTTGCCCGGGGCGAAATGGAACAATGTTGCCGCGCGCGCCTTCAACTGGGCCGAAACGCGCCCGGAATGGGGCCTTGCCGGATGCGCCGCTTTCATCGCCGCCCCTCGTGAAGCGACTGCGGGCAAGGATCTTGGCGGGCGGTCTTTCCTGCACAGCTATGACTGGCAGGCGGACGAGGGTTTTGCGACGCTCGAACTGATCATGACCGCACCCGTCGTCGTCGCCAGCTGGATCAGCCTGCAATATTATGGTTCCAGCGTTGCGCCCGAAGTGTTCGGCGGCGGGAACAAGCTGATCCACAACGTCACCGGCGGGATCGGCGTGATCGAAGGCAACAGCGGACGTCTGCGTCCCGGCCTGCCGTGGCAGTCGGTCCACGACGGGGAAAGCCTCGCCCACGAACCGCTGCGCCTGTCTGTCATGGTCGAGGCACCGCGCGAAGCGATTGCCGACATTCTCGAACGACACCCGGAAGTGCGCGCCCTGTTCGACAATGGCTGGCTGCACCTGTTCACGCTGAAGGACGGCAAGGTCGATGCGCGCTATCGGCCCGGCCTTGAATGGTCCGACACGATCGAGCCCGAGCGGCTTGCTTCGTAAGCCGCTGGCCGGAGCCGGGCATCCCCCAACCACCCGGCTCCGGCCTAAATCTCAATAACCGCTGGCCTGCCCGTCCTTGCGCATCTCGGTAGCTCCGGAATAGACCCCGGTTTCCGGATCACGCATGATTGCCTGATATCCGCCGAACATGATCCCGTCGGATACCACCCGGACATCATGGCCCATTTCGCGCAGGCGACGGACCGTCTCCGCCGGGATTCCCGGTTCGACATTGAGAGTGCCGAGCGGATCGGCGGAAGGCCCTGCAAGAGGCTCTGTCGGCTGCCTGCCGCCATCGTGATTGATACGCGCGGCATCGCCCGCTTCCTGAATGTTCATGCCGTAGTCGACCATATTGATCAGCACCTGCACATGCCCCTGCGGCTGCATGCCTCCGCCCATCAGGCCGAGCGTCATCAAAGGCTGGCCATCCTTTTTCACAAAGGCGGGAATGATCGTGTGAAACGGTCGCTTGCCCGGTTCATAGGCATTGGGATGCGCGGGATCGAGGCTGAACAACTCGCCGCGATCCTGAAACATGAAGCCCAACCCGTCAGGCACCAGACCGCCGCCCATGCCGCGATAATTCGACTGGATCAGGCTCACCATCATCCCGTCCTTGTCGGCAACGGTGAGATAGGTGGTATCCCCTTCGCCCTCCAGCTTCGGCTCGCCGGGGCCGAATTCAGGGGTCGCGCGCTCAGGGTCGATCAGGGCGAAACGCTGCGCGCCATACTCGGGCGTCAACAATTCTTCGGGCAGCGCGGCAAAATCCGGGTCCGCGTAGAAGCGGGCGACATCCGCATAGGCCAGACGCTTCGCTTCAGTGATGTAATGGATCACCTCGGGACTGCCGCGTTCCCATTGCGACAGATCGACATTGCGCAGGATGTTGACCATCTGCAGCGCGGCGAAGCCTTGCGAGTTGGGCGGAAGCTCACACAGCTCGTAACCGTCGCGATATTCGGCGCAGGCAGGTTCGACCCATGTGCTCTCATGCGCGGCGAAATCCTCCAGCGTGTAGGCCGAGCCCTGCCTTTGCAGATAGTCCACCATTACGCGGGCAAGTTCACCCTTGTAGAAGACATCGCGGCCTTCGCGGCCGATTGTCTCAAGCGTGTTCGCCAGATCGGGATTTCGAAAGACTTCGCCCGCCTCGGGCGCGCCGTCGGCGAAATAGGTCGCGCGGGCATTGGTGAAATCGAACTGGTCGGAACGGCGCTCAAATCCGGCGAGGTTGCGGGCGAAATACATCGCGATCACCGGCGCAACCGGATGACCTTCACGCGCATACTCGACCGTGGGTGCCAGCACATCGCTCATCGGCAGCTTGCCGAAACGTTCGTGCATCGCGAACCAGCCATCTACCGTGCCGGGGATCGTGACCGGCAGCGGCCCGAGTGCGGGCAGCGAGGTTTCTCCACCAAGTTTGGCAAGGAGGTCTTCCAGCGTCTGCCCCATCGGTGAGCGACCAGAACCGTTGAGGCCATGCAGACGGCCCGTCTTCGGATCGTAGATGATCGCGAACAGATCGCCGCCGATCCCGTTGCCGGTCGGCTCCATCAGGCCCAGCGCCGCATTGGCGGCGATCGCCGCATCCACCGCGCTTCCGCCATCGCGCAGGATCTGAAGCGCAATCTGCGTCGCCAGCGGGTGTGCGGTCGCAGCAATGCCATGCTGCGAATAGACCGGGCTGCGCGACCAGTTCGCACCAACCGGCCGCCCGCCTGCACCGATCTGTTCCTCGACCGGCTTTGCCTCCTGCGCGGCGATCGGGGACGCCGAAAGCGCGAATGCCGAAATGGCGGTGAGCAATGCAGCCCGCATCTTCTTCTCCTGAAAGTTGACACCTTGATCAGTGCCAGAACAAGAACCGATCATTGAAGGTTCCCCAGCATTTGCACGATCATGTCGCCCGCCTGCAATCGGCGAGCCGCCAATTGCGACCGACAAACGACATTTCCCGATCCACCGGAATCCGGCTAGGCGGGATCGCAATCCGGATCGGGGCATTGATCCGGCTTACAGGGATTGTCGAAATGGGCGGTCGCTGCCAGAAGCCCCCGCGATACATTGTCTCTTTCGACCGACAAAGGAATGTCAATTGCGCCTGATCGCCTTCCTGCTCGCTCTCTTGATCGTCACACCGGCCACCGCCCAAGGTATTCAGCAAACCCGCGGCGATTTCGAAGACAAGTTCCGCCAGCTTGATGAAGTGCTGCCCGATGCGAATGTCTACCGCAACGCCAGCGGCGCTCCGGGACACCAGTATTGGCAACAGCAGGCCGATTACCGGATCACCGCCAGTCTCGACGAGGATCGCCGCCGGCTGACCGCCCGCGCCACGATAACCTACAAGAACAACTCGCCCGACACGCTGCCGTGGATCTGGATGCAGCTGGATCAGAACATCTTCCGCAAGGATTCGATGTCGGAGTTGACCACCACTTTCGGCGGTCCCGGCAGGCGCGGGCCGGCGATGGGGCCGGGCAGCGGCGATTCCCCGGCACGGCTTTCGCTTGAGGAATTGCGCCGCCAGCAGGCGATGGCGGACAATGAATACGGCTATGAAATCGGCCGCGTGACGCTCCCCAGCGGCGCGACGCTCGATCACACGATCGTCGGCACGCTGATGCGGATCGACCTGCCAACACCGCTGCGCCCCGGCCAGAGCGTATCGTTCAACATCGACTGGGCTTACAACATCGTCGAAGAGAACGTGATCTTCGCCCGGTCCGGCTATGAACACTTCCCCGACGATCCGCGCGAAGGCGGCAACGACATCTTCCTCTTTGCCCAGTGGTTCCCGCGCCTTGTCGCCTATTCCGACTATGAAGGCTGGCACAACAAGGAGTTCCTTGGCCGGGGCGAGTTCACGCTCGAATTCGGGAATTACGATGTCACCATGACGGTGCCCGACGATCACATCGTGTCGTCCACCGGCGTGCTGGCAAACCCCACCGCGGTTCTCACCGCGACCCAGCGCCAACGCCTTGCGACTGCGCGCAATTCGGACACGCCGGTGTTCATCGTCACCCCGGAAGAGGCCGAGGCCAACGAAGCCACCGGCCCCACGGGCAACAAGACCTGGCGCTTCACCGCGCAGAACGTGCGCGATTTCGCCTGGGCTTCCAGCCGCAAGTTCATCTGGGACGCGCAGGGCCACAAGCAGCCCGGCGCGGAGCATGAAACCGTGATGGCGATGTCGTTCTGGCCCAAGGAAGGCGGCGAGCTGTGGCGCAAGTACTCGACCGCCGCCGTGGTCCACACGATGAAGGTCTATTCGCGCTACAGCTTCGATTACCCCTACCCCACAGCGCAGTCCGTCAACGGTCCGGTGGGCGGGATGGAATACCCGATGATCACCTTCAACGGGCCGCGCACCACTCTCAACGAAGACGGCAGCCGCACCTATTCGCTGTCGGAGAAGGTCTATCTGATTGGCGTGGTCATCCACGAGATCGGCCACATCTACTTCCCGATGACGGTCAATTCCGATGAACGGCAATGGACGTGGATGGACGAAGGGATCAACTCCTTCCTCGACAGCGTCGCCGGCTATGAATGGGACCCGGACCTGCCGTGGACCCGCAGCCTGCCGCGCGATCTCATCCCTTACATGACGTCGGACCAGCAGGTTCCGATCATGACCCAGTCGGACAGCGTGCTGAACCTTGGCCCCAACGCCTATGGCAAGCCGTCCGCCGCGTATCACATCCTGCGCGATACGGTGATCGGGCGCGAGCGGTTCGACTTTGCCCTGCGCGAATATGCGCGGCGGTGGCGGTTCAAGCGGCCCACCCCTGCCGACTTCTTCCGCACCATGGAGGAAGCCTCGGGCACCGATCTCGACTGGTTCTGGCGCGGCTGGTTCTACACCACCGATCACGTCGACATCTCGCTCGACAGCATCCACCGCTTGCGGCTTGACACCCAGAACCCCGACATCGACCTGTCGCGCCGCCGCCAGGAGCTCGCCGATGAGCCCGAGAAGGTCGGCGTCCGGCTCAACCGCGAACAGGGCCTGCCGATCTGGGTGCTGGAGAACCCCGGCGTCACCGACTTCTACGACAGCAACGACCAGTTCACCGTCACCCCGCGCGACACCAAGCGGTACGAGAGCTTCCTCGAAGGGCTCGACGACTGGGAGCGGCGCGTGTTCGACCGTGCGGTGGAAGAGGACAGCAATTACTACGTGCTCAGCTTCTCCAACATCGGCGGGCTTGTCATGCCCATCATCCTCGACCTGCGCTTCACTGACGGGACCAGCGAACGCATGATGATTCCGGCGGAAATCTGGCGCCGCAACGCCCGCAACGTCAGCAAGCTGCTGGTCTTCCCCAGGGGCAAGGAGCTGGCCGAAGTGGTGATCGACCCTGATTGGGAAACCGCTGATGCCGACATCAACAACAACCACTACCCGCGCCGCATCATCGACAGCCGGGTCGAGGCCTTCAAGAGCCCCGAGCCGTCTTCGCGCTTCGGCCGCGACCTGATGGCCGAAGTGCTGGTGCAGGAGAAGGACGAGAGCGAGAGCAAGACCGAGGAGGAAACCGCCGAGTGACGCGCCTCGCCCTTCAGCTTCTGGCGGCGCTGCTGCTGGCGTTCCCCGCTGCCGCACCGGCATGGGCACACCAGCAGAAGACCACCATCACCAATGTCTCGCACAATTCGCGCACCGGCATGGTGGAGGTGATCCACTTCGTGCCTCTGCACGATGCCGAACACGCGCTCAAATCGCAGGGCGTCGCCGCGCCCGACATCGTCGGCGATATCGAGAGCCGCCGCGCCTTCGTGCGCTATCTGGCGGAGCGGTTCGTGCTGGAAAGCGGCGGCGCGCCCGTCGCGCTGACCCTGCTCGGCAGCGAGATCGACGGCGGCAATCTGGTGATCTACCTCGAAGGCCCCTCCCCCGGCCCCGGAGCCGATGTGCGCCTCGGCTCGCAATTGCTGACCGACATCTGGGCGCGGCAGGAGAACCGGGTCAACATCGGCAGCGGGGGCGAGCGCCAGACGCTGATCTTCCGCGCCGGAGACCGCCCGCAAACCGCCCCGCTGCGCTGACAGCGACGAATCGTCCTCAAACTCCTTGGCCGCCCGAACCCTACAGGGTGGAACAGGTGGAACACGGTCCAGAGGAAAAAGCCTCCGTTGTGTCACCATTGGCGCGCGAACTGTCACCATTGGCGCGCAAACTGTCACCTTTGAGCGCGTAGTGTCATCCGGATCGGCGGGAGTGTCACCTTTGAGCGGCAAAGTGTCACGATAGCCGCATCCGAAGTGTCGCCTTTCGCGGACCAAAGTGTCACCTGAAAATGCGTGCACGGCGAGCGGATTGAGGGCGAAATGAAGGGCGACCATGCCCCCGATGGTAGCGCCGTGAGACGGTGTAGGACAGCGGGGGGGGGATGCAGCGGCGCAGTGCGGCGTTAAGGTGGACCCTATGATGGATGGGAGAGCTTTGGGGGCTGGAGACGCCTTCGACCGGCCATCCTCAGGGTCAAAGTGTGCCAGTCGGGACGCGGAAGATTTGCCAGCGATTGCAACGGCTTGGAACGCGACCGGACCACTCTGTGCCGCAGATTCCACACCGAGTCACAACCGGCACAGAAGATTCACACCGCCATAATCAGCAATAAGTCGCTGATCTAACGCCACTTCACCAACAGCAGGCGCTGTGTACGGTGTGCTTGTATTGGGGAATGGCGCGCTCGGTTCGTTCCGATGGCGCTTGAGTTACTAAAAAAGTGAAGTGGGTTTTCAATCTCGAACAGGGCGCTGGAAAGCGCAAATCACCAATGCCGAACGATCAACCGCACCTTTTTGATATTAACAAAGAGTACAGTGAAGGTCCAAAGATGTATAATATTTCGTAGATAATTTTGATCAAAACTCAACAGACGAAAATATCACGGTGTCCCCTGACACGCTTTCCACAATGGTTGACGCTCTGAATCTATGACGTTTGTTCAATGGAAGCGAGTTCAGATAATTGAAGTATGCTTTACCACTAACACCGTCAACGAACCGGAAACGCCAATGCTTTCCCGGGCATTGGTTGAAGGAAACACTAGCATGGTCGAAGAATACATCAAATTTCGCGATCACCGGCGTGCCAACAATCCTTGATTCGCAAGTTGTTGTTTGAACAACGCTTGAGACCAAACTCGACGCAGCGCAGGCGGGAAACAAGGTAAATACAGCCGCGGCGATCAGTGTTCGGAGAGCGTGGGAGGCAGACATTGAGTTCGCTTTCATTGGCAACTGGGGTGAGCAAGATCCGTTGCCGTTTTGCAGGCCCCCGCAACGGACTGTCGTACAGCATCTTCGATATCAGGAAATATCTCGGGTACGCCCAGACCTCGATCGATAGCGGCACCATTTTGATACGCTTGCCGTTCGGAGGCCTCTCTGTCGCTTCTCGACATCATGCGACCATTCTCTGTCTGGTATTGATCATGCCCGACTTCATGGCCAAGAGCGTTGGCTCCGTCATTTGGATTGGGAATCCGCTCTGGGTTGAGAGCGATAATTCGCCCATCTTCAGTGTAACTTGCGGGGCCTGACATTCCGGTGTCTACGACGATTGTGATACCTTCTGAACCCTTCTCTCCCAAAGCACCTAACACGCCATCAATCCTCTCGCGATCGGCAGAGCTCTCTTTTGTTCCTTCGCGTGCTTGGGTGACTACCGCAATCAACGCTTCAGCGACATTACAAGCATCCGCCTTGCAAGTGTAGCGCCCCGTCGGATCCACCCCATTGATCGGATCCTGTCCGACATACCCATAGAGGTTGACATTATCCTCATACCCGATGGGATCGGTCTGCATGAACCTGCCGAGGGCGGGGGAGTAGATGCGCGCCTTGTAGTAATACATGCCCAGCTCAGGCAGCCAGACCTGCCCGGTGTACTGGAACCGCCCTTCGTTGCCCGCGCCGGGCTGACCGTACTCGTCGTATGTGTTGATCACCCGGCTGGCAGCAGAGTCGTAGCGATCCGAGCTGTAGACGATCGATCCGCGCGCATCGTTCTGCAGGAAGCGGGCGTTGTTGATGCTGATGCTGGCTCCGTTGTAGCTCACCAGCGGATCCCCCGCCTTCGCGGGGGCAGGCTATGCCGGAAGCAGGGCCATGGGCATGCCCCTCCCGCCCGCTCGCACCCCGCCTTCACAGCACCGGAATTCATCGCCAACGGGCAGAGCCGCCTTGCCGCTCGTGCAGCGCGGGTCATGCGCTTGGCGCTATGGTCGCGGTTCTCCTAGCGCCTCGAGCACGTCGGCCCATGACACCAGTTTGAAGTTCTGGGCATAGGGTGGGTTGATGCCGTCTTGCGCTATGAACAGGCCGCCCGGATAGTCCGGGCCGAAATCGCGATTGTCGAGTTCGATCCCGTCGGTTTCCTCTGTCGCGCCGAATATTCCGGCGGCGATGCGGAAGCGGCCCACCGGCTCATGGCCGGGCAGGCGATAGACGGCATAGGCATTGTCGCCCTGCGATGAGGCGACGAGATAGCCGCCGTCTTCACCTTCGGGTGCGATGGCGAGGCCTTCCAGATCGGCCACCAGCATCCTGTTGTCGATCGGGGCGACCATGCGCTTTTCCCCCGAAGTCATGTCGATCGCCCACAGTCCGGCGACCTCCTCGCCAATGTAGAGCGTGCCGGTGCGCGGATCGGCGATGCAGCCTTCGGGCTGGGTGGCGACCGTCGCCAGCGTGCCGGTGACAGGTGCGAAGTCTGCGACCGATGGCGTCAGGACCGTGCGATAGATCCGTCCGTTCTTGGGCGCGCTGAACACCACCACTTCGTCCGATCCCGCCGGCTTGGCGATGCAGATGCCATAGCCTTCGCCCGGCCCCACCGCGATCCGGCCCGCAGGCGCAAGCGTGCCCGTCGCCGGATCGAGCATGGCAAGGAACAGATGCGCGGTGGCGAGATCGGCCCGGTCGCTCGCGATGACGAGGATGCGCCCGCCTTCGATTTCCACCAGATCGACATTGTTCATGCCCGGCGCGGCGAGGAAGGAGCGTTCCTCGCCCGCCAGATTGTAGACGTACAGGCCGCCCTTCTTGTCGGTGCCGACAATCAGGCTTTTCGACGGGTCCGCCGGATTGCGCCAGATCGCCGGATCGTCCGCCGCATCCTCATTGGCCGTACCGACCGGAGGAGTTTGCGCGACGGCGGTGACGGTGACAGCGGGATCACCGCTCGGGATCGTTGCGCAAGCGGCAGCAATCCCGAGCGAGATCAGAGCGAAGCCGTGAAACGGTCTGAGCATTGCATTCATCCTCAGAAGGTCAGGCGGACGCCGCCCTTCATCGTCCAGTTGTATTCCTCGAATTGATAGAGGTTCTGCCGGTTGCCCAGATTGTTGAAGGCAAAATACTTGGCGTTGTTGATGTTGATCCACTCGTAGAACAGGCGGATGTTGTCCGTCAGTTCGAACCGGGCGCTGAAATCGAGCTGGAAGTGATCGTCAACGAATCGATCGAGCGTCGCGTCATTGTTGATTTCATCCAGATAGCCGTCGCGATATGTCCCTGCGAAACGCAGGCTGAGCGGCCCCTGCTCATATCCGAGCACCCCGTTGAAAGTGTGCTTGGACGATGCCGGAAGGGCGATGTCGCGATAGTTGACCGGATCGAGCAGGTTCGCAAGGCTGCCATCCGGCACCGAACCTTCGGCGTCGGTATAAGTGTAATTGGCCTGCACCAACAGCCCCGGCAGGAAGTCGAAAGTCTGCGAATAGCTCAGTTCGACGCCCCAGACCGTGGCGCTGTCGCCGTTGATCGGGATCACGGCTTCGTCGAATGCGGTGCCGTTGAAGGTTCCGGGCGTGTCGACTTCGACATCGACGATGAAGTTGTCGATGTCCTTGTAGAAGAAGCCAGCCGAAATGCCGCCGTTGCTTGACATGTAGTATTCGACCGAAGCGTCAAAGTTCCACGCCTTGAACGGCACAAGCGCCGGGTTGCCGAATTCGCCCGAGACTTCATCGTCGTCGTTCACTTCGACGATGAAGCGCGGTGCGAGACGCGACAGGCGCGGACGCACGAGGCTGCGATAGCCCGCAGCGCGCAGGATCAGATCGGGCTGTGCTTCCCAGCGGATGTTGAGGCTGGGCAGCCAGTCACCATCCTCGCGGGTGAAGGAGATCGGGGTGACCAGCACCGTGTCATCAAGCGCGACCTGACCGTTGGGCAGGGTCGAATCTTCTTCGAACAGCGCAACCTGATTGCCCCGCGTCTGGCTGAAGGTGCGCTCGTACCGCACACCGCCGATGACCAGCAGCTTGTCGGTTTCATAGCGGCCGAGCACGTAACCTGCGGTGATGTCTTCCTGTGCGTGGTAATCTTCGGCGGCGGAGTCGAACTGGCTGTCGACCGTCTGCAGCTCGAAATCGCCGAAATTGTCGAAGAAGAAATCGGTTGCGCCGGTGTCGCTGGGGGCCGGGTTGATATCGGCCAGCGGATAGCGCGGCGATCCAAGAACATCGGCAACCGAGAACGTGCCCGGCCCGTCATATTCGTAGAATTCGACCGTCTTGTTATAGGTCTTTGTCCGCCAACGCAGTTTCATCCCGCCCTGGAGCGTGAAAGTCCCGTTTTCGAGATAGTTTTCATATCCGAAATCCAACCGCGCGGCCCATTCCTCGTCCTGCGCATCGGAAAGAGCGGTGAATTCGATATCGTTCAGCTCGTAAATCGACGGGTCGAAGAAATCGGCGGTGTTGCCGCTGACCGAATAGAGCGGCACGCGCGGATCGCTGAAATCGAATGCCGCGATCAGCCCGTCTCCGCTAAACCGGTTGCGGAATTCCGCCGGGTCGACCGATCCGTCCTCGCGTTCTGACGACTTCGCCCAGCTGAGCGAGTATTCGGCGAAGTAGCTGTCCCAGCGGCTTTCACCGCCGAACGAAATCGTCTGGATGCGCTGGCGTTCGAAGCGATCCTTGATGTCGCGTTCGACCTGGATGCGCTCTTGCGAATCATCGAAGATGGCAGTCGCACCTGACTGCGAGGTCGGTCCGTTGTCTTCGAAATTGCCGAGATCGAACGTCAGGCGGCGGCGAAATTCCTGATCGTCGAACTGGCTCCAGACCCCGCGCAAATAGAGTTCGGTGCTTTCACCGGCGCGGAAATCGAAATTGAGCGTGCCGCTGATGCGTTCACGTTCAACGTCATAGTCGCGGTATTGAAGCTCAAGAGAAACCGGAGCACCGGCAAACTGAACCCAGTCGTCGGCTTCGACATTGTCGGTTTCGAACTGGCGGTTGTAGTAGGAAAGGCCACCGGAAACGCCGAAGTTCTCGGTCACGCGGGTGGCGAAATCGATCGAACCCTTTGGCGTCAATTCGCCGCTGAAATCATTGTAGCTGCCTTCCAGCCGGACCGAGAGCAAGTCCTTGCGGCGATCGAACGCGCTGGTCGTCTCGATTTCGACAGAGGCGCCGATCGTGTCGCCATCCATATCCGGGGTGAGCGATTTCTTCACCTCGATCGATTCGATAATGTCCGACGAAATGACGTCGAGCGCTACCGAGCGCACGTCGCTTTCGGGAGCAGGCACGCGTACACCGTTCAATGATGTCGCATTCAGTTCTGGATCAAGCCCGCGCACCGAAACGAAGCGGCCTTCACCCTGATCGTTGAGAACATTGATGCCCGGCAGGCGACGCAGACTTTCGGCGACGTTCTGGTCAGGGAACTGGCCGATCGCATCGCGGGTTAGCACATCCGATACTCCGTCGGCTGCGCGCTTGCGCGAAAGGGCACTCGCCTGGTTCGCGGCCTGACCGATCACGAGAATGTTCGAACCGGCGCTGCCCAGCGCGAAGTTCTGAACCACCGTGCCTTCTTCCGGCACCGCGATGGTAAAGCTTACCGGCTCCGCCCCGATGTAATTCGCGGTCACGGTGTAGCTGCCTGCCGGCACATCCGCGAAGAAATAGGAACCGTCGCGCTGCGTGGCGGTGCGCCGGCCGAGTTCCTCGATCACGACTTCGGCGGCCTGAAGCGCCTCGGTGTCGGTGGTGTCAGCCACAACGCCGCGAACCTCGCCAGCAAAGGCAGGTGCAGCCATGTTGGTTGCGAGCGCGACAGCGGCGCTGCTTGCAAAGAAGCGAATACGAGTCATCCTAGATGTTCCCCTGTTTGCCCTGCGCACTCGCAAGGCTCCTGTGACGGCGCGAGCGTTAGTGGGGATGAATGACAGCAGAGCGACCAAACGGTTGCTTGCCCATGACAATCAACGGCCAAGTGATGACAGACTCGTCACACTCGGCAGCTCGCCGGATGCAGCGCAAAGCCGATCCTGCTCTCTTACCCGGCACAAGCTGCCGTGCGGAAAACCGACTCAGTAAAATTTACTTGGCTGATTTGCGCCTCACCCGCTCGAACCGCCTAAAAGTCAAGTCGAATTGCAAGTAGCCGAAATTCGTTAGGAGTCCGGGCGGATTCCGGTTGCAGTAAAGGCAAAGCGGGGCAAGCATCGGTGGAACGAGACCTTAGGAGGGGCCATAATGTCGCGTATTTCCGCAAAAACCTTTACTTTTATTACTTCCACCGCCGTTCTCGCGCTGGCGCACGGGACCGCTTTCGCGCAGTCCGAAACGCCGCCGCCCGCAGAGCAGAGTGGCGAAAAATCCACCGAGATTGTGGTAATCGGGACACAGATTCAGGGCGCGAAGATCAACGACGTCCTGCCGGTCACGGTGCTTGACGAAACCGACATTGAAAACACCGGCGCGGCGTCGGGGGACGAGCTGTTCCGCGCCATCCCGCAGGCCGGTACCGTGGCCTTCAACGAACAGAACGCCACCACCGTGAACAACTCGCGCGGCGACGTTGCCTCGATCAACCTGCGCGACCTTGGCACCGGCAACACGCTGCTGCTGATCAACGGTCGCCGCATGACGCTGCACCCCGGCTTCCAGACCGAATTGCTGGTGCCCGTGGTCAGTTCCGACACCAATGAAATCGCACCGGGCAGCGTGCGCCGGGTCGAAGTGCTGCGCGACGGCGCATCGGCCATCTATGGCGCGGACGCGGTGGCGGGCGTGATCAACACCGTGCTGCGCGGCAACCGGACCGGCGGCTTTGTCGAAGGCGACTGGCGCGCCTCGGACGGCACCGGGCTGTACAATTATCGCATCAGCGGCGGCTATGGCTTCGATTTTGCCGGGGGCCGTGCAAACCTGACCGTTTATGGCGGCTATTTCCATGAAAACGGCATGGCCGCGTCGGAACGCGACTACGCCGCCGATGATGATCGTCGCCCGCTGGTGGTGGGCACCGATTTCGAAGGCGACGCTTCGTTCAACAATCGCAACACCTTCGGCCCGTTCGGCCAGTTTGACATCCAGGCCCCGTCGAACCGCACGCCGATCGGCGATGATGACTTCTACCTGCAGCCCAGCACCTTCCCGGGTTGCCGCCTCGATTTCGGTAACGGCCTGTGCGCGCGCAACGGCACGACGCCGACCACCGATGTGCGGTACAACACCAATTTCGGTGACACGCTGATCAGCGAAAAGAATCGCTACAACGCCATGGCGCTGTTGAACTACGAGCTGTCGAACAGCCTCGAGGCTTATCTTGAGGCGAGCTATTACCGCACCGAGAGCCGCCGCTTCCTCACGCCTTCGGCGGTTCTGAGCGCCGTGCCGATCGGGATTGCGCGCGATGCCTATTGGAACCCGTTCGGGCCGACCACGCTGGCTGACGGTTCGCCCAATCCCAACCGCCTGCCGGGGACAACCATTGCCTCGGGCGGTGCGGACATCATTATGGAGCGTTATCGCTTCGTCGATGTCGGCAGCCGCGACATCACCGTGGACAAGGACGTCTACCGCTTCGTTGGCGGGCTCAAGGGCAATCTGGGTTCGTGGGATTTCGACACCGGCTTCGTCTATTCCGAAGCCGAGCTGATCGACGTTTCGCACAACCGCCTGTCGCACACGCTGCTGCAACAGCAGCTCAACCTGACCACTCCCGATGCCTACAACCCGTTCAACGGCGGCTGTGTCGTCGGCGACCCCGGTCAGGGCGATTGCACCCCCAACCCGGTCAGTTCGATCGACCCCTTCCGCATCAGCGTGTTCCGCAAGGGCGGCACCAGCCTCGCACTGGCCGATTTCAAGGTCAGCCGTGACGATCTGTTCGAGTTGCCCGGCGGCAATCTGGGTATCGCGGCGGGTGTCGAATGGCGGCGCGAGACGTTCTACGACGATCGCGACCCGCGGCTTGACGGGACGATCACCTACACCGACAGCGTGACCGGCGTTTTCAACGGTTCTGACGTCGTCGGCACCAGCCCCTCGCCCGACACCAACGGTTCGCGCAATGTCTATTCGGCGCATGCCGAGCTGTTCGTGCCGCTGGTCGGCCCTGACATGGACATTCCGCTGATCGAGGAGTTGAACCTGCAGCTGGCAGGGCGGATCGAGCATTTCGACGACATCAACGAAACCGCTGCCGTTCCGCGCGTCGCGGCATCGTGGACCACGCTGCCGGGGGTTACCCTGCGCGGCGCATGGTCGCGAGGGTTCCGCGCACCGAACCTTGTTCAGGTCAACGACGAAGGCACCACCCGTTCGAACACCCGCGACGATTTCGTCGTGTGTCAGGCGCGGGTTGAAAAGGGGACGCTGGCAAACCTCGGCGGATGTCCGGGCGAAGGCGTGATCAGCTTCCGTTCGGGTACGGAAAACCTCGTCCCCGAAGACAGCACCAGCATCAATCTGGGCGTCGTGCTCGAACCCGAGTTCATTCCCGGCCTGACGCTGACGGCGGACTACTGGCGCGTCCGGCAAACCGGGCTGGTCGGCACCTTTGGCGATGACAACGCGATCGCTCTCGACCTGCTGCGCCGCCTCAACGGCAGCACCAATCCGAACGTGATCCGCGCTGCCCCCACCGCCGATGATATCGCGCTGTTCACCGGCACGAGCCTTGCCCCTGCGGGTGAGATCCTGCAGGTGCTCGACCCCTATCTCAACCTCGACAGCCGCACTTCGAAGGGTTGGGACTTCGGCCTGTTCTACAACGTCCCCGATTTCGGGCTGGGCGATTTCCGCGTGCGGCTCAACGCCGCGCGGCTCAAGAGCTTTGTCCAGTCGGCAGGGCCGGACGGTCAGGAACTGCTTGATGCGATTGCGGCGGGCGTGCTTCCCACCGATGTCACCGTCGGCGGGCTTGGCGAATTGCTCGAAATCGAAGGACGCCCGAAATGGCGGTTCAGCGGTTCGATCAACTGGGAAAGCGGCCCCGTCGATGTCGGCCTGTTCGGCAATTATGTCGGCAAGGTGTGGGATACCTCCGTCACTCGCGACGTGCTGATCGAAACGACCGATCCGAACGGCAATTTCTACCGTGTGAACGATGTGTTCGTGACCAATTTCTCGATCTCCTACACGATCGAGAACAACACGCCGCTTGACGGAACCCGCCTGCGGTTTGCGATCAACAACGTGTTCGACAAGGATCCGCCGCTGGCTGACGAAACCTACGGCTACTTCAGCGAACTGCACTCCGCACGCGGGCGTCAGTTCCATGTGGAGCTGCGCAAGAACTTCTGATCGCACGCATTCCGTCGATCCTGACAAACGAAAGGCGCGCCCGCAACGGCGCGCCTTTTCTGTTGGCGGCGAGCGCCGAAAGGGCGCAGCGGTTGAATCCCGGGCCGATCCCCGCTAGTGGCGCTGCACCAACCGGCAAGAGAAACCGATGAACAAGTAAACCAACATTCTCGTCCGAATTCTTCGACACCAGATTGCATTGGCTTGTTCATGTCGCACCTCCACATCGATCGCATCATCTGCGCCACGCCCGAAGGCACCGCGCTGTTTCCCGAATTTTCCGCCACCATCACGCGCGAGACCGTGGGCCTGTTCGGCCACAACGGCACCGGCAAGACGACGCTGCTACGGGCGATCTGCGGGGAAGTGCCCATTGCCTCCGGCACGATCACGGCCGACGGCACAATCGGCTTCATCCGCCAGCATGGCTACCCAGACGGCACCAATGTCGCGCAGGCGCTGGGGGTCGAAGAACCACTCGCCATGCTGGACCGGATCGAGCAGGGTCTGGGCGAAGCGCATGATTTCGAGGAAGCCGACTGGACCCTACCCGCCCGGCTCGAACAGGTGCTGGTTGAATGCGGGCTGGAGGGGATCGACCCGCGCAGACCTGCCGACAGCCTGAGCGGGGGCGAACGTAACCGGCTGAAAGTCGCCGCCGTCCTGCTCGAACAGCCAGACATCCTGCTGATGGACGAGCCGACCAATGATCTGGACGATGCCGGACGGGCGATGATCATGGACCTGCTCGATCGCTGGCACGGCCCTGCACTGGTCGCCACGCATGACCGGGCGGTGTTGGCCCGGGCGGACCGGATCATCGAACTCTCACCCACCGGATCGCTGACGGTCACGGGCGGCTGGGATGCCTTCGTCGCGGAACGCGAGGCGCGGATCGCGCTGGCGCATGAGAACCTTGACCGGGCAAAGGCACTGGCGAACGCCGCCAAGCGCCGCCAGCAGGCCCGCACTGAGCGGCAGGACCAGCGCAACCGCCAAGGCCGGGAAACCGCAGCGCGGCGCGATGCGACCAAGCTGGAAACCAACGCGCAAAAGGAACGCGCCGAAGGGAATTCGGCCCGCAACCGTTCGCTGGGGGAGCAACAGGCAGAGCAAGCGCAGGAAGCCGTCAGGCTGGCCGAGGCATCGGTGGCGCGGGTCACGCCGATCAGGATCGAACTGCCTTCCTGCGGCCTTGCACCGGGTCACAGGCTGCTGGAGGCAAGGTCGATTGGCTGCGAACGCGACGGGAAGGTTTTGTTCGGGCCGTTGGACCTCGCCATCATCGGGCCGGAACGGATCCATCTCAAAGGGCCGAACGGCAGCGGCAAAAGCTCGCTCGCGCGTATCCTCGCCGGGCAGGATGTCCCTTCAAGCGGCAGCGTGGAAATCGATGCCGAAAGGATCGCGGTGCTCGATCAGCATCTCGACCTGCTGCAACCGGACGAAACCATGCTCACTGCGATGCAGCGGCACAATCCGCTGCTTGATCGCAACGCCGCCCATGCGGCGCTGGCACAGTTCGGTTTCCGGGCAGCCTGGGCGCAGCGGCTGGTCGGCAGCCTGTCAGGCGGAGAAAAGGTCAGGCTGGCGCTCGCCTGCCTGTTCTCGCGCCCGCATGTGCCGCAATTACTGATCCTCGACGAACCCACGAATCATCTCGACCTGCCTTCGATTGAAATGCTCGAAGCCGCGCTTGTCGCCTATGACGGGGCAATCGTGTGCTGCACCCATGACGATCAATTCCGCGACGCATTGCAATTGTCGCGCACGCTGGATCTGGCTGCAACGCCCGGGGATTAAAGCCCCAGTTCGGTCAGGCCGGGGTGATCGTCAGGCCGTCGGCCCAATGGCCAGAACAGCTTGCGATCAGCCTGTGCGATAGGCGTTTCATTGATGCTAGCAAGACGGATCCGCATCAGCCCGTGATCGTCGAATTCCCAGTTTTCGTTGCCATAGGCACGATACCATTGGCCCGCATCATCGCGGTATTCGTATGCAAAGCGGACGGCGATCCGGTTTCCGGTGAAGGCCCATAGCTCCTTGACCAGCCGGTATTCGTGCTCGGCTGCCCATTTTCGGGAAAGGAAGGCCTCCACCTCGGCGCGCCCCTGCGGGAATTCGGCCCGGTTTCGCCACCTCGTGTCCTCGGTATAGGCGAGCGCGACTTGCTGGGGGTTGCGCGAATTCCAGGCGTCTTCGGCAAGGCGCACTTTCTGGACGGCGGTTTCGCGGGTGAACGGGGGGATCGGTTGGCGCATGATGATGCGGGCCTTTTGTACGCGATGCCGCGTGCGACAGGGCGACGCGGCACATGGAGAGGGGAAAAAGGGCGGCCGGCCCCGGGGAAGAGAGGGAGAGGGAAGGGCCGGCCGCCAGGCGGGGTCAGAGGTCTTCGACGCGGGCGTGACGGATCTTCGCCCATTGCTCTTCGGCCTTGCTCAGCGTGTTTTCGCGATCGGCGAGATACCGTTCGAAAATCACCGCGTTGACGAAGAGGTACAGCTTGCCATCGACGATGTCGGCATAGCGCGGATCGCCGTCCAGCTTCTTGCCAAGCGCCACGGCATAGGCACAGAAGCCGCCATATTGCGGAAGGTAGCGATCGGGATCGGCCTTGAACTGCTGCGCCGTGATTTCCGATGCGAAGTAATAGGCGACCCCGTCATGCACGACAGTATGCGTGGCATCGCCTGCGGCCACCGCGTTCATGGTGCTGAGCACGACCGTATCCACGCCATGAACGCCCAGACCGACACCGTCGAGGGTGTAGCCATTGGTGATGTTGTATTCGTCAGCCGCGTTGGCGGTGCCGGTGAACGCCGTTGCAAGAGCAAAGGCGAGAGCGAGTTTGCGGGTATTGGCAATCATTGTGGTTCTCCTGAAATTGGGGGCAATCGGTGTGGACGGTGATCGCAAGGCATTGAGGCGCTTGGGGGGAGGCACTTGGGCACTTGCGATCACCGCCCGATCGACCGGCGCTCGGGACATGGGGGATTGGAAAGACGCCGGTTGATTTGGGTGGAGCCTGATCAGCCGGGGCTGTAGGCGGAACGGATGGCGGCGACGGTGTTCTGCGTGTTGTCGACCGCGCTTGCGATCATGCGAAAGTTCACCAGCGAAGCCTCGTAGCCGTTGTAATGTTCGGTGATCGCGCCTGCGGTGGCATCGGTGACAACCATCACTTCGAACCCGGCTTCGATCAGGGCACGCATGTGGGATTCGGTGCAGAGGTTGGACGACATCCCGCCCAGCACGACCTTGGAAATGCCCGCCTTGCGTAATTGCAGCGCCAGATCGTTGCTGTCGGGGCCATAGACCTTGTGCGGGCTCGTCACGACGGTGCGGCCGTTGTTGATATGCGGCTTGTACTGTTCCAGCCAATCCGCACCCGAACCTTCGAACCCTTCAAGCGTCAGCGCGTGCGGGCGATCGAACATGCCGATCGCGTGCATCAGCGTTTCCAGCGTCCCTTCGAACTGCCAGCGGTGATCATGTTCGAAATAATAGTGCGGCGAAACGAACACCGGCATTCCGGCTTCGTCGGCGACTTCGAACAGCGCACCAAGATTTTCGACCGTGCGGTTTTCGGTGATGCTCTGCCCGACAACGCCCCAGGTCACGCCTTGGGGCGACAGGAAATCATTTTGCGGGTCGGTGATGACGATGGCCGTTTTGCCGGGTTCAATTGTGAAGCCGGGCATGGGCAATCCGTCATTGACGGGCGGCTGGGTGGCGGTTGCCGCGCGGCTTTCCGGGCCTTGAGCGGCAGCCTGAGCGGCGGCTTGCGTGACCGGCGCGAGCGCCATGCCGGCGATGCCGACGATGGCAATGAGCACCGCTGCCTGAGAACTGAACGAGTGCGGGGACTTGGTTGACGACATGTGTTCCTCCTGATGACTGGACCAACCTTAACTGATCGGTACACCTTAAATCGCGAAGGATAACCGATCTGTCAACCTTGGGGTTTGAAAAAAAATGTCGGATGGCGCTAGCGGACCAAGAGGCGCATCAATATCCAATTGGTTTTACGGTATTTTATAGATTGCCCTTGAAAGGCGGCGTCCGAAGGATCATTTACCGATCAGTCATTGATTGAGCCTGATCGGAGCAGAAATGAGCGCTTCAAAACGCGAAGAACTGGTGAGCAAGGCGCTCGATTCGTTTTATCAGGGCGGGTTCCACGCCATCGGCATGGATCGCCTCGCGAAAGAGACCGGCGTTTCCAAGACGGCGATCTACAAGCATTTCAGGACCAAGGAGGACCTGATCCTCGCGACCCTGAGATTGCGCGACGAACAGTTCCGCAACTGGCTGCAACGCCGCACCGAAGCGATCACCGACGATCCGCGCGCGCGGCTGCTGGCGATATTCGATGCGCTGGGCGAATGGTTCGACGAACCCGGCTTTCGCAGCTGCATGTTCGTGAAGGCATCGTCCGAATACCAGCAGCGCGATCATCCGATCCATGCCGTTTCGGCGGAGCACAAGAGCCTGCTGGCCCGCTATTTCGAGGAGCTGACGACAAAGGCAGGCGCGCCCGAGCCAAGGGAGCTCGCCTACCAGTTGCTGCTGATCAAGGAAGGCGCGATCGTGATGGCGCATCTGCACGATCCCAAGGAAGTAACCCGCAAGGCGAAACAACTGGCCGAGGTGACGATAAACGCAGGCTTTGGCGAATAGCCCTTGCGGTTTGCGCGCCCTTCCCGCCCGGGATAAGAACACCGGTAATTCTTCACTCCAGCCGGTGCTGCCTCCCCCATGACCCTAGACCCATTGCTGCCCCCGCAGTCATCCATGCCGGACGTGCTCGCATCGATTGCGCTGATTTCGACGCTGCTGGTCGCATGGTGGCTTACCGGGCGGGCGCTCAGGTCGAAGGACGATCTGACCCCGCAGATCGCCCGGCGATGGACCGCGAATGTGCGCAACGGGCTGGTGCTCGTCGCGATTGTCGGGCTGCTGATGATCTGGGCGCCGCAATTGCGCACTTTCGCCCTGTCGGTCACCGCGGTTGCCGTTGCCATCGTGATCGCGACCAAGGAACTGATCCTGTGCCTTTCGGGATCGGCCTTCCGCACATTCACCCGCGCCTACACAATCGGCGACCTGATCGAGATCGGCGAACACCGCGGCGAAGTGGTCGATATTAGCCTGTTGTCGACCCGCATCCGCGCCGTCGATGCGCGCACAGGTTCGATCCGGGCATCGCGCCAGTCGGTGATGATCCCGCACAGCCTGCTGTTCAGCCAGCCCGCCCGCGTGCTGAGCAAGGCGGGATCGACAGCCGAACATGTCTTTACCCTGACATTCGAAACCGCTTTTGACCTGTTTTCGCGCCATGGGGAGCTGGAAGAAACCGCAGCCGCAGCGATGACCGAAGCCGGGTTCGCGCCCACGACAGGCGATCAATCGCGCCCCCGTATCGCCTTCATGACAAGCGATATCGGCCGCATTCGGCTTGAGGTTTCGGTCAGCGCGGCACCGGGTGATGCGGGCGAGATAGAGAACGCGATCACTACGGCGATCGGTTCCTTCGTCTATTCCAAGGGCTGATCACCCCCTGCCAAGCGCCACCGGCGCTCTCATTTTTGAGAGGGCGGTTTTTGATCCAGGTCAAGGTCGCACCCCCCGTCTTCGTTCCAGATTGCGCTCCATTGCCAGCGTGAGGAAGTGTGCCCTGTGCGCTGGCATCCAGTTTTGGAGGGATGCCCGATGGAAGCGCTTGAACGGATTGATGCGACCAGCCCGGAGAATTTGCAGAACCCCTACCCCTATTACGATCGCCTGCGCAAAGAGGCGCCGGTGTTCCGCGATCCGAAAACCGGCATCGTCTCGGTATCGACCTATGATCTGGTGCTTGAGGTCAACAAGAAGCCCAAGATCTTCTCCAGCGATTTTTCCGCGCTGCTGAGTTCGGGCGGATCGGGCAGTTTTGACCCCGAAGAGGAAGCGATCCTCGCCAAGGGGCTGGAACGGCGCGACACACTGCTCACCGCCGATCCGCCGATGCACACGCGTTACAAACGGATCGCGATGCATGCGCTGCCGCTGAAACGGATCAACGCGATGGCGCCCTATATCGCTGAAGTCACCAACAGCCTGATCGATCCCTTTGCCGATGCGGGCGAGGTAGAATTCAAATCGCAATTTGCCGAGCTGCTGCCCGGCATCGTCATCGCCGACGTGCTGGGCGTGCCGCGCGAAGACCTGCCGATGTTCCAGGGCTGGGTGCGCTGTGCGATCCTGCGCCTCAACGGCAATGCCAAGCCCGAAGAGCGCGCCGATCTCGCCCGTAGCGAAATCGCCATGCAGGATTACTTCCGCGCGATCATGGCCGAAAGGCGAGCCAATCCGGGCGATGATGTCGTGTCAGACCTGATCGCCGCGCGCATGCCGACCGACGATGGCGAGCGCCCGCTGGACGATTCCGAGGTCTATTCGATCATCCAGCAGATCTTCACCGCCGGGCAGGAGGCGACCGCTCACGCGCTGGCCTATGCCGTCGCGCAATTGCTCGCCAATCCGGCGCAAATGGCAGCGATCATGGCGGACAAGACGCTTGTCCCCGGCTGGGTCGAGGAAACCGCGCGCCACCTTTCGCCCTCGCACAACATGTGGCGGGTGGTGAAGGAGGATACGGTGCTGGGCGGTGTCGCGCTCAAGGCCGGGGAGCCGATGCTCCTGCGTTACGGCTCAGCCAATCGCGATGCGGCGAAGTTCGCCGACCCGGACAAGTTCGACGTGGCGCGAGAGAACGTGCGCGAACACATCGCCTTCGGAGCCGGCGTCCACACCTGCCTCGGCATGTATCTGGCGCGGCTGGAGATGGCGACGGCGCTACCGATCGTGCTGGAGCGGCTGCCGAACCTGCGCTTCGCCGATCCGGAAAATCCGTTCCAGTTCGCCGCCAGCCACATCCTGCGCGGGATGCAGACGCTGCGGCTCCATTTCGATCCGGCCTGAGCCGGGGACAGACTTACGGGAGAGAGAAAATGGTCGAAACGCTGACGGGGACGAACCGGTCGAAAGGGATCACCTACGACGAATTGCTCGACATGGACACGCATCAGGTGCCGCCGCGCTTCCGCGAGGACAGCCCGATGCCCGCCGGGCCGACCATCGTGAACCCGAGCATCTATTACTCGCGCGATTTCTTCGATCTGGAAGTCGAACGGCTGTGGAAGAAGGTGTGGCAGATGGCCTGCCACGAAGACGACATTCCCAATGTCGGCGACAGCCATGTCTATGACATCGCCAATCTGTCCTTCATCATCGTCCGTACCGCGCCAGACGAGATCAAGGCCTTCCCCAACGCCTGCCTTCACCGTGGCCGCGCGCTGTTGACCGAAGATGCCAAGGGAGTTCACGAATTCCGCTGCCCGTTCCACGGCTGGGGCTGGAAGATCGACGGCAAGTTGAAGGAAGTGCCGTGCCAGTGGGATTTCCCTACGGTGAGCGAGAAGACCCACAGCCTGCCGCCGGTCAAGGTCGGGCGCTGGGGCGGATGGGTGTTCATCAACCCGGACGACAATGCCGAGCCCTTCGAGGATTTTCTCGGCGATATCGACCGGCATTTCCAACCGATCCCGTTCGAACGCCGTTACAAGGCGGTGCATGTCGCCAAGAAGCTGCGCTGCAACTGGAAGGTGGCGCAGGAGGCTTTCATGGAGGCCTATCACGTGGTCGCCACGCATCCGACGCTGCTCGACGTGATGGGCGATGCGAACAGCAAGTACGACGTGTTCGGCAACCTTTCCCGCGCGATCTCGCCCAACGGGATGCTCAGCCCGCATGTCAATCCGGCGCTGGTGGCAGAGCCGCTGGAAGGCGCGAAAACCTATGCCAAGGTGCGCCATGCACTGTCGGGCAATGTCTATGAACGGCTCGGCGAAGACCGGGTGAAAGTGACCGCGCGCGACGGGCGCACCGGCATTTTCGATCACGCCGCGCACCATATCGAAGGCGAGCTTGACCACGCCGACATCCAGCTGTGCGACTGGGTGGGCGGGCGCCTGCCCGAAGGCTGGGAGGAGGAGATCGACCCCACCACCACCGGACCCGTGCCCGAACGGCGCAAGGCGATGGCCGATCAGATGCGCGAGCAATGGCGCGAAAGCCTGGGTGACGAGGTGGACGAGATCAGCGACGCCGAATTCGTCGACACGATCTATTACAACCTGTTCCCCAATATCAGCCCGTGGGGATGCTTCGATCCGATCTTCTACCGGTTCCGCCCCAACGGCGACAATCCGGAGGAATGCATCCACGAAATCATGTTCATGCTGCCCGTCGCCAAGGGTCAGCCGCGCCCTGCCCCGGCCCCGGTGCACTGGCTCGATTTCGATGACGATTATTGCGACGCGCCCGAACTCGGCATGCTGGCCAAGGTGTTCAATCAGGACGTGGTGAACCTTCCGCATGTGCAAAAGGGCATGAAGTCGATCAAGTCGAAAGAGATCGTCTTCGCCAATTACGGCGAGACAAAGATCCGGCACTTTCACAAGCTGCTGAACGAGCACCTGTCGCGCTAGGCATCGGAATGGAAAGGGCGGCATCGGCGCGCCGCAGATCGGCGGCGCGCCTCTCCCATCCCGAATTTCCCACATAATCTTACGCAAAGTGATCCTGAAATCAGATATGGGCGTTAGTTTGCGCATTTCTGATTGTCATTTTATCCGCATATGATAAATTCCCCGCATCGGGAGAGGGTGAAATGACAGATGCGGCGGCCTTGCAACGGGAATTTCGCAACGCGCTTGGATCGTTTGCGACCGGGGTGACAATCGCGACAACAATGGACGCGGCCGGTCAGCCCGTGGGAGTCACTGCCAGCAGCTTCAATTCGGTCAGCCTCGAACCGCCGCTGGTACTGTGGTCGCTGGCCAAGAAAAGCCTGTCTTGCGACACCTTCTGCGAAAGCGGCCATTTCGCGGTTCACGTCCTTGCTGCATCGCAGGAAGACCTCTCCAACCGCTTTGCCCGTTCGGGGGAGGACAAGTTCAACGGGATCGAATGGCGCGAAGGCGCTCTGGGTTCTCCCGTCTTCGATCAGCACGCCGCGCTGTTCCAGTGCAAGACCCGCCACCTGTACGAAGGCGGGGACCATGTGATCCTTGTCGGCGAAGTGATCGATTTCGAAACCCGTGACGAGGCACCGCTGCTGTTCCATGCCGGCAGCTATGCCGAACGCCGCCCGCGTCCACGCGGCGAAGCCACGGAATCGGTGGACACCGAACATGGCCGTTTCAGCGACGATTTCCTGTTTTACCTGATCTCGCGCGCGCATTTCCAGACATCGCGCCCGACGCGGGAAAAGCTGGAACAACTGGGATCGTCGATGGAGGAATATCTGACGCTGGCGGTGTTGAGCATGGAGGCACCGCTGGGTCAGCAGGAACTGGGAACCCGGCTAGTCCACACCGGCCACGCCCCGTCAAAGCGGCTGCTCGACCTGATGACCCGCAAGGGATTGCTGGTCGAAACCGATGATCGCTACGATCTGGGTGAGAAGGGAAGGGAACTGTTCGTCGAGACGCTCGCCTTCGGCAAAGGGCTGGAGGCCGACCTCGCCAATCATTTCACGCAGGCCGAACTGGCGGAGACAAAACGCGTTCTCAGGCGGCTGATCGAACTGACCGGTCAGGACGTCCCGATCGGCTGGCGTGACAACTAGAAGAAAAGCCTAGGCCGTCTTGCGCAATTCGGTCTTGAGCACTTTGCCCGAAGCGTTGAGCGGGAGGCTTTCGACGATCTCGAAAATGCGCGGAACCTTGTAATTCGCCATGTTGGCGCGGGCCCATGCGGCCAGCCCTTCCGCATCCGGCGAAGCGCCCGGACGCGGCACGATAAAGGCCTTGCCGATTTCTCCCATCCGATCATCCGGCACACCGATCACGGCAACCATTCCGACCTCGGGGTTTTCCGAAAGCAGCTTTTCGATCTCGGCCGGATAGCAGTTGAACCCGCCCGAGATGTACATGTCCTTCAGCCGGTCGGTGATCCGGACATATCCGTCTTCGTCCATAACCCCGACATCGCCCGTGTGCAGCCAGCCGTCGGCGTCGATCGTCTCGGCGGTGGCTTCGGGATCGTCGAGATAGCCTGCCATCACACCATAGCCGCGCACATGGATTTCGCCCGTCTCGCCGCGCGCGACCTCTTGCCCATCCTCACCGGTGATCCGGACCTGAAGACCGGGGATGGCCTTGCCCACGCTGGTCGCGATCAATTCGGCATCATCGCCCCGGCGGCACGATGTGATGGTCGAACATTCGGTCATGCCATAGGCCGTGACGGTATCGACAAGGCCCAGTTCGCTGCGCATCCGGCGGATCAGTTCGGGCGGCACGCTGGCCGCGCCGGTGGCAGCGCCGCGCAGGCTCGACGTGTCGAAATCGGTCTGCGCCTTGGCCGCCAGCAGCGATTGGTAGATCGTGGGCGGGCCGGGCAGGAAATTGATCCGGTCCTGCTCGATATGGCGGATCACCTGCGGGATGTCGAAACTGGCCATCGGCACGATCACCGCGCCCGCGATCAGCGCGGCGACCCAGCCCGCCTTGAACCCGAAGCTGTGAAAGAACGGGTTGATGATGAGGTATCGCTCGCCCGCCTTCAGCCCCATGACTTCGACCCAGTGGCGGAACATCGGCACGATCCGGTCGTGAGTGGAAATGACGCCCTTGGGAGCACCGGTGGTGCCGCTGGTGAACATGATGTCCGAGATATCGCCGGGTGCGAGACGCGCCAGCGCTTCAGTAACCGCCGGATCGCCTGCGCCTTTGCCCGAGTCGACGAAAGCGTCCCAATCGCTGTCCAGCAGGATCGTCCGTTCCAGCGCCGGGAGATCCTCAGCAGCGATCAAATCGGGGTAGCGTGTGCCCAGGAATTCACCGACAGTCAGCAGCAGCCGCGCCCCCGTCCGCCGCAGGATGTCGCCCGCCTCGCGCCCTTTCAGCCGGGTGTTGAGCGGCACGATCGCCGCCCCCGCCGCCATCGCCCCGATCGCCGCGACGATCCATTCGCGGCTGTTGGGTGCCCAGATCGCGATCCTGTCGCCCTTGCCCATGCCCGCCGCGATAAAGGCCGATGCGGCAGCGCGGGAACGGTCCCACAGCTCGGCGAACGACCACTCTTCGCCCTGTTCGAGCAAGGCAGGCTGATCGCCCCAATTGCGCGCCGCGGCTTGCGCGACATGCGGGATGGTCAAAGGCAGGTTTTCGCTCATTTCAGCCCGGACCCATGTTTTCCGGGCCGAAGAACGCGCGCATTTCGGCAACCTTGCCGTTTTCATCGAAGCGGAAGACGTCGATCACGTCTATGCGCGTTGCCTGCCCTTCCCAATCGAGCGTCACATGAAACGCGAAGGCCGCGTGATCGGCGACGCAGCGCACCGGGCCGTCGAGCGCCAGCCTGGCGCCCATCGCGATACCTGCGCCGAAGAACTCGCGAATTTCCGCATGCCCTGTCTTTGCCGGACTGCCGACCGGGTCCTCCACCCGCGCATCCGGAGCGAAGATTGCGACGATCCCGTCGAGATCCGCCCGGTTGTAGCAATCGACATAGGCTTTGACCGCCGCTTCCATCTGCGCTGCGTCGGGCATGTCAGTTCTCCGGGTAATAGCGGCTGATCGTATCGACCACGCAGGCCGGTTTGTCGGAGCCTTCGATCTCGACAGTCACCCGCACAACCGACTGGTATCCGCCCTTCTTTTCCTCGACGCTCACGATCTCGCCCACGCCGCGAATGTTGCTGCCGACCTTTACCGGGCTGAGAAACCGCAGACCGTCGGCGCCGATATTCACCGCGTGGGAAAAGCCTCGCACTTCAATCAGTTGCGGCAGGAAGAAGTTGACGAGGCTCATGGTGAGATAGCCATGCGCGATCGTCCCGCCGAACGGGCCGTCCTTTGCGCGCTCGACATCGACATGGATCCACTGGCGATCCTCGGTCACTTCGGCGAAGCCGTCGACCCGGTCCTGCGTGATGCGGAGCCAGCCGGTCGGGCCAAGCTGCGTGCCTTCGGCACCAATGAGATCGCGCGGGCTTTCAAAGACTGTCGCCATCGTCAGGCCCTCTGGCTGGAGACGGACAGCACTTCGCCCGTCATGTAGCTGGCAAGATCGGATGCGAGGAAGATCATCGCGTTGGCGACTTCCCAGACTTCCGCCGGACGACCAAACGCCTCTTTGGCCGACAGTTCGGCCAGCAGGTCTTCCGTCGTCACCTTGGCAAGGAAGGCGTGCATGGCGATCGAAGGCGCCACGGCATTGATGCGCACCCCGTGTTCTGCCGCCTCCACCGCCGAACAGCGGGTAAAGGCCATCACCCCGGCCTTTGCCGCCGCGTAATGCGCCTGCCCCTTTTGCGCGCGCCAGCCGAGCACGGACGCATTGTTGACGATTGCCCCGGTCTGCCGCTCCTGCATCGCCGGAAGGAAAGCGCGGGTCATCCGGAACACCGAATTGAGCGTCACGTCGAGCACGCGGTGCCATTGATCATCGGTCATGTCGACCACCGGCACTTCGCCGCCCAGCCCGGCGTTGTTGATCAGCACATCGACATGGCCAAGCCCAGCCAGCGCGGCATCGCGCAAGCTGTCGACCTGATCCTGCTGCGTGACGTCGCAAAGGCAGGTAAGCGGACGAGCGGCCCCGGTTTCGGCCGCGATGCGATCGGCAGCTTCGCCCAGGCGGCGCTCGTGAAAGTCGCTGATCAGGACTTGCGCGCCTTCCTCGACGGCGCGCTTGGCCACGGCATAGCCGATGCCCGTACCGGCAGCCGCCGTCACGACGACGGTCTTGCCCTTCAAAAGATCGCGGGCGGGGGGATATTGCGGTGTCAGTGTCATTTGTCCCCCCTCGGTTCGCGGGGCATGCCCAGCCCGCGCTCGGCGATCAGGTTGCGCTGGATCTGGTTGGTGCCGCCATAGATCGTGTCGGCGCGCGAATAGAGGAAGAGATTGGGCAGAACGCTCCATTCATATTCGGGATTGTCGGTGATTTCGCCAGCCTGACCCAGCACGTCCATCGCCAGTTCGCCAAGGCTGCGGCGCCAGCTTGCCCACTGGATCTTGTAAGTCAGCGCGGCCCCGTCGACCTTGCTGTGATCGGTGGTCGAAAGCATGCGGAGCGCGCCGTAACGCATCAGCCGCAGGCCGATTTCAGCCTTGGCGATACGTTGCCGGATCAGCGGATCATGGGCCGCGCCATTGGCCTTGGCCGCGGCGATGATTTCATCCAGCTCGTTGCGGAACGCCATCTGCTGGCCCAGCGTCGAAACGCCGCGTTCGAAGCTGAGCAGGCCCATCGCCACGCGCCAGCCATCGCCGACAGCGCCGATAAGGCTATCTTCGGGGCAACGCGCACCGTCGAAGAATGTCTCGTTGAATTCGGCATCGCCGTTGATCTGCTTGATCGGCCGGATTTCGATACCCGGCTGGTCGATCTCCATCATCAGGAACGTCAGCCCCTTGGGGCCTTTCGATCCTTCCTCGCTGCGCGCGACAACGAAGATCCAGTCGGAAATATGCGCAAGGCTGGTCCAGATCTTTTGCCCGTCGACCACCCATTCCCCGCCATCAAGGCGCGCCTTGGTACGCACCGCCGACAGGTCGGAACCGGCATTGGGTTCGGAATAGCCCTGGCAGAAGATCGTCTTTCCCGCCGCGATGCCGGGCAGGAAGCGTCGCTTTTGCTCCTCTGAGCCAAACGCCAGCAGGGTCGGCCCGGCCAGTTCGATGCCGATGTGGTTGACCCGGCCCGGAACGCCTGCGCGGGCATATTCCTCGGCAAAGATCACCTGCTGGGCCAGCGTGGCGGAACGCCCGCCCCACTCCTTGGGCCAGCCGATGCACGACCAGCCGTGTTCGCCCAGATGCTGTTCCCACTCCTTGCGGCGCTCGGCCTTTTCGGTGAGCGTGGTGATCCCCTTGATGTCAGCGAATTCGCCGGCCATCTGCGCGTTCAGCCAGTCGGCGGCCTCGGCCCGGAATTCCTCTTCCGCCGGTGTAAAGCCAAGCTTCATGCCACCTCTCCCAGAATTTGCTTCGCCACCTGCTCGCGGTGCCAGTTCCCGTCTTTCAGCAAGGTCTGGATCGAACGCGCACGCTTGAAGAACAGATGCGCGTCATGTTCCCATGTAAAGCCGATGCCGCCGTGCAACTGGATCATGTCGGCTGCGCATTTGAAGAAAGTGTCAGCGCAGAACGCCTTGGCAGCGTGCAGCGCGAGCTGCGGATCGTCGCTGTTTTCGTCATTGGCGCAGGCCGCCCAGTACACCGCGCTGCGGGCCTGTTCGATTTCGATCATCATGTCGGCCAGCCGGTGCTTGTACGCCTGGAACGAACCGATCGGACGCCCGAACTGCACGCGTTCATTGGCATAGCGGACGGTGCGATCAAGGCACGCCTGCGCGCCGCCCAGCGCCTCGGCCGCAAGCGTGATCCACGCTGCAGGCTGACTGGCGGTGATCGCAGCCTGCGTATCGGCCAGCGGCTCTCCCGCCACGCCATCAAGCACCAGCGTGGCAAGCGGCCTCGTCTGGTCCATGGTGGTGTGCGTGATGATCGAAAGGCCGGGCGTATCGGCGTGAACCACCCATGCCTGATCAGGATGGGCAAGGATGAAGACATCGGCGACATTGCCATGCGGCACGAATTCGAACCGGCCGCTGATCTTGTCGCCATCATGACTCACGGTGTCGTTGCCGACAGCGGCGGCAATTTTCTCGCCCGCAAGGATAGCGGGCAGCAGATCGGATTTCTGCGCATCCGTTCCGCCCGCCGCGATCATGGCGGCGGCGATGTTGATACCCAGCAGCGGCATGGCGGCGACATTGTACCCTGCCGCTTCGGCGACGATCGCCATTTCGACATAGCCAAGGCCAACTCCGCCCAGCTCTTCGGGCACGATCACTCCGCCAAGACCCAGTTCCTCGCAGAAATCGCGGTGCAACTGGCGATCCACCCCGTCGCCCGCCATCGCTGCGCGGGTGCGGTCGCTGGTCGCGTTCTCGCCGAAGAAACCTTGAGCGGTTTCGGCGATCATCTGCTGTTCTTCGGTGAAGACAAAATCCATGTCAGGTCCCCCAGACCTTGCGCGGCTCAACCCGCTGCTTGAGCAATGAATGCACCGCTTCGCCGACATCCGCCGGGTTCCAGCGCGCGCCCTTGTCGATCATCGGCCCTTCGCGCCAGCCGTCCTCGATCATGATCTTGCCGCCTTCGAGCTCGAAGACGCAGCCGGTGACATCGGCGCTTTGATCGCTGCCCAGCCAGACGACAGCCGGTGCGATATTGGCCGGGTCCATCACGTCGAACGCCTCGCCCTCGGTCGCCATCTTTTCGGCAAAGGCCTGTTCGGTCATGCGGGTGCGGGCCGACGGGGCGAGCGCGTTGGCGGTGATGCCATACCGGCCAAGCTCCGCCGCCTGCACCAGCGTGAGCGAGGCGATGCCGCCCTTGGCGGTCGAATAGGCCGCCTGCGCGATAGAGCCCTGAAGCCCCGCGCCGCTGGTGGTGTTGATGATGCGGGCATCGGGATTGCCGCCTTCCTTCTGCTTGGCGCGCCAGTAATTCACCGCGTGGCGGCTGATGCAGAAATGGCCGCGCAGGTGGACCTGCATGGTCGCATCCCATTCCTCGATGGTCGCTGAAACGAACATCCGGTCGCGCACGATCCCGGCATTGTTGACGACGACATGCAGGTCGCCAAAACCCTCGATCGCCGCATCGACAATGCGCTTTGCCGCGTCCCAATCGGTCACGTCGTCATAGTTCGCGATGGCCTGACCGCCTGCGGCCCTGATCTCTTCGACCACACCGTCCGCCGCGCTGGTGTCGCGCCCTTCGCCGCCCAGCGAAGTGCCGATGTCGTTGACCACCACATTCGCCCCTTCGGCGGCAAAGGCGAGCGCATAGGCCCGGCCCAGCCCGCGCGCGGCGCCGGTGATGATAACGGTGCGTCCGTCGCAGATTCCCATTAGCTCAACCTCTCGATGATGGTGACATTGGCCTGACCGCCGCCTTCGCACATGGTCTGGAGGCCATAACGCCCGCCGGTATCCTCAAGCGCGTGCAGCAGCGTCGTCATCAGACGTGCGCCGGTTCCCCCCAGCGGATGGCCAAGCGCGATCGCGCCGCCACGCACATTGACCTTTTCATGCGGAATGCCGAGTTCCTTCATCCACGCCATCGGGACGCTGGCGAAGGCTTCGTTGCATTCGAACAGGTCGATATCGTCGACCGAAAGCCCGGCCCGGTGCAGCGCGAAGCGGGTTGCCGGGATCGGCGCGGTCAGCATCCACACCGGGTCATCGGCGCGCACGGACAGGTGATGGATGCGGGCGCGCGGCTCAAGGCCGTGATCCTTCACCGCCTGTTCGCCCGCGATCAGCAGTGCCGCCGAACCGTCGCAATTCTGGCTGGCGACCCCGGCAGTGATTGTCCCTTCGCCGCCCACGGGATTGAGCGCGGCGAGCCCTTCCAGCGTGGTGCCGGCGCGGATCGTTTCGTCTTCGGCCAAGCCTTCGAGCGGGGCAATCTCGCGCGCAAAGGCACCGCCGGTGGTCGCAGCATGGGCGCGGGCGTGCGAGGCGCAGGCGAATTCCTCCATCGCTTCGCGGCTGATTTCCCACTTGTCCGCGATCATCTGCGCGCTGGCGATCTGGTTGAGGATGCCGTCACCATAACGCGCGATCCAGCCGGGAGAGGTGTTGAACGGATTGTCGAAACCATAGGGCTGGCCCGCATACATCGCGGCCGAAATCGGGATCGCGTTCATCGCCTGGCTGCCCCCGGCAACGACCAGATCCTGCGTCCCGCTCATCACCCCTTGCGCGGCGAAATGGACGGCCTGCTGGCTGGAGCCGCACTGGCGGTCCACCGTCGTGCCGGGGACGTGTTGCGGCAGACCCGCCACCAGCCATGCGGTGCGGCCGATATCGCCTGCCTGCGGCCCGATCGTGTCGCAGCAGCCCCAGACGCAATCGTCCACCGCGCCAGGATCGACATCATTGCGCGCGAAAAGTTCCCTGATCGGATGCGCGGCAAGGTCTGCCGGGTGGAGCGTGGCAAGCGTGCCCTTCTTGCGGCCCATTGGGCTGCGCACAGCGTCGATTATGTAGGCTTCTGCCATGTTTCAAACGTCCTCAAGCGAAGGTGTTTTGCGGCCCGATCGGGTGATCGCCGCCAATGATTGCGGCATCCACGCGCCTTGCGTGAAAGCCCCTGCTGCCCCAGGCGCCGGACAGCGCCCATGCGCGCTTCATCCAGAAATGCAGGTCGACTTCGTAAGTGTAGCCCATCGCGCCGTGCACCTGGATCGCGCTCTCGCCCGCCAGATAGGCGGCATCGCTCGCCGCCAGTTTTGCGTGGCTGACATGCAACGATGCGCTGACCGCGCCGTCTTCAAGCGCCTGCGCCGCGCGCCACAGCACGGGCCGCGCAAATTCCAGCGCGACGGCAACATCGGCCAGCTTGTGCTTGATCGCCTGAAACCCGCCGACCGGCTGGCCGAACTGTTCGCGCAGCTTGGAATATTCGACCGCCTGATCCAGCATGGCCTCGGCCAGCCCGACAAGCTGCGCCGAAGCCATCAGCGCGCCCAGATCGAGCAGCTGCGGATCATCGCTGGCATCGCCCGGCAATTGCGCAAGGTTGCGCAGCGGATCGACGCTGTGCAGCGGCCCACCATCGCCATCGGAGTGCCAGCCGTTGATCGAATGCGCGGCGATCGGGCGGAATTCCCCCGCTGCCACTTCGGCAAGCCTGCCGGTGTCCCCGCGCGCGATCATCCACGGCACGCTGACATAGGCGCTTTCGACCAGCGGCTCGGCAAGGCAGAAACGCCCGCATTCACGCGCGATCAGCACCGCGTCGAGCAATCCCATGCCCAGCCCGCCCTCTTCTTCGGGAACCAGCAAACCGGGCAGACCCATTTCGACCAGACCCTGCCAGATTGCAGGATCGCGATTGCCATCGGCATCGAGTTTGCGCAGCACTTCGGGCCCATGCGTACCCGAAAGATAGTCGCGCACGGCTTCGGCCAGTTCGAGCCGTTCGGGAGCGATCAGAAAATCCATCAGCCCGCTCCTACCCGCGGCATGCCCAGCAAACGCTCGGCCGTGATGTTGCGCTGGATCTCGTTCGAACCGGCGTAGATCGGCCCCGAAAGCGAGAAGATGTAGCCTTCGAGCCAGTCATTGGCGGAGCCGTCGGCAAACTGCTGCAATTCCGCTGCCGCGCCCAGCAGGTGCATCGCGGTGCGGTGCATCGCGCGATCGAGTTCCGACCAGAAAATCTTGTTCAGGCTGGCTTCGGCCCCGATGCTGCCGCCCGCCATGATCTTCGCGGCGACGGCATAGGTGTTGTAGGCATAGGCTTGGCTCTCCATCCACGCCTTTGCCACCGCCTCGCGCGCCGAAGGAGCCGCATCGTGTCCATGCTTTCGAAACAGCTCCACCAGCCGCTTTGCCGCTGCCTGGAAACGGCCGGGTGAGCGCAGCATCAGGCCGCGCTCGAACCCGGCGGTCGCCATGGCGACCTTCCAGCCTTCCCCCTCTCCCGCAAGGCGGTTTTCGACTGGAACGCGAACTTCATCGAAGAACAGCTCGGCGAAACCCGGATTGCCGTGGAGTTGCCGGATCGGGCGACGGGTGACGCCGGGCGCATTGAGATCGAACAGGATGAAGGACAGCCCCTTGTGGCGCTGGCTGCCTTCTTCGGTCCGAAACAGTCCGAAACCCCAATCGGCAAAGCTCGCCCTGCTCGACCAGGTCTTCTGACCGTTGATGACGTAATGATCACCATCGCGGTAAGCGGTGGTCTTGATCGCCGCCATGTCGCTGCCCGCGCCGGGCTCTGACCATGCCTGCGCCCAGATCTTCTCGCCTGCGGCCATCGGCGTCAGGAACCGCGCCTTTTGTTCTTCGGTCCCGTACTCCATGATCGTGGGTCCGAGCAGGAAGATGCCGTTCTGGTTCACCCTGAGCGGTGCGCCCGCGCCCCAGTATTCCTCTTCGAAGATCAGCCATTCGATCAGGTCGAGCCCGCGCCCGCCATAGCTGGTGGGCCATGTCACCATGCCCCAATTGCCTTGCGCCAGTCTGCGTTCCCATTCGACGTGCTGGTGGAATCCTTCTTCGCCTTCGAGCGTGAGAAGCGGCTTTTCCGGCAGGTTGGCAGCCAGCCATTCGCGCACTTCCGCACGGAAAGCCTGCTGCCGGGGGGTGTATTGCAGCTGCATGATCAGAACTCTGCGGCTTTTCCGGTTTTCACGAATTCGTCGCGCGATTTCTGGCTGTCTTCGTGCATGTACATTTCGAGCGTGAAGCCCTGTTCCCAGCGATAGCCGCGATCGACATCGCGCGCTTCGAGGCCGTTCAACGCTTCCTTGGCGATAACCAGCGCCTTGCGGCTTTTCGATGCGATCACCGCGCAGAACGCCCGCGCCTCGGCCTCCAGATCGGCGCGCGGCACCACTTTTTCGACCGCGCCCAATCGGTGCGCTTCGGCCGCCGGAATATTGCCTCCGGTGAAGAAAGCGGCGCGCACCTTGTGCAGCGGCAGCATGCGCGACAAATGGCTGGCTCCGCCCATCGCGCCGCGATCCACCTCGGGCAGCGAGAAATAGGCATCGTCGGCAGCAATGATCGTGTCCGCCGCTCCGCAAATGCCGATACCGCCCCCAATCACGAATTTGTGCGCGGCGACCACCACCGGAATCTCGGCATCGCGGATCGCCTTGAACGTCAGGTAATTGCCGCGATTGAGCACGGTGATGCGCTCGGGATGCGCCTGCATCTCCTTGATATCGACGCCGCCGCAAAAGCCCTTGCCCTCGGCCCGGATCAGCACGCAATTCACTTCGGGATTGCGCGCCGCAGCGGTCACGATGTCGGGGATCGACATCCAGGTTTCGCTGTCGAAGGCGTTGACCGGCGGCACGTCGAAGACGATTTCCGCGATGCGATCCTTGATGTGGGTTTCAATGCCCATCAGGCGGCTCCCTTCAATTGCGGTGTTACGGATGAAAGCGCGGCAATCCGCTCAAGCGCTTCGGCTTCGATCCGCGCCAGCAGTTCGGCGCAGGACGGCAGATCGTCGAGCCTTCCGGCGACCTGGCCCGAAGCCATCAGCCCACCGATCGCATCGCCATCGACCACCGCCTTTTGCAGCAATGTGGGCGCGGCGGCGGCGAGCATCGCTTCGGGGAGCGACATTTCGCCATGGCTGGTCATGCCGCGCGCCGCGGCGAGCAGTTCGCCCCAGCTGGCACCGGTTTCGCGTTTCATCGCCATCGCGGCGAGCAACCCGCGCCGCCACCGGGCAAAGCTGCCGCCAGCCTCGATCCGGTCGAGCATGGCGTTGCGGATCATGCGCTGCGGAATGCCGTCGATCTTGGAGGTGACGAAAATGTCCTGCGTGCCTGCCCGCGTGTAGGCTTCCTTGACCTGTTGCGGGACCGGGCTGTCGCTGGTCATCATGAAGCGCGATCCCATCGCGATCCCGCTTGCGCCATAGGCCAGCGCCGCCGCCAGTCCGCGCCCGTCGGCAAAGCCACCTGCCGCGGCTACCGGCACGTCAACCGCGTCGAGCACTTGCGGCAACAGGATCGTGGTTGCGACCGATCCGGTGTGCCCGCCGCCTTCGCCACCCTGGATAGTGATCGCCTGACAACCCAGCGCGACCATTTTCTGTGCGTGCTTTACCGCGCCGACAGTGGGGATGCAGATGATCCCCGCGCTGCGAAACTTGCCGATCATCTCGGCATCGGGGCCGCGCCCGAAACTCACCGCCCGCACCCGGTCGGCATTGGCAAGGATGATCTCGACGATGTCCTTGGCACCCGGCTGGAAGCTGTGGAAGTTCACCCCGATATTGTGCGGGGTCATGCCCTTAAGCTCTTCAATCGCTGCCGCCAGTTCGGCAGGTTTCATCACCGCGCCCGCGAGAAAGCCGAAAGCGCCTGCGTTGCTGCTTGCCGCAACCAGCCGGGGGGTCGCGATCCAGCCCATCGCCGTCTGTATCACCGGCAGGCGGCAACCGAGCATCTCGGTCAGCGGTGTCGAGAGGGAGGCGCGCGGATCAGCCACAGGTCAATCCTGCTGTCCTTGCGCCTTCTGGGCCTCTTGCGCCTTGTTCTTTTCGGCCATCTTCTTGCCGTCGAACCCGGCGATGTAATCGCCCTTGATCAGCTGGTTGTTGGCATGCGCGAAGTGGTGATAGCCAAAGCTCGCATCGATCCCGGCTTCCTTGCCCGCCAGCGTTTCCATGTGATTGCAGGCCTGCTTGGCAAGCTGCATGGCAAGACGCGGCTGCTCCACCAGACGCGCGGTGACCTTGGCCACTTCGTCCGCCAGCTGATCACGCGGAACCACCCGGTTGACCATGCCCATCTGATAGGCGCGATCGGCGCTCATTCGTTCGCCCAGCAGCAGGAATTCCTTGGCAATGCGGGGATTGAGTTCGTGGCAATGCGCGAAATATTCGACGCCCGGAAAGCCCATCTGCAGCACCGGATCCTGGAAGAAGGCATCATCTGACGCGATGATCAGATCGCAGACCCATGCCAGCATCAGCCCGCCCGCGATGCAGGCGCCATGCACCTGCGCGATCGTCGGCTTGGGAATGGCGCGCCAACGCTTGCACATGCCCAGATAGACTTCCTGTTCGCGGATATAGGCCTTTTCCGCCCCGCCCTTGTTGGCGTGATCGTACCACATCAGGCGGCGTTCGAAGCTGGAGTGGAAATCACGACCGGGACTGCCGATGTCGTGCCCGGCGGTGAAATGCTTGGCATCCGATTTGAGCACGATGCACTTCACATCGTCATCATCGACCGCGCGCTGGAACGCATCGTCCAGCGCGTAGGTCATCTGGCTGTTCTGGACGTTGTGGAACGCCGGACGGTTCAGCGTCACATAGGTCACGCCGTCCTTAACCGCGTACAGGATCGGCTCGTCGGTTTCATAAACGGGCGGTTCGTCAACCTTGGGAACGATGGCGTCGCTCATGCGGCTTCTCCCTCTTTGCTCCGCCGCGCCGGCGGATTGTCCGCCAGCACCTTGTGGCGAATTCCATGCGGATCGAGTCCCGCGATGATTTCAAGCTGCTGGTCTGTCGGCAGCGGAGTTTCGCCTTCCGCCGCGTCGATCAGTTCAAATCCGGTGTTGTCTTGCACCTCGGCAAAGGTCACGCCGGGGTGGAGCGAGATGACGCGGATGGCGTTGTCCGCCCCGCCGAAATCCATCACGCACAGATTGGTGATGATCCGCTTCAGTTCGAGCCCGGAATAGTTGCCGCCCGCGATCCGCCGTGCGGGGTTGTAGCCCGGCGAGGACACGCGATCGACTTCGCCATCGACGAAGACGCGGGTCGAATGCACCGGGATGAACATCGAATTGGGGTGGTAGATGCCGTTGCCCGGAAACCCGCGCGCGCCCAGCATCTGCACCTTGGGCTGTTCATGCGTGCCGCCCAATGCCGAAAGGTTGGTCTGGCCGAAACGGTCGATCTGCGTCGGCGTAACCATCGCGTGACGCCGCCCGGTCCACACCGCGCTATCGAAAAAGCGCGAGAACGGGAGGTAGCCCGCCGCCTTGCGATCATTATAGCCGCGCGGCCCGATAGGAACCGGCTGCTCGACCAGATAGGCCTCGCCATCGGTCATCATCAGTCCGGGGCTGTGCGTCATCTTCGCCAACCCCACGCCAAGACGCGGAACCGGACCGATGCCGGTGCCGATAATCTCGCGATCGGTGCGGAAAGCCTCGGCCACCGCCGCGATGCAAAGTTCTGCCAGAGTTGCCATCAGTAAATCGCCAGCGGGACATTCATCACCGCCTCCTCTCCGCCGACCGAGGCCAGATAGGCCGCCTCGTCGGCGCCAGTGAATTGATCGGCGACCGCGCTCCATTCGCCCGGCTCCTTTGCCGCGCCCGAATAGGCCTTCAATGCCTTCATGTCCGGGCCGTAAAGTGGCGGCATCGAAGTCGGGTGCGCCCCGCACCGCGCCTCTGTCACCCCGGTGATGAAGCAGCGTTCGACAATATTGGCCCTAGCATCTTCGGGATGCGCATCCTCCATCGCCGGGACCATCTCTTCGCAGCTGACGAAGCATTCATCGGCAGCCTTGGCGAACCATTCGTCGTAATAGGTATCCGGCCCCAAGGCCTGCACATTGCCGCGGTGATCGCAGCGATGGACATGGATGATCGCCGCATCGAGCTTCAGCGCGGGCATCGCCACCAGCGTTTCCCCGTCGGCATAGGGCGACTGGACCGTCTTGAGCCCGCCCAGTTCGATCAGATCCGTGCCAAGCCCGACCCGCGTGGGCAGGAACGGCAGGCCGAAAGCGGCCGCCTTCAGCCCCCACTGGAACATGCCTTCGTCGAGTTCGAGCACCTCGATCTCTCCCGCCTCGCGGGCTTTGCGGAACCACGCCTCAAGCGGGATCGCATCGAGCGAGACGAAGGCGAAGACAACCTTCTTCACCTTGCCCGCCGCGCACAGCATTCCGACATCCGGGCCGCCATAGGAAACGACGGTCAGATCAGTGAGGTCGGAACGCAGGATTTCGCGCACCAGCGCCATCGGCTTGCGCCGCGGACCCCAGCCGCCAATGCCCAGCGTCATCCCGCTGCGCAGCCGGCCGACGATTTCGGCTGGCGTCATTCGCTTGTCGAGCGTCATTCGGCGGCCTCCGCGCGCGCTGCCTCATTGGCGGCGGCTTCTTCCATCGCCTTTTGCCAGGCCCAGACATGGCCCCATTCGCTGATGGTCTTGTGCGCTGTCGTTTCCCAATTGGCGGGGTCAATCACCAGCCCGTCGCAGCCAATTTCCAGATCGAAGCCCGAAGGCGTCTGCATGTAGAAGCTGGTCATCTCGTCATTGGTGTGCCGCCCCAACGTCGCGCTTTCCGGCACTCCGGCCAGCCGCATCCGGTCATAGCATTTGCCCACATCCATCATGTCGCGCATTTCGAGCATCAGGTGGATGCAGCCAGTCGGTGCAGCCGGGCCTTCGCCCAGCGCGAGCGAGTGGTGGCGGCCGTTATCGGCATGCATGAACGCGAAATGCATCGGCGGACCGTCCGGCCCCATCAGGTGGAAGACCGGCAGATCGGTGTCATGAAAGCCGATGGTGTCGCGATAGAACGCGTGGGTTGCAGGAAAATCGGGTGCGGAAAACACGGCGTGCCCCATCCCCATTTCTCCGGTCACAAATCCCGAAACGCCCTGAGGTGAAACGAATTCGACTTCGTCACGCGCCGTGCCGACGAAGAATTCCAGCCCGTTGCCAGCCGGATCGCTGGTGCGGAAATAGGCATCGACATGGCGCGCGGCGGATTGTGCATCGTCACCCCATGTAACAACGCGCCCTGCGGCCTCGATCCGGGCAGCAAGCGCATCGAGCGCCTCGCGCGTGTCGATCTCGTAAGCCGCCGCAGCCAGCCGCTCCGCGCCCGCCTGTTCGATCCGGAACCGGAAAGGCCGATCGTCAATGCGGTAATGATCCGCGCCGTGGGCGGCATTTTCCGCGACCATGACCCCTGCGACATTGGTCAGGAATTCCCGCCATTCGACCGGCTTTGCCGTCTCGATGACCACATAGCCGAGTTCCCTGATAGCCATGACGCTACCCTCCCTTCACAATATCGAGAAACAGGGGCCGTTCGCCGCCCCCATCAACGTTGAGCCATGCGCCCGACACATATTCGGATGCGTCCGACACCAGATAAAGAACCGCGCGCGCAACATCGTCACCGGTCGCCATGCGCCCCAGCGGCAAGGACTGACCGACCTTGGCCCGCGTCGCTTCGCTGCCATAGGTATCCGCCGAGGTTTCGGTTTCAGCCAGGCCGACGATGATCGCGTTCACGCGGATGGATTTCGGCCCCCATTCCTGCGCAAGACTCTTTGTCAGGCTCAAAAGTCCCGCCTTGGCCGCGCCATAGATCGAAGTGCCCGGCGACGGACGGATGCCTGAAACGCTGGCGATGTTCACGATGGCCGCACCCGGCGACTTTTCCAGATGGGGAAAGGCCGCGCGCGACAGGTAATAGGGTGCGAGCAGGTTCAGGCGCGTAATCGCCTCGGCAAACCTCGGGCTGGCCGTAGCCGCATCGCTGGGCGGCGATCCGCCTGCATTGTTGACGATGATGTCGAGCCGCCCGTGGCGGGCAGCCACCGTTTCGACAAATTCCGCAACGGCATCGGGATCGCGCACGTCTAACGCGGCGAATTCGACCCCTTCGGGCAGGCTTTCCGGCTCGCTACGGGCGCAGGCGATGACGACGCAACCCTGCTGCGCCAGCGCCGTGCTGATCGCACGACCCAACCCGCGGGTTCCCCCGGTGACAATCGCCACACGTCCGGCAAGGCCGAAATCCAAATTACCCTCCCACTCAAGTCCCGTGAATCAGTCGATTCAATGGCTCGGAAATTTCCCTATCTAAAATCAGATCGCTTTTCAATTGACGATTTGCGTATTTTTTTGCATTAAGTTTTACGAATTTGAAGAAGCAGTCGAATCGCGGCTGGTTGAGGAGGATGGAAGATGGCAACGGTTGCGCAGATGCATGGTCAGGCAGGTGACACGCCCACGCATGAGGAGCTCGTCAAGCGCGCACGCGCGATGATCCCGACGCTGAAGTCGCGAGCAAAGCAATGCATCGCCGATCGCAACGTGCCGGCTGAAACCATCGCCGAGTTCAAGGAGGCGGGTTTCTTCAAGATCCTGCAGCCCAAGAAGTTCGGCGGGTATGAAATGCATCCCAATGTCTTCTTCGACGTGCAGAAGCTTCTCGCCGAAGGCTGCATGTCGACCGGCTGGATGTTCGGTGTGGTCGGCTGCCACCCCTATGAACTGGCCCTGTTCGACGAACAGGCGCAGCTTGAGGTGTGGGGCAGCGATCCGGACGTGATCGTTTCCTCGACCTATCAGCCCGTGGGCAAGGTGGAGCGCACCGAAGGCGGCTTCTACCTTTCCGGCCATTGGGGCTTTTCGACCGGCTCGGTGCATTGCGACTGGGTGTTGCTGGGCGCACTGGTTCCGCCTGAGGAAGAAGGCGGCATGCCCGACATGCGCACTTTCCTGCTCCCGCGTGCCGACTACACCATCGACGAAGACGAATGGCATGTGTTCGGGCTTCAGGGCACTGGCAGCCACGGCATCACCGTGAACCGGGCATTCGTCCCCGAATATCGCACCCACCGCGCGGTTGACGGCTTCCTTTGCCAGAACCCCGGTCAGGCGGTGAACGAAGGGCCGCTTTTCACCCTTCCCTGGGCGCAGGTTTTCGTGCGTTCGGTCAGCACCGCCGCGTTCGGCGGGGCGCGCGCGGCCATCAACGCCGCGATGAAGATCATGGAAGATCGCATCTCCACCAACACCGGGAAGGCGTCGAAGGACGATCCCATGCTGCATGCCGCAATTTCCGCTGCCCATGCGCAGTCGCTGGAAATGGAGCTGACGCTGGAGCGGACTTTCGAAGACCTGCTCGAAATCGCCGAGCGCGGCGAAGCCATCCCGATGGAGAAGCGCGCGCTCTATGCATACCAGTCGTCCACCGTGGTGCGTCGCCTTGCGCGGCTGGTCGATGACATGGTGGAACTGCTTGGCGGCCGCGCAATCTACATGACCAGCGAAATCATCCAGCCCTGGCTCGATCTGAAGGCGGCGCGCGCGCATGTCGCGAACGATCCGAACAACCGGACCAAGGATGTCGTCGGCACCATGCTGGGCCAGCCTCCCGTCTTCACCTTCATGTAACGGGAGGCGAGCATGGGAGAGCTTGCTTCACACCGCTACAGCGTTGCCGGTGGCCATGAAATCCACCTTGCCGAAACCGGCTCTGGCGAAGCTGTCGTGTTCCTGCACGGCAGCGGACCGGGCGCTTCGGGCGCGTCGAATTTCCGCGGCAACATCGCCGCCTTTGTCGATGCCGGTTACCGGGTCATCCTGCCCGACCTGATCGGCTATGGTGCTTCGTCCAAGCCGGAAGACATCGACTACACGTTGGACCTGTTTGTCGACACCCTCTTCGACGCGCTGCGCCAGCACGGGATCGAGCGGGCGCATCTCGTCGGTAATTCGCTGGGCGGCGGGATCGCGATCCAGATCGCGCTCAACAATCCGGATTTCGTCCGTTCGCTGGTGCTGATGGCGCCGGGATGCATTGCCGAGCAGATGAGCTATTTCACCATGCCGGGCATTGCCAAGATGAAGTCGTCTTTCGGCTCGCCCGAATTCAATCTTGATGAACAACGCAAGCTGGTCGCCAACCTGCTGCATCCCGATTGGGCGGATCGCATTCCCGATGCGCTGGTCACGGAACGTTTTGAAGTGGCCCGCACCCAGCCCAAGGACGTGCTCGCCCGCATGAAAACCCCCAATCTGGGCCCGCGCATCGGCGAGCTGGATTGCCCGATCTTCGTGCTGTGGGGCCTCGATGACGAATTCTGCCCGGCTGCCCACGGGCAGATGTTCCTGGACGCCGGCAAGAACGCGCGGCTGCTGACCTTTGCCCGCACCGGCCATTGGGTGCAGGTGGAGCGCGAAAGCGAATTCAACGCCTATGCCACGGGATTTCTCAATGAATATTCATGAGAAATACGGTTCCGAACTGTTTGCCGCCCTGCGCCAACAGCGCACGGTTCCGCCGCTGATTGCGCGCGTGCCGGAGCTTACGATTGACGATGCCTACGCCATCAGCCTCGATTTCCTCAGACTTCGCAGGGCTGAGGGAGAGCGGGTCGTCGGCAAGAAGATCGGTGTCACCAGCAAGGCGGTGCAGGACATGCTGGGCGTGCACCAGCCCGATTTCGGCTTCCTGACCGACTGGATGCATGTCGATGGCGACATTTCGGTCGAGCAGAAGAAGCTGATCCAGCCGCGTGCAGAGGCGGAAATCGCCTTCATCCTGCGCGACGGGCTGAAAGGGCCAGGCATCACTCCTGCTGACGTGATCGCTGCGACACAGGCCATCGCGCCCTGTTTCGAGATTGTCGACAGCCGGATCGACAACTGGAAGATCGGGATTGTCGACACCGTGGCGGACAATGCCAGTTGCGGGGTCTTCATCCTTGGCGAAGCGCGCGCCGATCCGCGCGATCATGATCTGCCTAACCTAAAGGTGACGGTGACGAAGAACGGCGCGCCGCTGTCCGAAGGGCTGGGCTCCGCCGTTCAGGGCGATCCGGCGCAGGCAGTGGCGTGGCTCGCCAACACGCTGGGCGAATATGGCGTCACGCTGGATGCGGGCGACATCATCCTGTCGGGTTCGCTCGTCCCGCTTGAACCGGCGGTGGCGGGCGACGTGTTCGAAATGGAATTGCATGGAGTGGGCGGATGCACCGCCCGCTTCGTCTGAAGGAAGCGCACATGGGCAAGCTAAAGGCCGTGATCATCGGATCCGGGAACATCGGCACCGATCTGATGATCAAGATGCTGAAATATCCGCAGAACATGGAACTGGCAGCAGTCGTCGGGATCGACCCGGACAGCGAAGGGCTGGCGATGGCGCGCGAACGCGGGATCGCGACCACGCACGAAGGCATCGAAGGGCTGAAAAAGCTCGATTGCTACAAGGATATCGGCATCGCCTTTGACGCGACCAGTGCCTATGCCCACAAGCTGCATGACGAGGCTCTGCGCGCCGATGGTATCCGCGTCGTTGACCTGACCCCTGCGGCAATCGGCCCCTTCACTGTCCCGCCGGTCAACATGGAAGCAAATCTCGACGCGCCCAATGTCAACATGGTGACCTGCGGCGGACAGGCGACGATCCCGATGGTCGCCGCTGTCAGCCAGGTCGCCAAGGTGCATTACGCGGAAATCGTCGCATCGGTTTCCTCGCGTTCGGCAGGGCCCGGCACGCGCGCCAATATCGACGAATTCACCCGCACCACCGCCCGCGCGATCGAAGCGGTCGGCGGCGCGACCAAAGGCAAGGCGATCATTATCCTGAACCCGGCCGAACCGCCGATGATCATGCGCGACACGGTGTTCACCCTGTCCGAAGGCGCGGACGAGGACGCGATCCGCGCCTCTGTCGAAGCGATGGTGGCCAAGGTTCAGGCCTATGTCCCCGGCTACAGGCTGAAACAGCAGGTGCAGTTCGAAAGGTTCGGCGACAACAACCCGCTGAAAATCCCCGGCATGGGCGAATTCACCGGGATCAAGACGATGATCCTGCTCGAAGTCGAAGGCGCGGGCGATTACCTGCTGTCCTATTCGGGCAATCTCGACATCATGACCGCCGCCGCAAAGGCAACCGGAGAACTGATCGCCGAACGCGAACTGGCCATGCGGGAGCCTGCACAATGACCGGCACTTTCAACGTCGAGGCTGGCGAAAAGCTTTACATTCAGGACGTGACCCTGCGCGACGGGATGCACGCTATCCGCCACATGTACGGCATCGATCAGGTGCGCGATATCGCCGCGGCGCTCGACAAGGCGGGCGTTGACGCGATCGAGGTGGCGCATGGTGACGGCCTTTCGGGATTGAGCTTCAACTACGGCTTTGGCGCGCATACGGACTGGGAATGGCTGGAGGCGGTGGCCGACGTGCTTACCCAATCTGTGCTGACCACGCTGATCCTGCCCGGCGTCGGCACGGTCGAAGAGCTGCGCCGCGCCTATGATCTGGGGGTGCGTTCGGTGCGCGTGGCAACCCACTGCACCGAAGCCGACGTGTCGAAACAGCACATCGGCATCGCCCGCGATCTGGGCATGGATGTCTCCGGCTTCCTGATGATGAGCCATATGATCGATGCCGAAACGCTGGCTGGCCAAGCGGCGCTGATGGAAAGCTATGGCGCGCAATGCGTCTATGTCACCGACAGCGGCGGCGCGCTCGACATGGACGGGGTGCGAGAGCGGCTGGAGGCATACGACCGGGTGCTGAAGCCCGAAACCCAGCGCGGCATGCACGCGCACCACAATCTCGGCCTTGGGGTCGCCAATTCCATCGTCGCCGCGCAATATGGCGCTGTCCGGATTGATGCGAGCCTTGCCGGAATGGGCGCAGGCGCGGGCAATGCCCCGCTCGAAGTCTTTATCGCGGCGGTCGATCGCAAGGGCTGGAACCACGGTTGCGACGTGATGGCGTTGATGGACGCGGCAGAAGATCTCGTCCGCCCCTTGCAGGACCGCCCCGTGCGCGTCGACCGCGAGACGCTAGCGCTGGGCTATGCCGGGGTCTATTCGAGCTTCCTTCGCCATGCCGAGAAAGCAGCGGAAGATTACGGCCTCGACACGCGCGAAATCCTTGTCGAACTGGGCGCACGCAAGATGGTCGGCGGGCAGGAAGACATGATCGTCGATGTCGCTCTCGACTTGCTCAAGGCGAAAGAGGTGGCCGGCGCGAATGCCTGAGCCATCGCTGCACAGGCCGCTTCCGGCCGCTGCGGTCGAAAGCTGGGACCATGAAACCGACGTCCTGATAATCGGCTTTGGCGCGGCAGGAGCATGCGCCGCGATCGAAGCGGCGAATGCGGGCGCACGCGTCACCATCCTTGAACGCAATTCCGGCAGCGGCGGCGCATCGGCCCTGTCCGGGGGCGAAATCTATATCGGCGGAAACGGAGGCACCGATGCCCAGCGCGCCGCCGGGTTCGAAGACAGCACCGAGGCTTTCGAAACCTATCTCAAGCTGGCAGGCGGGCCTTGCGTCAACGATGCGAAATGCGAGCTTTATGCGCGTGAGGCGCTGGATCATTACGTCTGGCTCAAGGCGCAGGGCGTCCCCTATCGTGGCAATTTCCTGCCCGGCAAGCTGATCGAGCCGCCTGACGATTCCACGCTGATCTGGTCGGGCAGCGAAGCCGCCGCGCCATTCTGCGATCAGGCGAAACCGGCTCCGCGCGGCCACACCATCCAGCACACCGGCTGGGGCGGCGGACGGCCTCTTGTAGACCGGCTGGAAGCGCGCGCACGCGAACTCGGGGCCGGGGTCAGGGTCGACACCCGTGTGCTCGGCCTGATTGAGGATGGCGGGCGCATAGTGGGCGCGGTCGCCAAATCGGACGGCGCGATCCTGCATCTGCGCGCCACCAGGGGCGTGGTGCTGGCAACCGGCGGCTTTGTCATGAACGAGGCAATGCGTCGCAAGCATTGTCCCCAGACCTTTCGCATCAACGATCCCATTGGCGACAGGGATGACGGCGCGGGCATCATGATGGGCATAGGGGCAGGCGGCGAAGCGGTGCACATGGACCAGTTCTTCACCACCTGTCCGTGGACCATGCCCGAACCGCAGGCATCGGGGGTATTCGTCAACATCCACGGCCAGCGCTTCATCAACGAAGATTGCTATCACGGGCGCGTCAGCCGCTGCGCGGTCGATCAGCCGGGGGGCAAGGTGTATCTGCTGCTCGACAGCGCGCATTTCTCCCAACCCGCCGAATTCGCCCGCACCGACATCGCGGCCACGGGCGATAGCTGGGAAGAGGTCGAGGCCGAACTGGGGATGCCCGCAGGCACGCTTGCCCACACAATGGCGTTCTACAATGCCCACGCAGGCGAAGGACGCGATCCCTTGTTCGACAAGCGCGCACCGATCCTCACGCCGCTCGACAAGGCGCCGTTCGTGGCGCTGGAACTCAATTTCCAGACCAGCTATTTCAGCTTCTTCACACTGGGCGGGCTCAAAACCTCGGTAAACGGCGAAGTGCTGGGTGCGGATGGAGATCCCGTCAAAGGCCTGTTCGCCGCCGGGCGATGCACCCATGGCCTGCCGGCCTGGGGCCATGGCTATTCGTCCGGCCTGAGCCTTGCGGATTGCACATTCTTTGGGCGGCAAGCGGGGAAGGCAGCGGCGCATGGATGATACGGATGCACGGCTGCGGGCGCTTGAAGACAGGGCGCAAATCGCCAATCTGATCGCGGCCTACGGACCGCTGGCCGATACCGGCGCGGGAGAGGCTCTGGCGCAATTGTGGGTCGAAGACGGTGAATATGACATTGGCGGGTTTGGCCTCGTCAAAGGCCACGCGGCGCTGGCAGCGATGATGGACAGCCCGGTGCATCGCGGCCTGATGGAGCAAGGCTGCGCGCATATCCTTTCCCCTCACCGGATCGAGCTTGCGGGAGACACCGCAGTCGCGGTCGGATACAGCACCGTAATGCGCCGGACTGGCGAGATTTACGAAGCCTGGCGGGTATCGGCCAACCGCTGGTGGCTGGTGCGCACTGCGGCGGGCTGGCGCGTCAAGCGGCGCGAGAACACCCCGCTCGATGGTTCGCTGGAAACCCGCAGTATTCTGGAGATGCCCGATGTCGCTTGAAGCCCGGATCGAACGCCTTGAGGCGCTGGAGGAAATTCGCCAGCTTCCCGCCAAATACGCGCTCGCGCTCGACATGCGCGACATGGATGCAATGGTCGGGCTTTTTTGCGCCGATGTGCGGGTCGGCAAGGATGCGAGCGGACGCGAGGCTTTGCGCGCATACATGGACCAGACATTGCGTAGCCCATTCACAGGGACGTCACACCACATCGGTGGCCACATCATCGAACTGGACGATGCGAACCACGCGCACGGCATCGTCTATTCCAAGAACGAGCATGAAACGCCCGTCGAAGGCGGTGCGGACGAATGGGTCATCATGCAGATGATGTATGTCGACGATTACGAGCGGCAGGACGGGCAATGGTTCTTCCGCCGCCGCCTGCCGCTTTACTGGTATGCGACCGACCTGAACAAGCCGCCGGTGGGCGACAACAAGATGCGCTGGCCCGGAACCGACTGGGCCGAAGGGAACTTTCACAAGCTGTTCCCGAGCTTCGCCGAATTCTGGGACCGCGAAGGGGCACCACAGGGCCCTGTGCCCGAACCCGCCCCAATCGGTGATTTCATCAACCGGATGCGGCGCGGGAATGCGGCGCCCAAGGTAAAGGTGCGCGCGGATTGACGCCTAGTCGTTGACGCCCAGCGCATCGCGCGCCGCAAGGTATCCGAAGGTCAGCGCCGGGCCGATGGTGACCCCTGCCCCCGGATAGCTTTCGCCCATTGCCGATGCTGCGTTGTTGCCGACAGCGTAAAGCCCGCCAATCGGTTTGCCTTCGGTGTTGAGGACCCGAGCGCGATCGTCGGTTTTCAGCCCGCCATTGGTGCCGATATCACCCGGATAGATCGGCATGGCGTAGAACGGCCCCTTGTCCAGCGGCTTGAGACACGGATTGGGCGTGACCGAGGGATCGCCATACATCTTGTCGTATGCCGCTTCGCCCCGGTTGAAGTCGGGGTCCTCGCCTTTGGCCGCATGGGTGTTGAAGCGTTCGACTGTCGCACCAAGAACCGCCGGGTCCGCCCCCATCGCCTCGGCCAGTTCGGCGACGGTACGCCCTTTCTTGAGGATCGACCTGACCATGCCGTTCTGCGCCCAGTCGGGCAGCAGCGGCAGCAAGGGGCCGACCGGGTATTTGTGGCGATAGGTGTGATCGAACACGAACCAGCTCGGGCTCGCATCGCCATGTTCTGCCTCGCGCCGCGCCATCTGCTGGCCGACGATGTGATAGCTCGCTGCCTCGTTGAGGTAACGCTCGCCCTTCTGGTTTACCATCATGCAGCCCGGCAGAGCGCGCTCGATCGTGCAAAGCCGCCCGCGATCCTCGCCCGGCACATAGAATACCGGCGCGGCCCATGCCGAATGCATGTTCATCGTTTCCGCGCCGACCGACTTGCCCGCCCGGATGCTGTCGCCGGTGTTGCCGCCGGTTCCCCCGGAATAGAGCGCGTTGCGATAGAGCGGGGCGTGCTGGTCGCGCATCTCCTGGTTCTTGTCGAAACCGCCAGCCGCAAGGATTACCCCCTTGCGCGCGCCGATACAGAGCGTCTTCTTGCCACGTCGCACCACCGCGCCGACGACCTTGCCATCTTCTTCGATCAGGCTTTCCATCGGGCTTTCGAGCCACAGCGGCACTCCGCGCTTGTTCAGCGCCATGCGCAATCCGCCCGCCAGCGCATTGCCCAGCGTCAGCCGCCGGTCCTTCTCGCTCTTGAACCGGAACGGCCAGTCGAACCAGTAGCGCGCAAGGCTCTTGGTGAGGTGCCACCACCACCCTTTGGCCCGGAACAGCAGGATGTAAGTTTCATCGAAATGCCAATTGAGATAGCCGAACAGGCTGGCCGCCGGTGACGCGAAGCGCAGCGTTTCGACATCCTTGCCCAGCTTCCTGCCGTCCATCGGCAGCGGCATGTGAGTGCGGTATCCGGTCGGGCTGCCGCCGGGGTTTTCTGCGTGATAATCGGGATAGGGGAACGAGCAGTAGGTGATGTCGGTATGCTCGCCCATCCAGCGCAGCATATGTGCCGCGTTTTCGACATAGGACCGGATATTGGCATCGGGCACATTGTCCGCCGACAGCGCGCGGACATATTTGAACGCGTCGTCGGGCTTGTCGTCAAAGCCTTCGGCCCGCGCCTGATCGCTGGCCGGAATCCAGATGCCCGCGCCCGAAGTGGCGGAGGTGCCGCCCCACAGCGCTTCCTTCTCGATGATCAGCGTCGACGCACCCTTTTCGGCGGCAACAAGCGCGCTCAGCAGCCCGCCCGCGCCCGACCCGACGACCAGCACATCGACTTCTTTGTCCCAGCTTTCCATTCGCTTCATTCCTTGCCCATTGCGGCAACCGGGGATTGCCGATCAAGGATCATCCGGGTCCGCGCCTTCAAGCGATCATCCAGCGCTTCGGGTTGCGGCACGATCCAGAACTGGCCCTGATCGATCCCGTCGAAAATCAGCGCCGCATAGCTGTCAGGATCGGCGCTGTGCTGCTTGGTTAGCTGGCGCATCCGCTCCATCATGGTTTCCGCCCCTGCCCCGCCCTCTTCGCGCAGGATGCCGGTGTTGACCGGGCCGGGCGCCAGCACCGAAACGCTGACCTTGCCTCCCGCTGATGCAAGATCATGAGCGAGACTTTCAGAAAGCGCGACCACCGCCGCTTTTGACGCGAAATACGGGCCCATCAATCCGTTGGCGAAGAAGCCGCCGACCGACGCAGTGTTGACGATCCGGGCCGGCTTGCCCGCTTGCAGCAGGCGCGGCACGAAGGCCCTGATCCCGTTGACCACCCCCATCACGTTGACATCCATCACCCGTTGCCATGTTTCAGCGGACAATTCCCACGCCTGACCGGCGGAAAGCACCCCTGCGTTGTTGAAAACAAGGTCCACCTGGCCGAACCGGGAATAGGCGAGATCGGCCAGGGCTTCGAGATCGGACGGCTTGCGCACATCGATCGTCAGTTTGGCGACTTCGCCTGATAGTTCGCCAGCAATCGCGGCGAGGCCCGCTTCATCCCAATCTGCCAGAACCACAGCCATACCGCGCATGACCGCGTGACGCGCCAGACCCGCACCGATCCCGCTCGCCGCACCGGTTATCACGGCCACTCCGGCTGAAGGGGCCTTTCCGCTCATGAAGGCAGATAAAGCTGCGCCGACTTGCCGCCATCCACCGGAAGCGCCACGCCGGTGATATAGGCCGCGGCATCGGACAGCAGGAAGACGATTGCTTCGGCCAGTTCGTCCGGCTTACCACCGCGACCCATCGGGATCGCCTGCGCGGTCTTGGCCGCGATTTCAGGGGCCTTGCGGGCAAAATCCTCGTTTCCGGCGGTCTGCACCTGCCCCGGCACGACGCAGTTCACGCGAATATTGTCGCGTGCGACCTCCATCGCGGCGACGGCGCTGAACTGGATCATCGCCGCCTTGCTGGCGGAATAGCTCGTCATGAACGGCGCGGCGCGAATGGCGGTGGTGGAAGAGACATTGACGATGCTCCCCCCTCCCGATTTGCGCATCGCCGCAATCGCGGCCTTGGTCCCGGCGAACACCGCATCGGCGTTGACGGCAAAATCCTTGCGCCAGTGATCAAGGCTCAATTTGTCGAGCGGCGCGTAATGCACGCTCATCGCATTGTTGACGAGCATATCGAGCCGCCCGTGGGCATCCGCGATCCGCGCGACGAGATCGGCATAGGCCTGCGCGTCAGACAGATCGATGCTGTGGATCTCCACGCTGCCGCCCTGTTTTATGATCGCGTCGCGAGTGGCCTCCAGCTTGTCCATGCTCCGCGCCAGCACGACGACATGCGCGCCTTTGGCCGCGAGCAGTTCCGAAGTCGCACGGCCAATGCCGTCGCTGCCGCCGGTGACGATGGCGACGCGGCCCGCGAATGGCGCGCTCATGCCGCGGCCCCCACGGTGTTGAGCGCCGGATCAATGCCATCGCGCGTCAGGATGCAGCTGGTGCCTCCGGGCGTGTACATCATGGTGACGCAGCGATTGCAGGCGGTGCATCCGGATTGCTGGACGGCGCCAGCCTGCAACTGGTTGATGAAGGCGGGATCGTGGACCAGCGCCCGGCCCACTGCGATCGCGTCAAAGCCGTCATCCATCGCCTGCTCCACCCCTTCGCGGCTTTGCACGCCGCCGAGATAGGCAAGCGGCATCGACACCTCGCCACGCACCCGCAGCGCCAGTTCGCGCAGGTAATTCTCGCGGAACTGCACCTCGGGCGGTTCGGTGAGCGACTGCAGGAACATGCCGATGCGCAGGATCGGATTGGACGGGCGGGCACCACGCTTGGGCAAGGATGAGCCGAACATCGCGGTGATCGATTCGACATTCATGCCATTGGACAGAACGGCCAGATGCGCGCCGTCCGCCTCGATCCGCCGCGCAACCGCGACACCGTCTTCGATCGTGTTGCCCTTGGGCCCGTCGGTCATCGAAAATTTGACGATGACGGCCAGATCCTTGCCCACCGCATCGAGCACGCGTCCCAGCACTTCCGAAGGGAAATTCATCCGCTTCTCGATCGATCCGCCGAATTCGTCCCGGCGCTTGTTATATAGTTTGGAGACGAACTGGCTGAGCAGATATCCGTGCCCCATGTGCAGTTCCACCGCGTCGAAGCCGGCCTCTTTCGCGCGCCGGGCGGCGGCGACGAATTCCTGCGTCATCGCGGCGATTTCGGATTCGTCCATCTTCTTCTTGAAGTATCGGCCCGACATCACGCCGACCTTGTTGAACCCGCCGGATGACGACAGCGGCTTGTTGGTCTGCAGCGTGCGCTTGTCGAGGAAGGTGAAGCTGCCTGCGTGGGTGATCTGCGCGCTGGCAGCGGCACCGTGCTTGTGAACGGCATCGGTCAGCGCGCGAAAATCAGCGACCGAATCGTCATCCAGCGTGGCCTGATCAACGAAGGTGCGCCCGTCCTTTGAAGTGGCGCAATAGGCGACCGTGGTCAGCCCGGCACCACCCTCTGCAACCTTTTCGTGGAAACGCGCCAGCCCCTTGCTGACGACGCCTCCTTTTGCCATTCCTTCATTGGTCGCCGCTTTTATGAAGCGGTTGCGCATGGTCAGTGGCCCGATCTGAAGCGGGCTGTATGCTTTTGCGAATGCGGACACGTTTTTTCGCTCCTCTCCAACGCATTTGTCGAATGCCTCTGGCATTTTGTCAACTGATTGCGTAATCATTGACAGTGAATTTTACGAATTTGGGAGAGTTCGCTGTGAAATCATCACTCAACGGCAAGGTCGCGCTGATTACCGGTGCCGGGCAAGGCGTGGGGCAAGGCATCGCTTTGGCGCTGGCATCTGCCGGGGCGAAGATCGTGTTGTTCGGTCGCACAATCGAAAAGCTCGAGTCGACGGCGCAAGAAGTCCGGGCGCGCGGCAGCGAAGCGCTATCCGTAAGCGGCGATGTCTGTGACGCCGGCGATCTCGAACGCGCGGTTGCCAGCGCGGGCGAGGCTTTCGGCGGGATCGACATTCTGGTGAACAATGCACAGCAGGTTCCGATGGGCAAGCTGGCGAAAGTCACCGACGAGGCATTCGAGGCGGGATTCCGTTCCGGGCCGCTCGCGGCATTCCGGCTGATGAAGCTGGTGCAGCCCGGCATGGCAGAAAGGGGCGGCGGGGTAATCTTCAACCTGGTCTCCTCCGCCGGAGTCCGCTGGGACATGGCGGGCTATGGGGCTTATGGCGCGATCAAGCAGGCGATGCGACCCCTGACCCGCGCCGCGGCGGCGGAATGGGGGACGGACAACATCAGGGTGCTGTCGCTCGCGCCCCACGCCAAGAGCCCCGGCCTCAAATGGTGGATCGAGAACAATCCGGACGAAGCCGAAGCATTCTTCCGGACGATCCCGTTGCGCCGCGTCGGCGAATGCGAGGAAGACATCGGGCAAGCCGTCGTCGCGTTGTGTCAGCCGGAGCTGGGATATCTCACCGGCGCCACGATTCCGCTCGATGGCGGGCAGGCAAATTTTGACTAACGCCTGATCGGGGGGGGCTCTTGGAAAAGCTTATTTACAGCCTTCGATGGGACAGTCCGGCGCAGCCATCGGACATAGCTGCATCCGTCATCAAGGCCGGCGCGTGCCGGGTTCGGATCAACCTGCGCGATGACGCGGTGGCAGGCGGCACGAATCTGATCCAGTCGCGCGGGCGGGCGCTTCCCGATTGCGTCGTCCAGCTATGGCTATCAAGCGGCAACCCGATGTTCCGGTCTGCTGTGGACGAGGCGGTGCGAGCGTTTGCCGGATCGGTGACGGCCTGGCTGGTTTGCGAATCGACCATACTCGAAAACCCTTCCCGCTCGGCGCGAGGGGAGCGTGGAGCCGGTTTTGCCCAAATGGCTTTCCTGACCCTGCCGCAGACCCTCGGCTGGCCGGAATGGCGCCGGATCTGGCGCGACAGCCACACCCGGATCGCGATCGAAACACAGTCGACTTTCGAATATCGGCAAAATCTGGTGGTCGAAAGCCTGCTGGAAGATGACGGCACTGCCCCTCAAGACATAGTGGCGATTGTCGAGGAATGCTTCCCCATTGAAGCGCTCACCGACCCGCTGACTTTCTTCGGAGCCGCCGGGAATCCTCAAAAATTCCGGCAAAATCTCGATTCCATGATGGAAAGCTGCGCGCGATTCATCACTCCGGGAACCATCGATGTGTTTCCGACGAGTCAGTACGATTTCAATGAGGAATGAGGGGATCGAGACCGGAGTCGCCGGCTCAGGCCGCCAATTGCCCGCCATCGATGACAAGCGTCGTTCCGGTGATTTTCCTTGCCGCGTCGCTGGCCAGATAGGCCACCGCATTGGCGACATCATCCGGGTGACAGATCCCGTGCTCCAGTTTCGGAGCCGCCCGCATCACGAGCGCCCAGTCAATCTCTCCCTCGGGCGGCGGACGATTGCCCATCGGGGTATCGACGTGGCCGGGGCAGACCGCATTGATCCGCACGCCGCGCGCGGCGAACTCCGCCGAAAGGCTCTTTGTCAGACCGACAACGCCATGCTTCGACGCGGAATAGGCAACGGAATAGGGGATGCCCGTCAGGCCTGCGGTAGAGGCCATGTTGACGATGCATCCTTTCGTCCTGACAAGATGCGGCAGCGCGGCACGACAGGTGGCGAAGACGCCGAACAGGTTGATCCGCATGAGGCGTTCAAAACGGTCTTCGCCAAAATCCTCGCTCGGCCCCCAGTCAAGCATCCCGGCGATATTGCACAAGGCATCAAGGCCGTCTGCGGCAGCGGTTTCGACCAGATCGCGGCAGGACGCGGTATCAGCCGCATCGAAAACGCCGGTCCGGTGGCCAGATCCTATCAGGTCGCGCGTAGCGGCAAGGCCTGCCTCATCGCGATCCGCGATCGTCACGCGCGCGCCTTCGTTCGCAAACAGAATGGCGGTTGCCCGTCCGATGCCCGATGCCGCTCCGGTAACAAGGACGGATTTGCCTTCGAAGCGGCGGAGTGTGGCAGCTTGGTTCATTTGCGAAAGACTCCTGCATGGGTTGGAAAACGGAAAGGTGAGGACGAATGACCATTGAAGAACGCCTTGCTCGGATCGAGCATGATCGCGCCATTCGCGATCTCAAGATGCGCTATCTGCGTGCGGCCGACGCCAAGGATCCCGCAGCAATGCGCGAGTGTTTCACGAGCGATGCGATCATCGCCTTTGAAGGGTTCCCCGAATTTCGGGAGCGCGATGCCTTCATCGAAATCTACCGTGAACTCGGCTGCGCCGAGGGGATTTTCGACATTCATCAAGGCGGGACCGGGATTATCGAGTTCATCAGTCCATCCGAGGCGAAGGGTTGGTGGCCGCTCTATTTCCACAATGTAAACCTGTCTGAGCGAACCCTCACCCAGTTGGGCGTGGAGTACGAAGATCGGTATGTCCTGCGCGCAGGCCGTTGGCTGATTTCCGAAAGCCGGTCATTCCGGAAAAGCTGCGTCATCCAGAAAGTGGATGCAGATGGCGGCATCTCCACAATAGCCTTCGGTAAAGCGCCCGGCGCGTTTGGTGACCTTGCTGAAGCATGATCTATTCCAGCAAGGCCGCGCTTTATCGCGAAAACGACAAATGCGCAAATTTTTTGCCTTTCAATTTCGCATTTATCGGCTAATGTTGGAAGAAAATACGTATTTGCGTGAGATTGGGAGGGATGCGCAATGTCTGATTCGAAAGTGGCACTTGTCACCGGCGCGAGCCGTGGGGCAGGCGCAGGCATTGCCCGGGGTCTCGGCGAGCTGGGCTATACCGTCTATGTGACCGGAAGGACAACCTCCCCCGGCACCGCCAAGGGCTGGGACGGATCGGTTCTGCCGGGCACCTTCGAGGAAACCGCGCAGAACGTGACCGCACTCGGCGGGCGGGGCGTTCCGGTTCAGTGCGACCATTCCGATGACGAACAGATCGCCGAATTGTTCGCCCGGATCGCGCGCGACGAAGGCAGGCTCGACATGCTGGTCAACAACGCCACCTACATCCACCACCAGTTGATCGAGAAGAAACCTTTCTGGGAAAAGGAACTCGACGCCGTGGGCATTCTCGATGTCGGCTTGCGCTCCGCCTATGTCGCCAGCTGGCACGCGGCGAAGATGATGGTGTCTCGGGGCAGCGGCCTGATCGCTTTCGGATCGTCTTTCGGCGCGAGCTGCTACATGCACGGTCCGGCCTATGGCGCGCAAAAGGCCGGGGTCGACAAGTTGGCGCATGACATGGAGCATGACCTGCGCGGCACCGGCGTTGTTGCCGTCTCGATCTGGATGGGCCCGCTGATCACCGAGAGATCGAAGATCGCGAGCGAGACCAATCCAGAACAATACAAGGATTTCATCGAAACGGCGGAGAACCCGGAATTCACCGCCCACATCCTCGACGCGATCGACCGTGCGCCCAATCGTGACGAGCTTTCCGGCGGAGTCCACATCGCTGCGGAAATCGCCAAGGAACTGGGCATTTCCGATCGCGGCAAGGACCGGCCAAGCTACCGCGAGATGCTGGGCAGCCCGCCGCAGAAGAACCCGGCAGCGGTTTACTGAGGGGCGGGAAGATGAGCGCATCCGACCCGATCCTTGATGCAATCACCGCAGCGGGCTCGCCATTCGAACTGGCTAGCGTCGACGGGATCAAGCGGTTCGCCAATGCGCCCCAGAACCTCGACCAGTTCATTTCCAGCGCACAGCGCCACGGCGATCAGGTCTTCATTGTCGAAGGCGATCGCCGGATCACCTTCGCGCAGGCTTTTGCCTTGCGCGACGCGCTCGCCGCCACGCTTGCAATCGAGCCGGGCGACAGGGTCGCGATCTGCATGCGCAACCGTGCCGAATGGCTGATCGGCTATATGGCCGTGGTCCGCGCGGGTGGAGTGGTTGCGCTGATCAACAGCCGCGGTTCGCCCGATGAACTGGCAGCAGCAGTCGGCTCAGTCGACGCGAAGACCGTGCTCAGCGATGAACACAGGGCAGAACTGCTGCGCGATGGCGGGTATCAGGGGCGCATCATCGAAGCGGCGGATTTTCCGCCCGCCGGAGCCAGCTTCACGCCACCTGCCCCGGCAAGGCCGGACGATCCGGCTGCGATCCTGTTCACTTCAGGCACCACGGGCCGGGTAAAGGGCGCGGTTCTGACCCATCGCAACGTCATCACCGGCATCATGAGCATGCAGATGGCCGGAATGATGGTGCTGCACAACACCGCGCGCCAATACGGCATTCCGGTGGAGCAACTGCTCGCCAGCATTCCGCGCCAGGCCGTGCTGCTGGTCTATCCGCTGTTCCACATTTCAGGCATGGGTGCATCGTTCCTGTCTCCGCTGGTGGCAGGGTCGAAAATCGTCATCCTGCCCAAATGGGACGCGAAGGAAGCCGCCCGTGCGATTGCAGATGAAAAGATCACGATGTTTTCGGCCGTACCCACCATGCTGTGGGACATGCTGCGCGAAGCACAGGCCAACGCCGTGGACCTGTCCAGCCTGACCAATATCGGCACCGGCGGTCAGGCCTTGCCGATCAACCTGCTCGACGGAATGCGCGAACTTTGCCCGCAGGCTGTCATGGGGACGGGATACGGCCTGACGGAGACAACCGGTACTGTGGCGATGGCAGTGGGTGAGGATTTCCTGCGCAAGCGCGCGTCTGCCGGCCGCGTCGTGCCGCTGGTCGAAATGCGGGTCGAGGCGCCCGATGGATCGGAATTGCCACGCGGCGAAGCGGGCGAGATTGTCGTCCGCAGCGCGCAGGTGATGCAGGGGTATTGGGGAATGCCCGACGAAACCGCCGAAGTGCTGTCCGCTGACGGATGGCTGCGCACCGGCGATGTCGGTTATCTCGATGACGAAGGCTATCTTTTCATCGTCGACCGCAAGAAGGACATGGTCATTTCGGGCGGGGAGAACATCTACTGCGCCGAAGTGGAGCGGGTGCTGTCCGAGATGCCCGAGATTTCCGAATGTGCGACTTTCGGAATACCCGATGATCGGCTCGGCGAATTGCTGGTCGCGGTGGTGCGGGCGGATGGCCTGACCGAAGACGCCGTGATCGCGCATGTGGGCGACAGGCTGGCGCGGTACAAGGCCCCGGCCAAGGTCGTGTTTCTCGATCAGCCGCTGCCCCGCAACCATCTCGACAAGGTCGACAAGATCGCGCTGCGGGCGCGCTGGAACGAACTCGGAAAGGAATTGACCTGATGGCTCAGGGATCAGGAATGCCCAAGGACATCGGCATCATCGACTGCATGCTCGGGATTCCGGAGGCGGAAGACCGCGGCGAATGGTTCGCCAGCTTTCGCCCCCTGATCAAGGACAAGCAGACGCTCGAACAGTTTTCGATGCCCGCGCAGTACATGTTCAAGGATATCCCGGCGAGCGGCAAGCAGGACGACTACACCGCATGGGTGGTCGAGCAGATGGACGCCAACGGGGTGGAGCGCGCGCTGGTCGGCTGGAACGACAACGAGACATCGCGCCGGGCTAAGGAACGGTTTGGCGACCGCTTTTTCTTCGACCTGCCGATCGATCCCAACGGCGGAGTCGACGAAATCCGGCGCATTCGCCGGATCCATGCCGAAGTCGGGCTTTCGGCGCTCAGCTGCTTTCCGGCCGGAACGCTGCCGCAGGTGGCGATCGATCACAAATACATGTTCCCCTTCTACGCCCTCGCCTGCGAGCTCGACATTCCGTTCTGTGTGAATGCGGGCGTGCCGGGGCCGCGGATCCCGATGGACACCCAGAAAGTCGAACGGATCGACGAGGTGTGTTGGTATTTCCCCGAGCTCAAGCTGGTGATGCGTCACGGTGCGGAACCGTGGGAAGAGCTCGCGGTGAAGCTGATGCTCAAATATCCGAACCTGTATTATTCGACCTCGGCCTTTGCGCCAAAGCACTACCCCAAGGCGATCATCGACTACGCCAACACGCGCGGCGCCGAAAAGATCATCTACGCCGGGTATTTCCCGATGGGCCTGAGCCTCGACAGGATCATGCGCGACATGCCCAACGTGCCGTTCAAGGACGAGGTGTGGCCCAAATTCCTGCGCGAAAACGCGATCAGGGTTTTCGGGCTGGAAAAGTGACGGAGATGGGAAGTCTGCTCCGAACTGACTTTGCCGCGAGCGAGAGACAACCCCTCGCCGCCGGGACCAATTGAGGAAAGCGATATGACAGTCCCCGCAACCAAAACGGGCGCCAAGATGGACGCCAAGATGGACACGGCAACCGATGCCCGCACCGCCCCTGTGCTGGTGTGGCAAATGCTCGAAAACATGAGCAAGGAAGAATTGCTCGAATGGCGCCGCAGCGAGCCCAAGAACCGTGCGAGCATCAAGGAGCGCAATCTCGATATCGGCTATCCCTACGGATGGTATCCGGCGATGCTTTCGTCCGATCTGAAAATCGGCGAGGTGAAGCCACTGCGCTATTTCTCGACCGATCTGGTGATCTGGCGCGGCGAAGACGGCGGGGTCCGCATGCTTGATGCCTATTGCCGCCATCTCGGCGCGCATATGGGTTACGGCGGCAAGGTGACAGGCAACAACATCGAATGCCCGTTCCATTCGTGGCAATACAACGGCGAAGGCGTGGTCGAAACGATCCCCTATGCCACCCGCATTCCTCCGCAGGTCAAGCGGCCTTGTGAAAAGCAATGGCACGTTACCGAAGCCAACCGCTGGATCTGGTTCTGGTACCATCCCAAGGGTGCAGACCCGATGTGGGAAGTGGAGCACGTCAAGGAAGCAACCGATCCCGAATGGACCGATTATGACATCTTCGAATGGGATGTGTGGGGATCGCTGCAGAACATGGCCGAAAACGGCGTGGACGCGGCCCACTTCAAATACATTCACGGCGCCGCCGACATGCCCGATTATGACTTTGACTGGGGTACCGGCGATCATCGGCGCGGGGCGCGGCTGTTCCTGAATCTGGGCACGCCCAAAGGCATGGTCAAAGGCGAAATCGCCTATCGCAACATCGGGCCGGGCCAAAGCTACACGCGCTTCACCGGGATCTGCGAGACATTGCTGGTCGCCTGCATCACGCCGATTGACGAAGATCACGCCGTCTCGCGCTTCTGCTTCACCCAGCCCAAGGCCCAGAAGGAAGGGCCGGCTGGCGGAGCCGCGCGCGCGATCATCAAGGACATCTGCAAGCAGTTCGATCAGGACAAGGTCGTGTGGGACCGGCAGAAATATCTGCCCAACGCGCTTGTCTGCGACGGCGACGGTCCGATCGGCAAGTTCCGCAGCTGGTACAAGCAGTTCTACGTCGAGGACGGCGCAGGTTCGGCTGAATGAGCCATTCGCGCCGCGAGGCGATCAGGGCGGCAGCCATGACAGGGGTCGCCATTGCGGCGGGAGGATTGGGCACGATGACATCAGCGGCCAAGGCAGCGCTACCGGACTATGCGAGCCATGATGCCCTGTCGCTTGCCGCGCTGGTCCGCGATGGCGAGGTGTCGCCGCTTGAGCTGCTGGAAGCGGCGATCGGGCGGGCACAGGAGCAGGACGCGCGGCTGAACTTCATCGCGCAGGAATTGTTCGACTATGCCCGCGAAAGGGTCGCGGCAGGGCTGCCCGACGGGCCGTTTCGCGGCGTGCCCTTCCTGATCAAGGACCTGCACATGCATATCGCAGGGCAGAGATCGGGTCAGGGCAGCCGGTTCTACAATGACTACAGGCCGGATTTTACGTCGGAACTGGTCAACCGGCACGAAGCGGCGGGCCTGGTGATCTTCGGGAAGACGACAACGCCCGAATTCGGGCTGACCGGTACCACCGAAAGCCTGGCCGAAGGGCCGACGCGCAACCCGTGGAACCTTGCTCACAGCGCGGGCGGGTCCAGCGGGGGCGCGGCAGCGGCGGTGGCCGCAGGCGTGATCCCGCTCGCGCATGCCAGCGACGGCGGCGGATCGATCCGCATCCCGGCAAGCAACTGCGGCCTGTTCGGGCTCAAGCCCAGTCGCGGGCGCGTGCCGATGGGGCCGCAGCGCACCGAAGGCTGGGGCGGCAATTCGACCAATGGCGCGATCAGCCGCTCCGTCCGAGACAGCGCGGCGCTGCTCGACGCGACGGCGGGGATCGAGCCGGGCTCGCGCTATTCCGCGCCGGAGCCGCCAGGCAGCTTTCTGTCGCAAGTGGGGGCTGATCCGGGCCGGTTGCGGATCGCGCTGATGCTCACCCCGATTTCGGGAGCGCCCGTTGCGCAGGAAGTAAAGGACGCGGTTCTGGCAACCGCGCGCCTCTGCGAATCCCTCGGCCATCATGTCGAGGAGGCCTCGCCCCAAGTAGACGCCGCCGCAATGGGAGCCGCGAATTTCGCGCTCATTTCGACCGCGCTTGCCAGCGATCTGGATGAAAGGGCGGCAGCCACAGGCCTGCCGATCAGTCCCGAAACGCTCGAGAAGATCACTCTGGGCTTTTACGGATACGGCCATCAAGTGCCCGGAACGGCGGTCGCCAAGGCCAATGTGACCTTGCAGGAAATCGCCGTCGCGGTCGCTCGCTTCATGGACGATTACGACGTGATCTTGTCGCCCGTTCTGGCCGATCCTCCGCCAAAGCTGGGCGTGTTCGATCTCGACAAGGACGACTTTGCCGCCTGGGGTCAGGCGGTGGGAGCGCACACCGCCTTCACCGGGCTGTTCAACGCCACAGGACAGCCGAGCATGTCGGTTCCCCTAGGCAAGAGCCGAGAGGGACTGCCGATCGGATCAATGTTCACCGCCCGATACGGCGACGAGGCCGGCCTGCTGCGGCTGGCCGGACAGCTCGAACGGGCAGCCCCCTGGTTCGGCAAAACACCGGAAGGAATAGCATGATGAGAGGTTTGTCAGGCAAAGTCGGCATCGTCGCAGGCGGGGGCCGGGGTATCGGCGCTGCGACTGCGGTGCGCCTCGCAGCCGAGGGCGCCAGCGTCGTTGTCGGCGATATCGAAGGTGACTGGGCGCGCAGCGTGGCCGATCAGATCCGCAAGGACGGCGGCAAGGCGATCGGAGTGGACCTCGACGGAACCTCGCCCGAAAGCCAGAAAGCGATTGTCGATGCGGCACTCGCGGAATTCGGCCGGCTGGATTTCTACCATTCGAACCTTGCCGGCGGGACGGAAGGCGACATCGACGCGCTCAATTGCTCGCTCGACGTGCTCGACCGCAGCTTCTCGATCAACGCCAAGAGCCATTTCATCGCCACGCAGGCTGCCTTGCCCGTGATGCTGGAACAGGGCGGCGGAGCGATGATCTACACCTCCTCCGGCGCGGCGGCAGGCGGCAGCCCGTGGCAGGTCGCCTATCCGATGACTAAGAACGCGATCCACGCGCTTGCCCGCCATGTGGCCAGCAAGTGGGGGAAGAAGGGCATCCGCTCCAACGTCATCTGCCCCGGCGTGGTGCTGACCGAAGCGGTCAAGATCCACATGACCGATCAGCAGGTCGAACAGGCCTTGCGCCATGTTCCGCACGAGCGGCTGGGCAAGCCCGATGACATTGCGGCAATGGTGGCATTTCTCGCATCCGACGACGGCAGCTGGATCAATGGACAGGTGTGGCACGTCAACGGCGGCATGTTGATGAGGGATTAGAGCATGAACCAAACCGATCCCGCAGCACGGCCTGCCCTGCCCAACAAATGGATCGTCCTGATCCTGCTGCTGGGCATTGCCATCTTCAATCATGCAGATCGTTTTCTGCTTGCGGGACTGGTCGATCCGATCAAGGCCGAGTTCGGGGTTTCGGACGGGTTCATGGGCCTGTTGATGGGCCCGGCTTTCGCGGTGTTCTATTCGACGCTGGCGATCCCCATCGCGATCTATGCCGACCGCGCCAACCGCATCCGGATCATCGTTGCCGGATGCGTGATCTGGAGCGTGTTCACGATCCTGTCCGGCTATGCGACCGGCCCGGCAACGCTGGCCGCCGCGCGCATCGGCGTGGGCGTGGGCGAAGCGGCATTTCAGGCGCCCGCCTATTCGGTGATCGCCGCCTATTTCATGGCCGACCAGCGCGGCAAGGCATTCGCGGTGATGGCTCTGGCGGTCTATTTCGGACAGATGCTCGGATACGGAGCCGGCCCTGCCATCGCCGAAATGCATGACTGGCGGTTTGCATTCAAGCTGTTCGGGGCCATCGGCCTGGCGATTGTCGCCGTCGCATGGCTGATCGTGCGCGAGCCGCCGAGGACGGAAGCCGCGACGGCGCGGTTGCCGTTTGTCCCGCTCGCCCGGCAGCTGGTGCGGCTGCGCAGCTATCGCGGCATGATGTTCGGGATGGGTATTGGCGTCCTGTCGGGCATCGCTTTCGGCTTCTGGGGACCGACGCTGTTTTCCCGCAACTACGGCATTTCGATGGCCGAGGCCGGCAGTGCGTTCGGCGGGGCCTTCGTCATTCCGGGAATGATCGGAGCGATGCTGTTCGGCGCTCTGGCAGACCGGATTGCGAAGAACGGTTATGCGCGAATGCTGGTCCTATCCGCCATCGGGTTGGCGGTTGCCACGGGCGTAGTCGTCGCCACGGTCTGGGCGCAAAGCCTCACGGTCGCGCTCTTGTGGGCGCTGCCCGCAGGGTTGTTCGGCGGAGGCTGGGCAGTCGGCATCTACGCAGGCCTGCAATATGTTCTGCCAGACAGGATGCGCGCGACCGGCACGGCTATCGCGATGCTGGCGGTGAACCTGCTTGGCTATGTCATCGGACCGTGGCTGGCGGGCGTATTGAGCGAGGCTTTCGGCGAAGGCGCCCAGGGCCTGCGCATGGCGCTGACAGTGGTTGTGCCCGTCGGTCTGCTGGGGGCGCTGCTGCTGTGGCGCGGCGCGCTTTCGCTGGAAGCGGACCGCAAGTCGCTGCACGAGGAGCAAACGAATTGACGATAGCTCGCACCAGACGCTTTCCTGCAGCCGAGAATTTCGGCAGTTACGGTAAACAATGACAGGCAATTTCGAAATCGACGACATCGATCGCTCCATCATCGCGGAATTGCGGGAAGACGGGCGTGCGACCAACCAGCAGATCGCGATGAAGCTGGGGCTTACGGCTGCCACCGTCTCCACCCGGATCAAGCGGATGGAAGACGCCAACAAGCTGCGCGTTGTCGCGGTCTCGGACTTTTCCGCGCATGGCTACAATCTGCTGATGCAGGTCGCGGTCGAAGTTGAGGGCCGGGCCGCCGCAGACGTGGCCGCCGATCTGGCAAAGATCCCGGAAGTCTTCGCCGTCCATCTCGTGACGGGGCGTTATGACATCGATATGCTCGTCGCGCTCAAGGACTATGACGATTTGTCGGACCTCATGCTCAAACGGCTTTCGGGCGTTTCGGGGATCCGGTCCATGCTGCCCGCGATTGCGGTGGACATCCTCAAATACAAATTCGACGTCGCCCCGATCGAAGCGAGGGAAGCATCGTGACCCAACCCCAGATCGACGAACTCGACAGCCAGCTGATCGAAATCCTGTCGAAGGACGCAAGAACTTCGAACCGCAAGATCGCAGCCGACCTTGGCGTCACCGAAGGAACGGTTCGGGGCCGCATCCGCAGGTTGCAGAAAGAAGGGCTGATCGCGTTCACGGCCATCACCAGCTTCGAACTGGCGGACAACACCAAGATGGCCTTCATCGGGGCGCAGGTCGATGTCGACCGCGTGCGCGAGGTTGCATCCCGGATTGCGGAGCTCGACACCATCAACGCCGTCATGGTGACGATGGGGCGCTTCAACATCACCGCGATCTGCCTGTTCAACGAGCTGGATCGCCTCCACGAAATCTCATCGGAACAGATTCTCTCGATTGACGGCGTGCATCACGTCGAAACCTCGATTGCGGTGAAGACCCTCAAATATAATGCGCGGATCGTGCGGATAACGGGTCCCAGATAGCATTTGCGTAGAAGCTTGCGTACTTTTTTACGCATAGCAAAGCTCAATTCCCTTGCCCGCCGCGATTTGCGGTGGCAAAGTACTCCGGGGTTCTGAAAAGACAGATTCGCGGAGAGGACGGGAAATGGCGACGACGGCAGAATACAACCTGGGTGACTTCACCTACCCTCGGGGCTGGTTCATGATCGGCCTGTCGAGCGATGCGACGCAAACGCCTTTGGCTGTGCGCTTTTTCGGCGAAGACCTCGTCCTGTACCGCGGGGCATCGGGCAAGCCGCATCTGGTCGGCGCCTACTGCCCGCACATGGGCACCCACCTTGCCAAGAACACCACGTCCTATGTCGTGAAGGATGGTGAGCACGTTCAGGGCGACAGCATCCGGTGCCCTTATCACGGCTGGCGCTTTGGCCCGGATGGCCAGTGCGACGACATCCCCTATTCCCCCAAGGCTCCGCCAAAGCGCGCCTGCATTTCGACCAAGAAGCTGGTCGAACGCGCCGGCTGCCTGTGGTTCTGGTATGATGAGGAAGGTGGCGAGCCGGACTATGACCTGCCCGAATTCGAAGGCTATGACGAACCGGCGTGGGTGAACTGGAATGTCCGCTGCCTGGGCGAGCTGGACAGCCACCCGCAGGAAGTGATCGACAACATCTGCGACAAGGGCCACCTCGAACCGGTCCACGGATCGCTCAACATGGAGCTGTTCGAAAACGAATTCGAAGGGCACGTTGCGCGGCAGATCCTGTCGGCAGGACACAAGACGCTGGCCGCGGACGGCGGTGAGCCGATGACCAACGACACATGGTACACCGGTCCGGGCATCCTGCAGTCCAAGATGATCGGCGAATTCCCGTCGCTGATGCTGATCGCGCACACCCCGATCGAGGATGGCAAGGTCAAGGTCTGGTACGGTCTGTCGGTCAAGGTGCAGAACACCGAGCCGACCGAAGAAGACCGCGCGCTCGCCGCAGGCTACGAAGAAGCGGGCGTCGACGCGTTTGCGCAGGACTTCGAAATCTGGGCGAACAAGCGCCCGTGCCTCAATCCGATGATGGTCGAAGGCGACGGACCGTTCGACAAGGTGCGAATCTGGTATCGCCAGTTCTTCAATCCGCGCGCGCGGGCGGGTGAATTCCAGAAGCGGGTCAACGGACGCTACGTCGTGCGTGGCACCAATACGCACCCCTGGGACAACGCCGCTTAGGCACGAAAACCCAAAGAATATGCTGAAATTTGCGCGTGATTTTACGCAGCATTGGTCTACTGCATTTTTCAATCGGCATTATGCGTAATCTAAATTGACATTTGTTACGATTTCGGCGATCTACCACGCATAACAATGCAAAAATGCGTTTTTGAGGGAGGGAATTAATGAAGATCAGTCGCAATGCGTCCCGGCTGCTGCTCGGCACGAGCTTGCTGGCAATGGGCGCGACCCCGGTTCTGGCGCAGGACAGCGAGCAGGCGGAGGGTGATGACAACGTCATTCTCGTCACCGCTAACAAGCGCGAGCAAGACCTCCAGAAAACCCCGATCGCCATCACGGCGGTGACGGGAGAGACGGTCGAGCTGCTCGGCATTTCGGAAACCACCGATCTTGCGGCGATCGCTCCCAACGTTTCGGTCAATGGCGGCACCACCAACGCCACCGCAGCCGTCGTCACCATTCGCGGTATCCCGACCTCCGCTGACGAAGCACTCGGCTTTGATTCGCCGATCGGCATCTATCTCGACGGCGTCTATCTTGCCCGTTCCGCGGCAGCGTCTTTCGCTATCGCCGATATCGAGCGGATCGAAGTCCTGCGCGGCCCACAAGGCACGCTGTTCGGCCGCAACACGACTGGCGGTGCGATCAACTACATCACCAGCCGTCCGTCGGATGACGCCAGCCTCAAGGTCCGCATGGGCTATGGCAATTACGATCAAATCAACGGACGTGCGATACTGAATTCGGGCGACCTTGGCGGCGTGCGCATGACGCTTGGCGTCATGTTCGACCAGCGCGACGGCGTGGTCGACAACCTGCTTGAACCGCGCGACGGCCGCGATCCGGGCAGCAACAAGACCTTCGGCGCGCGTTGGGCATTCGAAGCAGACCTTGGCGACAAGCTCATGCTGACCAATGTGTTCGATTACACCACGATCGACGCCGTGCCGCATGCTGCGCAGCTTTCGGCGGTTGGTGACGGGGTGTTTCGCCCCAACGTGACGGTGAACGGAAACACCTTCAGCCAGGTGCAACCTGCTCCGGTCGGCCCCTATCTGGCCGGCGCAACCGCGCTTGAGCCGCAATGTGGAGCCCCGTCCAACAGCGTTTCGCTGTCGCGGCTTGACAGCATCTGCCTGCAGGATGCCGGACTTTCGAACGATAAGGTCTATGGCAACATGACCCGCCTCGAACTCGATCTGGACACGGTCACCATCCGGTCGACCACCGCATTCCGCTGGTGGGACAACACTATCCAGAGCGGCGATCTCGACGGGGTCGGAACGATTCAGGGCGCGCTGTTCAACACCAGTACCCTGTTCAACGGATTTGCCGGCACAGCGGCCGAGGGCTTCCTGCCTTTCGTGTTCCCCGCCGGAACGCCGCAGGGCATTATCGACTTTGTCGCCAACTCGCCCGTTCCGACCACCACCCAGCCGCTGTTCGCGATCTCGAACGATCGCGAACAGGAACAGTTCAGCCAGGAAATCGAAATTGTCGGCGGCTCCGGCACGGCATTCGAATGGGTTCTTGGCGGCTTCTACTTCGAGGAAAGCGGCAGCGAGGTGAACCCTCAGACCTTTGCCTTCGTCCTCGATACCAACCAGACGGTCTTTTCCAACTTCGGCCCGCTTAGCCCGGTCTTCCAGGCAGCGAATCCGGCCCGTTATCGCGCGGTCGCGCAGTCTTCGACGCTTGGCTATTCGATCGACAGCCAGTCCTACGCCATCTACGGCCAGGGCACGCTGCGTCCGGGCGGGCCTGACGCTCCGCTCGCGATCACGCTGGGCCTGCGTTACAGCTGGGACGAAAAATCGGTTGTCCGGACCCAGAACGGCGCCACGCCCTTCACCTCGGCTGAAGACATCGCGCTCAACACGCAAAGCGCCAGCTTCTCTGAACCGACCGGCCACATCACCGTCGACTATCAGGTCAATCCCGATCTCAACGTCTATGCCATGGCATCACGCGGCTATCGTTCGGGCGGGTTCAACCTGCGCCAGTCGACCCGTGGTGACGATCCGACCACTGCCAACATCAACGAAGCCGTCGGCCTGATCCCGTTCAACGAGGAAAAGATCGACGCTTTCGAAGTCGGTGCAAAGAGCCAGTTCGGTCCGGTCCGGCTCAATGCGGCGGTGTTCTACAACGTCTACAAGGATCTGCAGTCGACCGTTCCGATCCCGATTCAGGGTGGCGGCAGCTTCGGCACGCAGGTGGTCAACGCGGGCAAGATCAACTACCTCGGTTTCGAGCTTGAAGGCACGATCGAAGTCACCGATGCCCTGCGGATCGACGGCGCGTTCGGCTATGTCGACAAGAACGTCAAAGACTTCCCCGGCGCCGACGTGACGGGAACGGTCCAGAACATCGCTTCGATCGTAACTCCGAGCAACTCGCCCGATTACACCGCCAATGCCGGGATCACCTATTCCGACTACATCGGATCGGGCGACACCCGCCTGACGGCCCGTTTCGGCTGGAGCTACACTTCGGAAACTCCGTTCTTCCCCAACCCGTTGAGCGCTCCGTTCCAGCAGGCGACATCGGCCGAAGCCCGCAGCCTGTTCAACGCGCAGCTGCGCCTTGACGGCGTGTCGCTGGGCGGCGGACCGGAATTCTCGGTCCAGTTCTGGGGCAAGAACATCTTCGACGAAGAATACGTCTCGCGCGGCATCGACTACGGTCAGCTGGGCTTTGGCCAGATCATCTTCGGTGATCCGGCGACCTATGGTGTGAACGTCGAATTCACCTTCTGATCGCCAGCATAGACCTGACATAGAAAAGGGCCGGAGGGGTTATCCTCTCCGGCCCTTTTTCTTGCGCTGTTGATGGCTGGCTAAATTGCCGTCGCCCCGCCATCGATGACCAGCGGATGCCCCGTCACAAAGCTCGACTGGTCGGAACACAGCCACAGCACCGCGCCCGCGATTTCCTCAGGCTGGGCCATGCGTCCCATCGGCGTCATCTTCTCGATCGCCTCACGATATTGCGGAATGCTCGAAATCGCTTCCACCATCGGCGTATCGACCACGCCCGGACACACCGCGTTCACGCGGATACCTTCCTTGGCAAAGCGCAGGGCCGCAGACCGGGTCAGGCCCACCACACCGTGCTTGCTGGCGACATAGCCCGGCTGGCTGGGATTGCCGACCAGCCCGTTGACCGAGGCGGTGTTGACGATGGCGCCGCCACCGCGCTCCTGCATCGCCGCGATCTCTTCACGCATGCAGTACATCACCGCCGACAGGTTGACGTTGAGCGACAGGCTCCAGTCGGCGGTCTGCCATTCGTTGCTGCCCGGACGGTTCACCCCGGCGTTGTTATGCGCGAAATCGAGGCCGCCGAAATTGGTCACAGCCGCCGCGACCAGTTGCTTGACCTGTGCTTCGTCTGACACGTCGCAATGCTGGAAAATCGCCGTGCCGCCCGCAGCGGTGATCAGATCGACCGTTTCCTGGCCTTTCTCGTCCTGCAGGTCCGATACGACCACGCTGGCGCCCGATGCGGCGAACATCAGCGCCGATGCGCGGCCAATTCCGCCGCTCGCCCCGGTGACGATCGCCACCTTTCCTTCAAACGGGTATTTCATCGACTTCCCCTAAGTGCGTAATTTTTGCGATCCTATACAACGCATATGGCCATTTCAATGCCGATGCGGTATCTATTTTCGAATGCACGACGCTCTTTTTCTTCCGCTCAACCTGGGCGCACTGGCCTGCCGCAACCGCATTGTCATGGCGCCGATGACCCGCGATCGCGCCGGCCCGGACGATGTCCCCGGCGATATCATGGTCCGCTATTACAGCCAGCGCGCCAGTGCCGGAATGATCATTACCGAGGGGGTGCAGCCCTCCCCTGCCGGGAAAGGCTATTGGCGCACACCCGGCATCCACTCCGCCGCCCAGATCGAAGGCTGGCGCAAGGTGGCGGACGCTGTCCATGGGCAGGGCGGATTGATCACGATGCAGCTGATGCATTGCGGCCGCGTGGTGGTACCGGCCAATCGGGGATACGAAGCCGATATTGTCGCGCCAAGCGCACTGCCCTGCCCGGCCAAAGTCCCCGGCCCTGACGGAACGCCGGTGGCCACCCCGGTACCGCGCGCACTGACGGCAGATGAGCTGCCAGCCATCGCGCAGGAGTTTGCGACTGCAGCCCGCAACGCCCGGGCCGCAGGGATCGACGGGATCGAGCTGCATTGTGCCAGCGGCTATCTGATGAACCAGTTCCTCAACCCCGCGAGCAACCGGCGCGACGACGAATTCGGAGGATCAGCCGAAAACCGCGCCCGTTTCCCGCTGATGGTGCTCGACGCGATTGCCGCTGCCATCGGACCGGATCGGGTGGGCTTCCGCATATCGCCGGGCAATGGCTACAACGGCATGGACACCGCTTCGCCGTGGGAGACATTCGCCCCCTTTATCGAGGCTGCTGGGAAGCGCAGGCTCGCCTATCTCCACGTTGTCGACATGGGGGACGAATGCCCCGGCACGCTGGCAACGATCCGCAGGCATTTCCCCGGAGCGGTCATCGCCAACAACATGCTGGACGCGCAAAAAGCCTGCGCGCTGATCGAACAGGGCGCTGCCGAGGCCGTGTCATTCGGCCGAGCATTCATCGCCAACCCCGACCTGCCGCGTCGCCTGCGCGAAGGGCACCCCCTCGCCAAGCCGGACTACACCCTGCTCTACACCGGGGAAGAACGCGGATATTGCGACTATCCGGCCCTGCCGGACGAGGACTGAAGCAAAGAGCAGCCTTGATCAGGCCCGTAGTTCAGTCCGCGCTCTGACAGCGCGTTCTTTGCCGATCGTCCCGGTTGATTTGCAAGCTGTCCTTACCGCGCGTCACGGCGTTGCATATCGTCCGACAATACCGATCCCTTTCGAGCGCTCGATAATGGCGCGATTGAGAAAGGAATGACAATGAATACTCGAATTGGCGCGCTGCTGATCGCACCGCTCGCCTTTGCCGTTTTTGCCAACCCCGCCCAGGCCGAAAACTTCGAAGGTCCGTATGTCGGGGCAGCCGCCGGCTATAGCCGCGACGAAATCGGCCCCGATCTCGCGGACGGCGTAGCCCTCCCTGACGAGCTGAATCAGGATGCAGCCTACTTCCAGCTCTTCGCCGGATACGATTACGCCGCAACTCCCAAGGTGCGGGTTGGCATCGAAGCGGCCATTGGTGTTGGAGCAGAAGACGATCTGCAGTTCGGCAATGCATCGGGTTCGATCGAACTCGACCCCGAATACACTTTCGAATTCACCGGCCGCGCCGGCTATCTCGTTGCCGATAACGCTTTGCTCTACCTTCGCGGCGGCTACCAGAACAGCCGCGTAGAGGCGACCCTGACCGAGGCAGGTCAACCGACCCTTCGCGACAAGGACAACGCCGATGGCTGGCTTGCTGGCGGCGGCTTCGAATACGGGTTCGGTAACAATCTGCGCACACGGATCGAATACCGATACTCGGACCTCGGCAACGATGGCGGCGATTGGGATCGCCACCAGGTACTGGCGGGCGTCCTCTGGAATTTCTGAGGCGGGTTTGGGGCCGGCTGATTGGCTGGCCCCGCCTGCCCAACAGACCCGCTGGAGTGCACCGATGGACTTGCTGAGCGACATTCTCGATTCCCTCTCATTGCAAGGCCAGTTCTATTTCCGAACCTGCTTCAACAGCCCGTGGTCGATTGGCGTGCCGAATTACGCCTCGACCATTCGTTTTCATTACGCCATGCAAGGCCAATGCTGGGTCCGCGCGGGAGAGGAAGCGCCGATCCACCTGCGGCAGGGTGATCTGATCCTCGTCCCGGCCGGTGCGGCGCATGTCATCTCCGACACACCCGAGCGCAAGCCGGTCGGGCTGGAGCGGGTCATGGAAGACAATGATTATTCGGGAGGCCCGCTGTTTGTGGTTGGCCGTGGCTGCGAAAATACCGCGACCCAGCTCATGTGCGGGCATTTCACATTCGCGGAAGGCAGTGACCATCCATTGTTGCGGTCACTTCCCAGCCTGATCCATGTCAGCGCGAGCATGCGCAGTTCGACGTTCTGGCTTGACGAGGCCCTGCGCCTGATGGCCCGGCAGATGGCTGATGACAATCCGGGCTCCATTGCCGTCGTACGCCGCATGTCTGAAATCATCTTCATCGAAACTGTTCGTTCATCCGCTTCCCAATCGCAGCAGCTCGCCGGACTGATGGAGGCGCTCAGCGACACGAGGATTTCGCGCGCCATTCAGGCCATGCACCGCGATGTCGCAATGCATTGGACGGTCGAAGCGCTCGCAAGCGAAGCCGCCATGTCACGCAGCCGGTTTGCGGCGCGCTTTCAGGAATTGGTTGGCTGTGGCCCGCTAACCTATCTGGCGGAGTGGCGGTTGCAGAAGGCATGTGCGCTGCTCCGCGAAGGGCGCATCTCGGTGCAAGAGGTTGCCGGGCGAATCGGTTACCAGTCACCAGCCGCCTTCACTCGGGCATTCACGAACATGTTCGGGGAGAGCCCGAGCGCATATCGTGACAAACTGGCCGCTTAAATTTGCACTCCGTCTCGTTGCTTTTGCCGACAATCCAGATCTCTTGGGGCTCTATTGCCTGACCGTCCTGAGAGTCTCATCTCCGCCGCGTCCACCCCGCAACAAGGAGAAAGACATGCAACGAATTCCCTCAATACCTCTGGACACCACCGACGAAGCGGTAGCGCAGTTGTTCAGCGCAATCCGCGCCAAGATGGGCGGCGTGCCCAACATCATGAGCACCATGGCGCAGTCCCCGGCCGCGCTTGACGCCTATCTCGGCCTTAGCGCCGCACTCGGTAATGGCCGCTTCTCGGCCGGTCAGCGCGAACTGATCGCGCTTGCAACAGCGGGCGAGAACAGCTGCGATTATTGTGCTTCGGCACATACTGCCCTGGGCAAGATGGCCGGGCTCGACCAGGCAGACATGCGTCAGGTTGTCGCTGGCGGCGAGCTTGCCGGCAGCGATGGTGCGATCGTGACAATGGTTCGCGCGATCGTCAGCCGCAGGGGCGTGATCTCGGACGCCGAGATCGAAGCCTTCTATGCCGCGGGCTTTGACGCGGGCCATCTCGTTGAGCTGATCGCCGCTACCGCAATGAACATCTTCACGAACTACTTCAACCACATCGCAGGCACCGAGATCGATTTCCCGGTTGTTTCGACCAAGGCTGCCTGAACAGCAGCCGAATTCACCCCCACCCAAAACTCCTGGAGAAAACCTATGAAAAAGCCAATTCTGGCTGCGCTTATTGCTGCCCAACTCGTTTCGTTTGCATCCCCGGCACTCGCTGTGGAAGAAAACAATGTTTCCAATGGTCTAACCGCAGCGGGCGCTCCACTCGGCCTGCACGGCGTCGACCCTGTCGCGTTCGTGACCCTTGGCAATCGCATCGAGGGTACGGCCAAGTTCACTGCGGTGCATGACGGTGTCGCCTATTACTTCACGTCTCAGGAAAACCTTGATGCGTTTCAGGCTGATCCCGGTCGCTTCACGCCGCAGAATGGCGGTTACTGCACCTTCGGGGTTTCAGTCGGAAAGAAGTTCGACGGCGACCCTCGCTACGCAGCAGTGGTGAATGGCAAGCTCTATGTCTTCCTGAACGAAGACATCCTCAAGGCTTTCCAGCGGGACCCTGCCGGAACGATCGCGAAAGCCGAAGTGAACTGGAAGCAGATCCGCAGCGTAGCCGCGGCGTCGCTCTGACCCCGCGCGCCGGATGACGGCGATCGCAGCGCCGGCCCCAGTCCCCCCTCCACGGCCTCGATCGTCGTCATCCATCCCTTCCCGAAAGGAATACGATAATGAATATTCTCGACCATATCAGCCTTGGCGTCCCGTCGATCGAGGACGCTCGCAAATTCTACGATCCGGCATTGGCAAGTCTGGGCCTTGATTGCCTGGCTGCGAACGCCGCCTTTGCCGCCTACGGCAAAGGTTCCGTCCAGTTCTTGCTCATGATCCCTGCCGACGGGGCCGCCTATTCGCAGGGCAATGGCACTCACGTCGCTTTCCGCTCCGAAAGCACGGCAGCGGTCAAGGCCTTTCATGAAGCCGCAATCCAGAACGGCGGAGCCTGCGCGGGCGAACCCGGCCCACGCCCGGACTATCCTTCCAACGATGTCTTCGCCGCGTTTGTGCGCGATCCCTTCGGGCACAAGCTCGAGGCGATCCACAACGGCTTCGCGGAATAGGAGGGCCGGGACATGGAACAGGCGTACCATTTTCTCGCGCTATCGGGCGTGTTCACCGTCTTGATGTGGGTCCCCTATATCCTGTCGCGGGTGTTTGTGTGGGGTATCGGGGACTTCCTCAATAACTATCCCAAGGGCTTTCCCGCGCAAGAACCCGAACCACCCCTTTGGGCTCAGCGAGCCAAGCGCGCTCACCTCAACATGGTTGAAACCCTGCCCGCCTTTGTGGCGGTCGTGGTGGCAGCGTCCATGCTGCCTGAACGGGTTGACGCGGCTTTTGTCGGTCAGTGCGCAATGGTGTTCTACTATGCGCGCGTGCTGCATTACATTGTCTATGCCTTGGGCGTGCCGTATCTTCGGACCCCGACCTACCTCGTATCCTGGGCGGCCATTCTTGCCATCGGCCTTCAGTTGGGCTGACCCTTTGGCATTCTCAGCAAGAGGCGCAAGATCATGACGGCAGATCGGGATGACACCGCATTGCTCAATGCAGTCAGGGACTGTGCAACGTGTTCCGATCTGCCGAAAGGTCCGCGCCCGATCCTTCAATGGCAGAGCCAAGCGTCGATCCTGATCGCAGGTCAGGCGCCGGGGCGCATCACTCACGAAAAAGGCATCCCGTTTGACGATCCGTCGGGCGACAGGTTGAGAAGCTGGCTTGGCGTGGATCGGGACGCCTTTTACGATCCTGCGCTGTTTGCCATTGTTCCAATGGCGTTTTGCTACCCTGGAACGGGCAAATCAGGCGATCTGCCTCCTCCCGACATTTGTGCACGCCTTTGGCGGTCGCAGCTGCTTGAGCGCATGACAGCCACTCAGCTGACGATCATTATCGGACAATATGCCGTTGCCTGGCAATATCCTGAGCACAAAGGGACGCTGACCGGACTGATCTGCCGATGGAAGGAATCCTTTCCTGACGCTGTTGTCCTGCCTCACCCAAGCCCAAGAAATCGGATGTGGTTATCGCGCAATCCCTGGTTCGAGGACGACCTCCTGCCAAAGCTGCGCGCGCGCGTCGCCGAAATCCTGAGCGCAACGCCGCCCGCCGGCGACGATCGGGTGTAACCAATCGGCGAGCGCCGCGAACTCATGTTCGGAGCATTGATTGTGAGACATCCGATCCAACTGGTGTTGGCGATGGCCAGCGTCTTCAGCACGGCTGATGCCGCCGCTGCCACACCCGCTCAACCCCCACCGGCGGAAGGCGTGATCTGCGCCCCACGGGCAGGCCCGCTCGTCATCGACAACGTTACGACAATCGATTTTCGGGGCGAACGCGCTGCCGTTTCGGAGAAAGTGTCGATCATTGTCGAAAATGGCCGGATAACCGGCATCCTGCCGCAAGGCCACGGGTATCCCGGCACACCGGAAAGGGTCTTCGACGGCACGGGTCTGACAGCAATTCCCGGACTGCACGATATGCATGTCCATCTTTGGGACCGGACCGAATTGGCAGCCAATCTGATGCACGGCGTCACTACGGTTCGGAACATGTCGGGAATGCCGTTTCACCTGCGGCTTGCCGAACAGCTGGAAGCGGGGGAAGTTTGCGGCCCGCGCCTTTACACCAGCGGCCCAATTCTCAACAGCAAAGGTCCTGATAGCCAAGTCTATCATCAGATTGTCGAGACTGGCGAGGATGCCAAAGCAGCCGTTCGGCAGCAGTATGCCGCAGGATTCCGGCGGCTCAAAATCTACTCGAACCTTTCGTCCGAGGCTTATCTTGCCGCTCGTGACGAGGCGGATCGGCTGGGCATGGTCTTGACCGGGCACGCTCCGGAAGGAGCTCGGCAATTCGATGCCGATGGCCAGCCGCAATTCATGCTCGAATTCGAAATGGCCCTCGCGGACGATTTCGAAACCATAGAGCATATCGAAGCCATCGCCTGGCACGGGCTTCAGGGCACTCTCGATCTTGCGAGGGCCAGAGACCTCGCGCGCCGCATCGCTGCGGCCAAGAGCACCGTCACACCCACGCTCGTCGCGCATCTCAATCTTGTCGAGGTGGCGCAATCGGGAGGAGCCTATGCCCTGCGCAGCGGAGCGGAAACCATGCCGCCGCTGGCGCAGCTCGTGGCCGGGCCGTCGATCGCACGCTGGGCACAGGAGCAAGCCTTGCCCGAGCGTCAGAAGCATGAGTTCTTCATGGAATTCACGCGGATCCTCGACGAAGAAGGGGTCAGGCTGGTCGCCGGGAGTGATGCAGGGATATTCACCAACATTCCTGGCCAGTCCTTGCTCGACGAAGTCGAACTTCTCGCCGGCGCACTGGCTTCGCCTTTCAAGGCGATCAAGGCGGCAACCGCCACGCCCGCCGAAGTACTCGGGCGCAAGGACGAAGCCGGCTGTCTCGGCGAAGGGTGCTATGCCGATCTCGTGCTTTATCGCTGCAACCCGCTGATGGAGATCGGCTGCTTGCGGCGACCGGAAGCGGTGATCATGCGCGGAAGGTTGTTCGATGCCGATCAATTGCGCGGCGAAAGGGGTCTGCGTGCGCTCGCCGTGGATCATGACAACGAGCGAATCTTCACCAATATCTTCGAAGGGTTTGCCGCCCAGGGGAACCCGATAACGCCGCAGCAACTGGGTGAAGCGATCAGGGGCGACCTCCCGTGACGCATGAGCCTGCAACCAATCGCAAGGCGCGTGCAGCGGCGCTCGATTTCGTGCGCCTGCCAAAGATTGCGCCAGCTGTCCTGCTCAATCACATGTCGGATCGCCGGATCGCCCGGCATCTCCCGTTGCTTGACGATGGCTGGGATCACAACCGAATTGCGGCGTTTGTCCATGCCAAGGAGCAGTGCTGGGATCGCGACGGACTGGGGCACTGGGCAATCCTGATCGACAACACCTATGCCGGCTGGGGCGGTTTTCAGAAGGAGGGCGATGACTGGGACTTCGGTCTGGTCCTGCGGCCCGAATTCTTCTCTCTCGGCCGTCTGGTTTTCGAAACCGCACTGGCATGGCTGTCGGCGCATCGCGATGTCAGGGAGGTGACTTTCCTGTTGCCGCAATCGCGCTCGCGGCGCGTTCCCTTGCGGCTGGGGGCGCAGTTTCGAGGCGAAGTCACATACGCCGGTACGCCCTTCACAAAGTGGTCCCTACCCGTCCCTCGCAAGCCGGCAAGCGACAAGCCGCCCGCTTGAACAACAATCATCGGAGTTCCCCATGTTCCCAAGATATCTCACAATCGCTGCAGGTTTTCTTTTGTCCGTGAATGCCGGTGCCGCGCTGGCGGATGAGGCGCCGTCCCACGGATCGGCACAGTTCGACCGCCTCTTTGGGGTGACGACCACTCAGGCGGTGCATGGCGGCCGTCCGGCCCTGCGGATCGAATTGTCGGAAGAAGAACAGGCAGCGCAGCTTGCCGGAGCTGGCGGCAATCGACCGACATTCGCCGTTCTTGACGTGCCCTTTGCCAATGGGGTCATCGAGGTCGACATTGCCGCAGAAATCAACGGGAGAGGCGGCAAGGATGCCAGAGGCTTCGCCGGTATCGCCTTCCACCTGACGGAAGACGGCGAAGCATTTGAAGCGGTGTATCTGCGCATGTCGAACGGGACTGCCAATACACCGCCACCACCCTCGCCCCGCGACGTGCGCGCGATCCAGTACATTGCTCACCCCGGCTTCCATTTCGCAGACTCGCGAGCCGTGCGGCCCGCACACTATGAAAAGGCCGCCAATGTTGCGCTCGGTCGTTGGCATCGCCTTCGTCTGGAAATTGATGGTTCAAACCTGAAGGCCTTTGTGGACGGTGCCTTGGCGCTGGCCATCGATGATCTGCGTCGTGCCGATCATCGCGGTGCAATCGGCCTGTGGGTGGGCGACGGCACAAGGGCCCACTTCGCCAATCTCACGATCTCAGGCCCAGAATCGGCACGATGAGTTTCCGGGAGGCAGCTGTGCCAGCGGCGGATCTGGAAACACGAAGCGTCAGTCGCGCAACCGGTCGAACGGCCAGAGCGGCGTGGGCTTTTCTCTCGCTGCTTGCGCTCGCGATGCCCGTCTCAGCCGCCAAGGCCGAGAGGTTCGATTGGAAGCGTTGTGCAGTTGAAGTCATGCCCGCGTCTGCCCGAGCATTGGTCGCCGCGCAGCAAAGCCTTATCGACGGCAACGGCTTTACGCCGGACTATCACGATTCACACAAGAAGCTCGAATTGGCCTGCGGTTACGAAATCAGACGCCGCACCGGGAAGGATCCGGGATATTTTCGGCCCCGCGTATTGTACCGATATCTCAAGCGACACATCGACGAACTGGTTGGCGATGATCAGATCGAGCCCTCGTTCATTCTGTTTCAGTTGCTCGACCCAGCCACTTCACCGCCGACTTTCATGGGGCACCGGACTTACCTTTACATGGATGATGTTCTGGTGCGTGTTGAAGATCACGCTTCCACGACCTGCTGGGTGGGCCGTGACCTTCAGATCAACCAATTTACAGGCAACGAAGTCGAGCATCTTCAGCAGATCTGGCCCAGCGAAAGCCTCGACGCGAACTTCAACGCTTCGGGGGCTACGCTCTCAGATGCGGAGCGTGCGCAGATATTCCCCCGACCGGTATGCGAACAAAATACTCGTGCAAAGCGTGGGGGTGAAGACTGATGCCCGCGACAAACGGAGACAGTCAGGAATTCCAAGTCGCTGCGCTCGACAATGAGATGCGAGCGAACGATCTGCGGCGCAAAGGAAGTTCCGCAAGGCTGCCGCCGGGCACCTCTACAACCAAGGCATTGGACCTCAGCCGGATCAAATTGCAGCGAATAAGAAGGCTGCATCGTTTCAATGCGATCATCTTGCTCGCATTCTTGCTCCCCCACGTGGTCGCGCATCTGTTTGCTGTGGCGGGGCCGGCGGCTCATGATGCTGCGCTCGATATGGTTCGATGGACCTATCGGCCTTTCCTATCCGAAATATCTCTCGTTACCCTTCTACTGAGCCAGATCGGCCTGGGAGTTGTCCTTGCGCGAAGGCGGGTCAAGGCCGGGGGCAACAAGCGTCTTGGCTGGGGCACAATGCAACTGGCCAGCGGCGGATATCTGGCCTTGTTTATCTTGCTGCATGGCAGCGCAGCGCTGGCGAGCAGATACATCAACCAGCTTCCGACCAACTTCGACTGGGTCGCCACCCCTCTGCAGCATCCCGTTACGAAATGGCTGTTCTATCCTTACTACACCCTGGCAATCGTCGCGTTGATGACCCACCTTGGCGCGTGGTTGGCATTCCGGGGTCACCGCAAGCTGGCTTGGCTGCTTCCGATCAGCGGCGCGTTGTTTGCGACAATCTATCTCGCAAGCTTTGGCGGCTGGCTGTTCCCTGTCGAAGCGCCGGCATCCTATCTGTCGATTTACGACGAGGTACTCGGAGGGCCACTCAGGTAAGATCGAAGGCGCCACGCACCGGATGGGAAAGCAGCCAGACCGCTTCCAGCACCCGATCATGCATTGGTCATGACCGAGCGCAAAGTGCTCTCCAATGAGGACGTGATTTCTTCCCCGCCCATCCGGTTACTGGCGTGGAGCAATTGATTGGCGGTCAGCCCTTCGATTACCGCCATGAGAAAGGCTGCATGGCGGCCTGCACCGGGTTCCAGCCGTTCCAGCCACTCCCCTGCGCGGTCCCTAAAGTTCCTTCGCACCTGATCGAGTTGAGCCGCGAGCCGCGGGTCGCGCCGTGCGATCAGGAAGATTTCCAGCCGCGCGGCAGTCAGCACGGCTTCCTGGTCGCTCCAGCGGGTGATGATCCGGGCCAGTTCTGCCGCAGCGTCTGCATGGGTGATCGGCACGGCGTCAAAGCGGGATTCCGCCTTTGCGAGGGTGGTCAGATCGTGCTCGGTAAGAAACCGGCATACGGCCCCCACCAAAGCATCGCGGGTACGAAACAGGTTGCTGGTGGAGCCTTCGGGCAGCCCCGCATGGCGATCTACCGCACGATGGGTGAGGCCGGCCGCGCCCTTGAGGCCAAGCACTTCGACGGCGGCGCGGGTTACACGATCAGTGCGGGAGGGGGCTGAATTCATGTCCATACCAAGGCGGTTACTACAAATGTAGTTGACGACGCAAGGCGAATCGCCTAACTAACTACATATGTAGTGCAATGGGATGCGCGCCGACTGCGCAAAACAAGAAAGGGAGGCCGCGATGGCCCAAATGCCGAGCCTTAAATCCGCACGTGAGTTTCTGTCGCACAAGGGCCTGCTTTTCCTGTTCGGCAGCATCTATCTGGTTTCGCAGGTGATCATCGCGATCACGGTCGAGCCGCTGGTGACCGAACGCATGCTTGGCTTGCAGGTCACAGGCTTCACGCCCGAGGTTTATCGCCAGACCTTCGCCGCATGGGAAGCGGAAGGGGTGATGGAATTCTATCACGCTCACCTGACCTTCGATGACATCCATTGGGTCTGGTACACCATATTCCTCAGCGTGGCGCTCGCGCTCAGCCTCGATGCGGCGCGACTGTCCGACCGGTGGAATATCGTGCTGACATTCCCGCTTGTCGCCGGGCTTTGCGACTGGTTCGAAAACGGGCTGCAGCACCAGTTCCTCAGCGGGGACGGCTACCAGATGGTGATTGCCCCGCTGACCGCGATCAGCACCACCGCCTCGATCATCAAGTGGATATTTGCCTTCGGCGCGATCTTCCTGATCGTCGGCATCCAGCTATCGCGCCTGCGCTCCAAGGGCTGAGCGCCATGCGAAAGGACATCTCCTTCGCATCGGGCGGCGTTCGCTGCGCGGCATGGCTTTATTCCGACACCTCCGCGCAATCAGGCACCTGCATCATCATGGCGCACGGGTTTGGCGGAACGCGGCACTACGGCCTTGATGCCTATGCAAAGGCTTACCGGGCGGCGGGATATGACGTGCTGCTGTTCGACTATCGCCACTTTGGCGAAAGCGAAGGCGAGCCACGCGGTCTGCTAAAGGTCAGTTTGCAGCACGAAGACTGGCGCGCGGCCATCGCACATGCCCGCTCGCTCGGTTACGGCCGGATTGTCCTGTGGGGTTCCTCCTTCGCCGGAGGGCATGTACTCGCCATCGCGGCGGAGCGTGACGACCTCTCCGGCGTGATCGCGCAGGTGCCGCATATCGGCGGGCTTGCCACCGCTTTGGCCTTGCCGATTGCCAAGCTCCCGCGAATGGCCTTTGCGATCATCGCCGACGCCGTCCTCAGCCTGTTCGGCAGACGGCACATGATAAAGGCCTTTGCCCCGGTTGGCGAATTCGGCGCCATGTCCACCCGCGGTGCCCATGACGCGTTGGTCGCGATGCTGCCCTCTGCCGAATGGCGCGGCTATTTCGATGATCACAATCGCGTTACCGCGCTGAGTCTGGTCGAGGCGATGCGTTATTCCCCCGGCAGGCGCGCCGCGCGGATTGCTTGCCCCGTGCTTATTCAAGCCGGGAAACGGGATCAAACCACGCCTTTCGGACCGGCGCGAAAGGCCGCCGGACAAATCCCCGACTGCGAATTCCGCGCCCATGATTGCGACCATTTCGACGTTTATCTTGGCACGTGTTTCGACGCGGTGATCGCCGAGCAGGTCGATTTCCTCCAGCGCCGCATTCCGGAGAGCCGCCCATGAGCCATACCATCCGAACGCAGATCGAGATCGACGCCCCGAAAGAACGCATCTGGGATATCCTCGTCGATCTCGACCGCTATCACGAATGGAATCCGTTCATCACCGATGCGCGGGGGCGGATCGCGCCGGGCGCGACATTCGAGGTCCGCCCGCGCACGGATAGCGGCAAGCGGCATGTCTTTGTTCCGCAGGTCACCGATTACCGTGAGCATCGCGAATTCACCTGGACCGGTGCGTTTTATTTCCGCTGGATCGCGCTGGGCGACCATACCTTCCGCCTGACCGAGCTCGAAAACGGCCGCGTCCGGGTCGACCATGACGAACGGATCTACGGCTTCGCCGCGCCCCTGCTGTATCTCCTTACCAAGGAGCAGATCATGACTGGGTTCGAAGCGATGAACGCGGCGCTGAAGACACGGGCCGAAACGATCGACGGATCAGCGCCTCAATAGAGGTCAGGGGCAGGAACCCGGCGCAAGGGGTGTGTGGCGGAGCAGGAGGGATTCGAACCCTCGATACGGGGTTACCGTATACACACTTTCCAGGCGTGCGCCTTCGACCACTCGGCCACTGCTCCATCTGTCCCGGCTGGGACAGAACGGCGCGGATAGACGCAAGGTTGCTCTTTCGCAAGCGTTGATCGGGTGGCACATTGCCGCGCATGAAAAACACGCTTCTGGTCGCCGTCGCCGCGCTTGCCATCGCCCTGCCTGTCACCGCGCCCGTATCCGCGCAAACGGAAACGCCCGCTCCGTCTCCCAATGAGATCGTCAATATGGCTGCGCCCGAGGAATGGATCGAAATTCCGGCGGAGGATCTGCTGGTGATGACGCTCGCGCCCGATGCCGACGGAAACGAGCGGACGGTGGTGATCCAGCTGATGCCCGCGCCCTTCTCGCAAGGCTGGGTCCACAATATCCGCCTGTTCGCGCGAAGCGGCTGGTATGACGGGATCAGCGTCAACCGGGTACAGGACAATTATGTCACCCAATGGGGCGATCCCAATTACGACAACCCCGAAGCGGCGGGCGAGGCAAAGTCGCTGCCGGAGGGGCTGAAGGTGATGGGGGAGGATGAGTATGTCGTCCCAGTAAACGACGAGATGCGCGAGAAGTTCGCAAGCGTTCTTTCCAGCGCCTTCTCCAGCGGAGCAGGCGAGGGCCCTAGAGGCTGGGCCGTCTACGCTCCCGCAGATAGCGATGCCGTAGAGCAAATGCGGAAAGCCGAGAGCTATTTGGCGCGGGATCCCTATTCACAGTTCAATCTCGCGTATCTGGGCTGGCCGGTTGCATTTGGTGACCTTTTCGATGCGTGGCCCGTCCATTGCTACGGCATGGTCGGCGTGGGGCGGAACTATTCGCCCGACACAGGATCGGGCGCGGAGCTATACACCGTTATCGGCCATGCGCCGCGCCATCTTGATCGCAACATCGCGCTGGTCGGGCGGGTGATCAGCGGGATGGAGCATCTCTCCTCGCTGCCGCGCGGGTCGGGCGCGCTGGGCTTCTACACCGAGGAAGAGGCGCACAAACGCACCCCGATCCTGTCCGTGCGCGTCGCTGCCGACCTGCCCGAAGACGAGCGTCCGCTGTTCGAATACCTTTCGACCGAAGGCGAAACCTTCGCCAGGTATGCCGAGGCCCGCGCCAACCGCCGCGATCCGTTCTTCATTGTGCCCGCAGGCGGGGCGGACATCTGCAACATCCCCGTGCCGGTGCGGCCGTTTGAATATGCGGTTGAGGAGTGACTGAGACCGTCGCCGCCACCCTTCCCTTGCGCCAGTGGCAAGGGGAACGCGGAGTGTACCACTTTGTCAATTTTGGCGGGGAAGAAGCTGAAGCGCTGGCGGGTCACGCGCTGATGCACCGGCTCGAATATGGCAGGCAGCGCGGGTTCGGATCGATCAAAGTTACAGCCGTCATCGGCAAGACGTCCTGGAAAACCTCGGTTTTCCCGATGAAACTGGATGAGATGTCGAAGCGATCAGATGCCTGGACGCTGCTCGTCAGCAAAAAGGTGATGCGCGCGGAAGACATTGCCCCCGGCGACGAGATAGAAGTCTCGGTGACCCCGCTCTAGATTTAGAGTTCCACCCCGCCCGCTTCGAGTTCGCGGGCAGACAGGCGCACGTCGGCGATGAAGCGTCCGGCTTTCGCCCGCAGTTCCTCCGCATGGGCGCCCAGCGCATTGGCGCTTGCCACCACATCATCAGCGGCGGTTCCGGTTTCCTCGCTTGCGCCGCGCAGCGCCTCAAGCCGTTTGCCGACCTGCGCCGATCCGGCGGCGACGGTGTCGATGTTGCGCGCCAGTTCCTCGCCCGAAACAGATTGCTGATCGACCGCGCTGGCGATCATCACTGCGGCCTGTTCCAGCTCGCTGATGCGGGTGACGATCCCGGACAGGTCGCTGGCGCTGGAGCGGGTCGATTCCTGCATCGCGGTGATCTTCTCGGTCACGCTGCTGGTGGCGTTGCTGGTCTGCATCGCCAGTTCCTTCACCTCGCTCGCAACCACGGCAAAGCCGCGCCCTGCCTCACCCCCGCGTGCCGCCTCGATCGAGGCGTTGAGCGCCAGCAGATTGGTGCGCTGGGCGATGGTCTGGATCAGCCCGGCGATCTCGCCGATTTCGACCGCCGCCTGCGACAGGTCGCTCATCTTGGTGTTGGCGGTGGTGACAAGCTCGCTCGCCCCGCGCGCCAGCTGCGCCGAGGCAGAGGCCTGGCGGCTGATTTCGCTGATCGAGAGCGCGAATTCGTCGGTCGCGGCGGCGGCGGCAGTGACATTGGCTGTCGCCTCTTCCATCGCTGCGCTCGCGCTGTCGGCCTGTTCGCTCGAATCCTCGGCCAGATCGACCATCTGGCGCGACGTCGCCTTCAACTGTTCCGACGCGGCGGAAACGGCGGTGATCAGTTCCCCCACCGACACTTCGAAACCGCTTGCCATATTGTCGAGCAGCTGGCTCTTTTCGAGCCGCATGGCGCGCATCTGCTCGCTCAGCTCGCGCTGCCGGGCAAGCTGGGCTTCGGCATCGCGCGCGCGGGTCTGGTTGAGATCGCGCAGTTCAAGCGAGCTTTGCCGAAAAACCCCCAGCGCGCGTGCCATCGCGCCGATTTCATCCTGCCGCTCGCGCCCCGGAATCTCGCTGTCGGTCTTGCCTGCGGCGATCCGCTGCATCGAACCGGTGATCGCGGTGATCATGCCGGTGACATCGCCGATAATCCGGCGGGCACCGAGCAGCGAAATGGCAATCCCGACCACGGTCAGAACGACAAAGGTCAGCAGGAAGCGGGTGATGGCGGCAAACAGTTCGTCCGCACCCTGCGCGGCGCGATCATGGAACTGCACCGCAAACCCGCTGATATCGGCATAGGCGGCTTGCGTTTCGGCACGCAGCGCGGCGATTTCTCGCTGGTTCGCGGTGAGACGATCGGCATCGCTGCGCAGATCATCGACAGTGGCGAGGAAGCCCTGCATCACCGGCACCAGATCGGCGGGCATGCGATCACCGGCAAAATCGACCGGGTCTTTCAGCGCATCATGGGCAGTGCGTAGGGAATCGCGGGCTTTGGCCAACCCCTCCGCGTCACCCGCTGCCGCTGCATCAAGCCCGTCGGTTGCTGCGACCAGCGCGATGGCGGCGTTGTTGGTGCGCACCTCGACCGAGGCAAGAATCGCCTGACGTTCCCCGCCCTGCGCCAGCTGCCATGTCCCGGCGAGCATCACGACGGCGATGAGCGCCAGCACGATGGTGTTGCCGAACACGGCGAGGTTCAGCTTGGCGGCTACCGAAAGCCGCGCCAGCCATCCGCCGCGCGCCGTGCCGCGTGCGCCCCTTGCGCCGCCTGCGTCTTCGTCAGGCAGAGTCAGGGGGACGGCGTCCTCCAGATCGAAATCGTGATCGATTGCACTCACTTGGCCAGTTCTCCGGTCGCGTGCCTCGCCCCGATGGGCAACGGCAACCGTCTGGCGATAGCGGGACGGGATTAAATCCGGGTAAACCCGGGCTTAACCATCGTAGGTGTCGGCTTGCATGAATTCGACCCGATTGCCGAAGGGATCGAAGGCGAAGAAGCGTGAATAGCCCTCCACCGGCTTGTCATCCCGGCAATCGTATCCCGCACCCTCAAGCCGGGTGCGCAGCCGCGCGAGATCATCGACCAGAAACGCCGGATGCGCCTTTCGCGCAGGAGTGAAATCCGGGTCCACCCCGATATGCAGGCTTACCCCGCCGCGTTCGAACCAGCAGCCGGTGGGCGAAAGCGTGTCGGGCTTGGGCACTTCATGCATTCCCAGCAATTCGCCGTAGAACTGCCGGGCGCGGTCCTCTGCCCCTGCGGGGATGGCGATCTGGATATGGTCCAAACCGATGATCGCCATGCCTGCCTCCTATATCCGGTCAGCCTGAGCCACGGCGTCGCTGGCGCGCAAGGCCGACAGGATCCGGGTAAGGTGCGCCAGATCCTGCACTTCGGCGTCGATTTCATAGGTGGTGAAAGGATGATCAAGCTGGGTCTGCACCAGGCTCGTCACATTGGTCTTGTTCTGGGCGAAGATCCCCGCCATTTCCGCCAGCGTTCCGGGCCGGTCATACAGCGTCACCGCCAGCCGCCCTACCGCGCCATGCGAACGGCTGCCCCAGTTAAGATCGAGCCAGTCGGCATCCACCCCGTCGGCCAGTTCAAGGCAATCGATCGCGTGAACCAGCACGGTTTCACCCTTGCGCCTCAGCCCGACGATACGGTCGCCCGGCACCGGGTGGCAGCATTGCGCCAGTTCGAAACCGACCCCCGCCGTCAGCCCGCGAATGGAAATCTGGCGTTCGCGCTGGTGCCAGTCCTCATCCTCTTCGAATTCGGATGTGCAGCCGGGAACCAGCGCCTCCATCACCTCGCGATCGGTCAGCTTGGCCGCGCCGATGGCGAACATCAGGTCTTCTGGCTCGTCCATGCCCAGTCGTTCGACCGCCGCGCGGATCGCTTTCTTGCCGATGCGGGCGGGGACGCGGGTCGCGATTTCATCGAACAGCTTGGCACCGATTTCGGCAACCTCGTCGCGTTCCTTCATCCGCACCGAACGGCGGATCGCGGCGCGCGCCTTGCCGGTGACGACAAAGCCGAGCCAGGACAGTTGCGGTTCGGCATTGGCGCCCTTGATGATCTCAACCACATCGCCATTCGCCAGCTGCGTGCGCAGCGGCATGTGACGGCCGTTGATCTTCGCCCCGACACAATCAATTCCCAGATCGGTGTGCACCGCAAAGGCGAAATCGACCGCGGTCGCCCCCTTGGGCAGCTGGAACAGCGCGCCCTTGGGCGTGAAGGCGAATATGCGATCCTGATAGACCGCCAGCCGTGTGTGTTCGAGCAGTTCCTCGGCATCGTGGCTGGCATCGACGATTTCGATCAGGTCGCGCAGCCAGCCGACCTGCCCATCGGCCTTGTCATGCTGTTTGTAGGCCCAGTGCGCGGCCAGCCCGAATTCATTGGTGCGGTGCATTTCGCGGGTGCGGATCTGCACCTCCACCCGCATCGAATTCTCATACATCAGCGATGTGTGCAGTGAACGGTAACCGTTCGTCTTGGGCGTGGAGATATAGTCCTTGAATTTCCCCGGCAGGAATTGCCACGTGGTGTGCAGCACCCCCAGCGCGGCATAGCAATCGGCCTCGCTTTCGGTGATCACGCGGAACGCCATTATGTCGGTCACCTGTTCGAAGCTGACGTGGCGCTCGGACATCTTCTGCCAGATCGAATAGGGATGCTTTTCGCGGCCCGTCACTTCGACTTTCAGACCCGCTTCGGCCAGCGCCTGCTTGATCTTGAGCGCGATCGCATCGACCTGCCCGCCGTCGCGGCCGCGCAATTGCTCCAGTCGCTTGGTGATGGTGGCATAGGCTTCGGGCTCAAGCTCCTTGAACGCCAGCGCCTGCATTTCGCGCATGTATTCATACATGCCCACCCGCTCTGCCAGCGGGGCATAGATATCCATCGTCTCGCGCGCGATGCGCTGGCGTTTCTCCGGCTTCTTGATGAAATGCAGCGTGCGCATGTTGTGCAGGCGATCCGCCAGCTTCACCAGCAGCACGCGGATATCCTCGGACATGGCCAGCAGGAACTTGCGCAGGTTTTCCGCCGCCCGCTCGTTTTCGGGCATGGCCTCGATCTTCGACAGCTTGGTCACGCCATCCACCAGCCGGGCGACATCGCTGCCGAAATGCGCCTCGATATCCTCGATCGTGACGAGCGTATCCTCGACCGTATCGTGCAGCAGCGCGGTGATGATGGTCTGCTGATCCAGTTGCAGGTCTGTCATCAGGCCCGCAACTTCGATCGGGTGCGAGAAATAGGGATCGCCGCTGGCGCGTTTCTGGCTGCCGTGTTTCTGCACGGTGTAGACATAGGCACGGTTGAGCAACGCCTCGTCGGCGTCGGGATCGTAGGTCAGGACCCGCTCAACTAGTTCGTACTGGCGCAGCATAGCATCCGAATATGTGCTGCACTGCGAAAAGGGGCAAGCAATAAGACAGGTGAGCGGATCAAATTGCGACTGCGGCTATGGCGCTGTCCGGTCAGCCTGCTATCGTAGGGGCAATCCAGCCAAAATGAGGAAAAAAATGAACGGCATTGCCCGCTTTTCGACCATCGCCGCAGTCGCATTCGTCGCCGCCGCAGGCGCGAGCGCAGACAATCACGCGATCACCGCCACGGCAGAGGCACGCAAGCTGGTGTTTGCAGAAGAATTCGACGCCGGTGAGCTTGACCGTGAAAAGTGGAACGTCGTGGGCATGGAATTCTGGGTCAACAACGAACAGCAGGCCTATGTCGACAGTCCCGACACGATCCAGTTCTCCGACGATGTCGAAGGCGCGGACGGCGGCGCGCTGGTGCTGCGACCGGTGTATCGCCCCGGCGTCGACACGCGTGAAGACCGCAATGCCGACTTCATCTCGGGCCGCATCAACACCCGCGGCAAGGCCGATTTCATCCACGGCCGGGTCGAAGCGCGGATCAGGATGCCCGATGCCGAAGGTGTCTGGCCCGCGTTCTGGATGCTTGGCAACGGGCGCTGGCCCGACACCGGCGAAATCGACATCATGGAATATGTCGGCGAAAAGGACTGGACCGGCGTGGCCCTGCACGGACCCGGCTATTCGGGCGAAACGCCGATCGTGAACAAGTTCTTCTTCGACGAAGGCACCGATGCGACCGACTGGCACGTCTATGCGATCGAATGGACCAAAGACGCGATCCTGTTCGAGGTCGACGGCCGCCTGACCTATCGCGCGACCCGCCCGATGATCGAACGGTATGGCGAATGGCGCTTTGACACACCCAAGTTCCTTATCCTGAACTTCGCGCTGGGCGGCGCCTACCCCTACAAGACCAATATGATCGAACAGCCCTATAACGGCATGCCGCAATCGACCGTCGACATGATCAAGGCGGGCGATGTGGCGATGTATGTCGATTGGGTGCGGGTCTACGAACCGCTCGACTAGGTTTCGGCGCAGCCCCGGTTCCCGGACGCCTCCAAATACCTGCGATTACGGGATTTATTGTCAAACCCGTTTGTGGTATCCCGATTGTGAACGTTCACAATAATATGGGCGAGGGGAGAAGCTGGTGAAAAGACTGCCGCTGTTGATGCTGGCCGCCATTCTGGCGGGATGCGGGGGAGGAGGCGGTTCGCCGCCTTCGGCGACGCTGGGCGCGCCCAGCCCGACACCCTCGCCCACTCCTTCCCCGACCCCGACGCCCTCCACCGTCGCATTTGCCGATGAATTCAACGCAGCGGCGCTGGACCGGACATTGTGGACCCCCGAAGGCCCTGATTTCTGGGTCAACAACGAGTTGCAGGCCTATATCGATTCACCCGAAACCATCGCCATCCGCCAAGGCGTGAGCGGCGCCGACGGCGGTGTTCTGGTTCTGAAGCCGATCTTCACTCCGGGACAGGACACACGCAGCGACCGCAACGCCGATTTCTCCTCCGGCCGGATCGACACGCGGGGCAAATACGACTTTACCTATGGCCGCGCCGAAGCCCGCATCCGGATGTCCGAAGACACGGGCGTCTGGCCCGCGTTCTGGCTGTTGGGCAATGACACATGGCCCGCAACCGGCGAAATCGACATCATGGAATATGTCGGCGCGCCCGAATGGACCAGCGCGGCGCTCCACGGCCCCGGCTATTCTGCCGGTGGCAGCCTGTCGCAGCGGTATTTCTTCCCTGCCGGGATCAGCGTTTCCGATTGGCATGTCTATTCGGTCGAATGGACGGCCGATGCGATCACCTTCTCCGTCGATGGCACCGCCTTTTTCAGCCAGACCCGCAGCGATGTCGCAAGGTCAGGGCCGTGGGCGTTCGACACGCCCAAGCACATCATCCTCAACTTCGCGCTGGGCGGTGACTACCCGTTTTCCGTCAACACGGTGGCCGCGCCTTATCGCGGCCTTCCGCAATCGACGGTTGACCGCATTCAGGCGGGCGAGATCGAGATGATGGTTGACTGGGTGCGCGTCACGCCGCTTGGCTGACGCGCCTCAACTCCAGGTGGCGAATCAACTCCAAGTGGCTCTGGGCGGCAGGCTCATCAGGATCGCGTCGACATTGCCGCCGGTCTTCAGGCCGAAGATCGTGCCCCGGTCATAGACCAGATTGAATTCGGCATATCGCCCCCGGTATTCAAGCTGTTGCGCGACATCGGCATCGTTGAAATCGCTGTCCATGCGCTTCCTCACCAGCTTCGGGAAGATGTCGAGGAACGCCTTGCCCACGTCCTGCGTGAAAGCGAAGTTGCGCTCGAAACCGGCGTCATCGCTGCATTCGAGGTGATCGTAGAAAATCCCGCCGACCCCGCGATGCACTTCGCGGTGGGGGATGTAGAAATAGTCGTCCGCCCATTTCTTGTAACGTTCGTAATAGGTCGGATTGTGCGCCATGCACGCCGCCCGCATCGAGGCGTGGAATTCCTCCGTGTCCGCTTCATAGGGGATTGGCGGATTAAGGTCCGCACCCCCGCCGAACCACGCCGCCTGCGTCGTCAGGAAACGGGTGTTCATATGCACGGCAGGCACATGCGGATTGTGCATATGCGCGACCAGGCTGATGCCGGTGGCGGTGAATTCGGGATGTTCGGGGCTGGCCCCGTTGATCTGGCTGGCGAACTGTTCGGAAAAGCTGCCGCGCACGGTCGAGACGTTGACACCGACCTTCTCGAACACCTTGCCTTTCATGAGGCCCTGCACCCCGCCGCCGGGATCGTCATTGCCTTCTTCCTCGCGATTCCACGGGGTGTATTGGAAGCTTGCATCCGATCCCGCCTCGCGCTCGATCGCTTCGAATGCGGCGCAGATCTGATCGCGCAGACTTTCGAACCATTCCTTTGCGCGGCCCGTGTGTGCTGCCCAGTCGCTCATGAAAACTCCCATCCCGTCAATCCCGCAGCATTGCCCCATGACAGACAGACTGTCCACCCGCTTTGACACTTGCCAAACCTCGCTCAAGGCGGCAGACGCACAGCATGGTTCCCGTTTCGTTCCCATCTGATTCTGGCGCCCCGCTGGACTTCGCGGGCGAAGAGCTGGTGCTGCTGGGCAGCAACGCGCTCTACTGGCCGCGTGAACGTGCGCTGCTGGTGGCGGACCTGCATCTGGAAAAGGGCAGCTGGTATGCAAAGCACGGCCAGATGCTGCCGCCCTATGACAGCCGCGAAACGCTGGAACGGGTCGCCGATGCGGTGAAGGCATGCGATGCGCGGCGGGTGATCACGCTGGGTGACAATTTCCACGATGGCGCGGGTACATCGCGGCTCGATCCCTATGCCGCCGGAATGCTCGAAGCTTTGACGCGATCGCTCGACTGGGTGTGGATCACGGGCAACCATGACGAAGAGATGGGCCGCGCTTTCGGCGCAACCATCGCGTCAGAGCTTGAAGTGAACGGCATCATCCTGCGGCACGAAGCGCAAGCGGGAGAGACGCGGCCCGAATTGTCGGGGCATTACCATCCCAAGATGCGGGTGCAGGTGCGCGGGCGTCATATCGCCCGCGCTTGCGGCGTGGTGAGCCGCAGCGCCAGCACCGCCCGTTCCGATCGCATGATCATGCCCGCTTTCGGCGCCTACACCGGCGGGATGGACGCCGCCGCGCCGGAGATCCTGCGCGCCCTCAGCCCGGCAGACCGCATCGACGCGGTGCTGAGCGCGAAGGGCAGGCTGGTGCAATTTCCGCTCTATCGAGCGGCATAGGGCAAGACTCATCTGGCTTTTCTCGCGCGAAAACCCTAAGTAGCGCGCATCAAGACTCAGGCTACTACAGGAGAACACACATAGCCCGTCCACCTCGGCGTTCGATGGCCCCGCCCGTAAAAAGCGGCCCTCGCTACGATCAGTTTATCCAGGTTCCCAAAGTCCGCGTCATCGACGACGAAGGCGAGAACCTCGGCGTAATGTACACCCGCGAAGCAGTCGAGCAGGCCAATGAAAAGGGCCTGAACCTGGTTGAGGTCAGCCCCAACGCGGACCCGCCGGTGTGCAAGTTCCTCGATGTCGGCAAATACCGGTACGAAGCCCAGAAAAAGGCCAACGCCGCGCGCAAGACGCAAAAAACGCAGGACATCAAGGAAGTCAAAATGCGTCCCAACATCGACACGCATGATTACGACGTGAAGATGAAGAACGTGAACAAGTTCATCCAGCACGGTGACAAGGTGAAGGTCACGCTGCGGTTCCGCGGGCGCGAAATGGCGCACCAGCATCTCGGCATGGACCTGCTCAAGCGGGTTCAGGAAGATGTCGAGGAAATCGCCAAGGTCGAAGCCTTCCCCCGGCTCGAAGGCCGCCAGATGCTGATGGTGCTCGCACCCAAGTAACTGGCAAGTAACTGGCCGGAAACCGGAATTGGAAAAGCGGGTGCCTGAAACACGGCGCCCGCTTTTTTCTTGCCCGAAACACCATTCGTCCCCGACGAACGACATGGGCGTTTCTACAAAACGCAAAACTCGTCCGATTGGCGGGAACAAACGCAAGCCATTGTGATCTATACAATGATGTGTGAGGCAAAGGGGTCGGCCATCGCCCGCCTCCAGTCGGGCAAATCCCCGCTTGGACCGGCCCCGCCTCACAACTGACCCTCATCCAGCGCGGGGCGTTCCCCTCGCCCCCCGCAATGGCCCAATCGCAGAAGGGCCGCTCGAACAGGAAGGACCGTTTGCAATGATCCGCCTTACCCCCCGCGCACTGGCTGCCAGCGCGATCGCCGCGTCGGCGCTTGTGCTTGGCACCGCCCCCGCATTCGCTCAGGGCAATGCGCCCGATCCCCGTTTCGAAACCTTCACCCCTTCGAATGCACCGATCGATCACACGATCGACTATTCGATCTGGGACGAGGCGATGAAGAACCTCGTCATCTCGATGGGCCCCAGCTTGCGCGAAACCGCCGGTGCGCCTCCGTCGAGCTTCGGCACGCGCCGCCAGTACGGCCACGTTTCGCGCTATCGTCTCGAAGGCTCGCGGATCATGTTCAGCTTCCTCGACGCGGACATCATCTCCAGCTTCACCGAATATCGTCAGGATCTGGAGCGCACCGCCGATCTGGTCGATATCCAGTCGCTCTCGCGCAACGAACAGCTCGCTTACTGGATCAACCTGCACAATGTCGCGATGATCGAACAGATCGCCAACGCCTGGCCCGTGCGCCAGCCGCGCGAGATCAAGATCGACGGCGTGCCGCTGGACGAAGCGCGCTTCATCACGGTCGAAGGCATCGCTCTGAGCCCGCGCGACATCCGCGAAAAGATCGTTTTCGCCAACTGGCGGAACCCCAAGGTGATCTACGGCTTTTGGCGCGGCGAGATCGGCGGCCCGTCGATCCAGCGCGAAGCCTTCAACGCCGATAACGTAGCCCGCCTGCTCGATCGCGGCGCTCGCGATTTCGTGAATTCGCTACGCGGCACGCAAAAGCAGGGATCGACGCTGGAAGTGTCAGAGCTGTTCCGCGACGTGGCGCCGTATTACTTCCCGAACTTCGAAGCCGATCTGCGCGCGCATCTCACCGAGTATGCCGATGAGGAAACCAAGGCTTTGCTCACCGGCACGGACCGGATCGAAACCACGGTAAGCGAATACGACATCGCCGATCTGGCCGGTGGCGTGCGCGAACCGACCTATCAGAACATCCAGAGCGCCGACGGCACGCAGGTCAGCTTCCGCATCCCGCAAAGCATGACCCAACTGCTGCAACAGCGCGAAGAAAAGTTCCAGCGCATCATCCGTGAAGGCCGCACCGGAACCGTCACCTTCAGCAACATCTCGCTGCCCGGCGACCCCGAGGACAAGGAAGAAGTCGAGTAATCCCCCCGCTTGCCGACACACGAAAGGCCGCGCGGCAATCAGCCGGGCGGCCTCTTTCTTGGGCCCAATGCGCGGGACAGTGTGTTGAAGCGATTGCCGATTTCGCGCATATTGCCGCGCGCAATGGGAAGGCAGGGAGCCTGCGATGCGTTTCAATTCGGCATGTCTGATGGTGGCAGCTTTGGCTCTGCTTCCCGCAAGCGGTGCGCTGGCACAGCAACAGCAGCAGGCGCAGGCAGACACCGCCGAAGCTGCGGGCAACCCGTTTGCAATCTTCACCCCCACGACCGACCCGATCCGCCACCGGATCGATTACGATGTCTATGATTTCGCGCTCAAGAACCTTGTCGTTTCGATGGGACCATCGACCCGCAGCCGACCGTTTGCATCCAACGCTCCACTCGGAACGCGACTGCGTCAGGGGCACAATTCGCGCTACAGGCTCGAAGGTTCGATGGTGGGCTTTTCCTTCTTCAACACCGAAGTGACCGACAGCTTAGCGGAATACCGGCGCGAATTGGTGGAAGTCGCCAACTCGCTCGATATCTCCAACCTGCCGCGCAACGAACAGCTGGCGTTCTGGTTCAACCTCCACAACGTCACCATGCTGGAATTCATCGCCCGCGAATATCCGGTGCGCCAGCCGCGCGAGATCATGGTGGACGGGGTGCATTTCGAAGAGGCACCAATCTTCGACATTCGCGGCGTCAGCATGAGCCTGAAGGATATCCGCGAGAAGATCGTCTTCGCCAATTGGCGCAACCCCAAGGTTATCTACGGCTTCTGGCGCGGCGAGATCGGCGGTCCGGCGCTGGAGCGCGAGGCCTTCACCGGATCGAATGTCGGATCATTGCTCGATCTGGCGGCGGAGGACTTCGTCAATTCGCTGCGCGGCACGCAGAAGAATGGTGACACGCTGGAGGTGTCGACCCTGTATCAGGATGCCGCGCGCTTCTACTTCCCCGATTTCGCGGCGGACGTGCGCGCGCATATTGCGTCCTATGCCAAAGAGGATGTCGCCGAAATCCTTGAGCAGACGCAATTGACCCGCGCCTCGATCCGCGAATGGGACGTTGCCGATCTGTCAGGCGGTGCACGCGGGGCGAACTATCTCGCCAGCAGCCGTCCGGGGCTGACGCCGGGCGCAGCCCAGTTGCTGAGCGAACGCCAGCAGAAACTCGACACGATGGAGCGGCGCGACATTCCCACGGGCCGGGTGATCTTCTCCAACATCGACCTGCCCGGCGATCCGCCCAACAAGAACGCGGTCGAGTAACGCGCGACAGCAGCAAGAGCCGATCTTTATTGAGATTTTCGGGAATTGTGATACCTTGTCACGTGGACGGGTGACCTATTCTGGTCGGACATGCTGCATTGGGAGAAATGCCATGAAACCTCGCCTGATCGCTGCCTTGCTGGCGGCCACTGCCCTTGCCGCGCCACTCGCGGCTGAACCTTCTTCAATCGATTTCGCCGCGCAGGCAGGTGCGGCCGAAGCCTCCGCATCGCCCTTCGCCCGGTTTGCCCCGGCGGCGGACCGCCGCGAACACCGGATCGACTATGCCCATTGGGACGAGGCGCTGGGATGGTTTGTGGTGCCGATGGGCCCTTCCCTGCGCCAGCAACCCACACCGATTGCGGTCAACACCGGATCGCGCCGCGTCTATGGTCATGACTCGCGCTATCGGCTCGAAGGAAACCGGGTCGCCTTTTCCTACATGACACCGCAGATCATCAGCGCGCTTGGCGAATATCGCGCGGACCTGGAACGGGTCGGCAGCGAGATGGACATCACCCGTCTGCCGCGTAACGAACAGCTCGCCTTCTGGCTGAACCTGCACAATGTCGCGGTGATCGAGGCGCTGGCGAAGGAATATCCGCTGGCCGAACCGCACGAGCGGCAATTCGGGTCAAACCGCGCCGCTCTGGACGAAGCCAAGCTGGTGACGATTGCCGGGGTGGAGCTGTCGCCCCGCGATATCCGCACCCGGATCGTCTATCCCAACTGGCGCGATCCCAAGGTGATCTACGGCTTCTGGCACGGCGTGATCGGCGGACCGTCGATCCAGCGGCTCGCCTACACCGGCGACAATGTCGATGCGCTGCTGGCGCTGTCGGGTGAGGAATTCGTCAACTCGTTGCGCGGGGTGGAAAGCTGGGGCAACAGGCTGCGGCTCAGCCCCGTATACGAAGAGGCCGCGCCGTTCTATTTCGCAAACGGCGATGCGCTGCGCACCCATCTGGTGCAATTCGCGCGCGAGGACGTGCGCGATCTGGTCACGAGAACACAGGCTGTCGCATACAAGCCGCTGGAGCGCGACATCGCCGATCTGCAACGCGGAGAGGTCGAACCGCAGCACAATTTCCTGACACAGACCGATTGCAAATACGAAAGCTGTGCTGGCGCGGCAGCCAGCCTCAACCAGTCGGGCGGCCCTTCGATCAGGGTCAATCCGGCCATCGCAAGGCTGGTGCGCGAACGCCGCGAAAAGCTCGACCGCGCCCGCCGCGCAGGCATCCGCACGGGCATGGTGATCTATGGCGATGGCGAGTATTCCGAAGGCGAGGCTGCCCGCGAAGTCGAATGACACCCGGTTGCGTGCCCAAGGTAAAGCCTGATAGGCCCCCGGACATAACGCTTCGGGGGCCTTTTCATTGATCAATGTTCGCCAGATCGGCTTGGCACTTGGCCCCGCGGTCTTCGCGCTTACCGCTTTGACGGCTCCGCCCGAGGGGATGGATGCCTCGGCATGGCTGGTTGCCGGGCTGGTCATCTGGATGGCGGCATGGTGGATGACGGAGGCGGTGCCGCTTACCGCCACCGCGCTGCTGCCCTTTGTGATCCTGCCACTGGGCGGAGTGATGAGCGCGCGCGACACCGCCAGTTCCTATTACGCGCCGATCCTGTTCCTGCTGCTGGGCGGAGCTTTTCTCGCACTGGCGATAGAGCGCACCGGCCTGCACCGGCGGCTGAGCCTTGCGATTCTGAAAGCGATCGGTTCGGACGGAGGGCAGGCACGGCTGCTGCTGGCCTTCATGCTGTCCGCCGCGATCCTTTCGATGCTGATTTCCAACACATCGACCACGCTGATAATGATGCCGATGGCGTTGGCTGTGCTTTCGGGTGCGGTTCCGGCATCCGCCGAAACCTCCGGCACCGGCCCGCTCCCCCGCCCTTCCACCCTTGAGGATACAATTCCGGGTGGAAGGGCGGGGGAGCGGGCCGGTGCCGCCAAGGACAGGACGGATGTCCTGTCCGCACCCACACAGGAAGGCCTCAACGGCGCACTGCCGATGGGGATTGCCTTTGCCGCCAGTATCGGCGGGCTGGGCACCATCGTCGGATCGCCCACCAACGGGATCGCGGTGCAATTGCTCGACGACATGATCGGTCTGGAAATCAGCTTTGCGACATGGATGGCCTATGGCCTGCCGGTGGTGTTGATCGGAGTGCCGCTGGCGGCGCTGATCATCGCCAAGGTGCAGAATGTCGCCGCGCACCCGTTTGACGTCGCCGCCGCGCGGCGCAGCATCGACGATCACGCGCCATGGTCTAGCGCAGAGAAGCGGCTGGTGCCGATCATCGCCCTCGCTTTTGTCGCGTGGATGACGCAGCGCTGGGTCGCCGATCTTCTGCCGGCAGGAAGCTGGACCGACGGCACCATCGCCATCGTCGCCGCGCTCGCTCTGTTCGTCCTGCCCGACGGCACGGGCCGCCCTTTGCTGGTGTGGAAGGAAGCCGACCGCGCGCCATGGGGCGTCATCATGATGTTCGGCGGCGGGTTGGCGCTGGCAGCGGGAATGCAGGCGAGCGGCCTTGCACAATGGCTGGGCGAAGCGCTGCTGCCGCTGGAGACGGTGCCGCTGCTGCTGATGGCGCTGGCGATTGTCGCGATGATCGTCGCCGTTACCGAATTCGCCAGCAATGTCGCCACCGCCAGCGCGATCATCCCGATTGTCGCCAGCCTTGCCGCGGCGCTGGGCATGGGAGAGGACGCAATCCTGATCGCCATGCCCGCCGCGCTCGCCGCCAGTTGGGGCTTTATCCTGCCTGCCGGAACCGGGCCGAACGCGATTGCCTGGGCGACCGGGCGGCTGACCATCGGCAGGCTGGTGCGCGCGGGCTTTCTGCTCGATCTGGCAGGCGTGGTGCTGATGGTGGGATCGGTCTGGGTGGTGGCGGCGCTGATCGGCTGACGCGGCTCAGCTGCCAGCCGGGAAATTGGCGCGGGTACGATTGGCGATGGCTACCAGCGACAGCATGACGGGCACTTCCACCAGCACGCCGACAACCGTGGCCAGCGCCGCTCCGCTGCCCAGCCCGAACAGCCCGATGGCAACGGCAACCGCCAGTTCGAAGAAGTTCGAAGTGCCGATCAGTGCGCAAGGCGCCGCCACCGCATGCGGCACGCGCCATGCCTTGGCCCAGCCATAGGCGATGAAGAAAATGCCATAGCTCTGTACAATGATCGGCACCGCGATCAACGCGACCAGCAGAGGACGCGAAACAATCGTTTCCGCCTGGAACCCGAACAGCAGCAACACTGTCGCCAAAAGGCCGATCACCGACAGCGGCTTTATCCGCCCGGTAAAGTCGGACACCGCGCTTTCATCCCCGCCATGGCTCTTTAGCAGCCGCTGGCGCACGAAAGCCCCGGCGAGCAAGGGCACCACGACATAGAGCGCCACCGAAAGCAGCAGCGTGTTCCACGGCACGGCAATGTCCGTCACGCCCAACAGCACCGCGACGATAGGCGCGAATGCGACGATCATGATCAGATCATTCGCCGCCACCTGCACCAGCGTATAGGCCGGATCGCCCTTGGTCAGCTGCGACCAGACGAACACCATCGCGGTGCACGGGGCCGCCCCCAGCAGGATCAGTCCCGCGATATATTGCTGCGCATCGGCAGGTTCGATCAGGTCTGCGAACACCACTTCGAAAAACAGAACGCCCAGCGCAGCCATGGTGAAGGGCTTGATCAGCCAGTTGACCACCAGCGTGATGATCAGCCCCTTGGGCTTGTCACCTGCCCGCCGGACGGCTGCGAAATCGACCGAGACCATCATCGGAAAGATCATCGCCCAGATCAGCACCGCGACGACGAGGTTGACCGACGCATATTCCAGCGCCGCCAGCGCGGCGAAGGCTTGCGGCACGGCGTTGCCAAGTATCACTCCGCCAAGGATCGCGGCGGCAACCCACACGCTCAGCCATTTTTCGAACAGGCCAAGCCCGGCGGCTGCGGGTTCGGAATGGGTATAAGTCGCATTCATTGGATATCGTCCAGTGTTCCGATGGCTTTGAGTTCAGCGCGCAAGGCTTCGGCGGCAAGGCTTTCGACAGGCAAGGCCAGCATTCGATCGATCCGACGCTTCATCCGTTCGAATGCGAGCGCAAAGGCGGCCTCTTTCTCCGCATCACTTCCCTCGACGGCGGCCGGATCTGGAATTCCCCAATGCGCCGAAATCGGCTGGCCGGGCCAAACCGGGCAGCTTTCTGCTGCCGCGCTATCGCAAACGGTGAAGATCAGATCGAATTCTGGCCCTTGGGCAAAGGCATCCCAGCTTTTCGAAGTGAAGCCGTCATTAGAGTAGCCGTGCGCCGCGAGTGTCTTTAGCGCGAAGGGATTGACCTTGCCTGCCGGCTGGCTCCCGGCGCTGAAAGCGGCGAAGCGGCCTGCTCCGTCATGGGCCAGTATCGCTTCACCAAGAATTGAACGGGCAGAATTGCCCGTGCAAAGAAACAGGACGTTCAACATGCTGCTTTGCCTTTGATCAGTGTATCCGCTGGAGAGGAGCAATCCTCGCCCCCGCAGCAATTTTCGGTGAGGTATCCCATCAGCGCGTTCATTGCGGCGTAGTCGGCGCAATAGATGATCGAACGGCTCTCGCGGCGTTGGGAAACAAGCCCGGCATTGGCAAGCTGGGCGAGATGAAAGCTCATCGAGGATGGGGCAACGCCCAGACTTTCCGCGAGCGCCCCGGCAGCAAGGCCTTGCTCACCCGCCTGCACCAACAGCCTGTAGGCGGCAAGGCGATGTTCCTGCGCCAGCGCCGAAAGCGCACGGATGACGGGTTCGGATTGCAAGGCTGATCCCTTCATTTCGATATCTGTCGAAATATCGAAATGACGTGGCCAGTCAATCCACCAAAAACCTCAATCTGCCGACATTCTCAAAGCCAGGCCGAACGCCGATCGACCGAGCGCTGGAACCCGGCGGCGAAGGATTGCATCCGCGCTTTGAGCAGGGTCTGCCGCCCTTCGCGGCTGCGGGTGAAGACCAGTTCCGACGCGCCCACGCGTTTGCGCCAGACCCGCGCGAAGATTTCCGCATCCTCCTTCCGCCCGCCGATGGCCGAAGGAACCGCATGATAATCGACCCGTCCCAGCACGCCGAGCCGCGAATGGCGCACCAGCAGGTATCGCGGGTTCTGAACCGGGCCGAGAATTTCGGAGATCGCCTCCATCAGCATCCGTTCGGTCGCACGCGAAACCCCGGTGACGATGATGTCGCGGCGCCCGTCCATCCCGGCGCGCACCTCGACATCCGCCTGTGCTGCCTCGTCATGGCTGATCTTGCCGGTGGCGGCGAGGCTCACCAGCACCGCCCGCGCGACCTGATGCAGGCTTCCTTCCAATGATCCGTTGCGCCACGCCAGCCGCGCCGCCTTGAACAGGCCGGGCAGGCTGGCGACGGTGGCTGCCCCGGCAATCGCCATGCCCAGCACGGCGACCCCTTCGAGCGAGGCGACGGCGCGCAGTTCGCTCGCTCCGGCCAGCCCGGCGCTTGCCCCGGCGGTCCACACCAGCGAACCGAGCGTGTCGCGCAGGCTGAGCGCACGCGGGGCATAGGTTGGCGCGGCGGCTTCGCGCACTTGCGAACGCTGCTGCCCCAGCCCCAGCGATTGCCGCCACTTGGCCGCGATGGCCGGCCTGTCCTGCGCGCGCGCCATCGTCACTGTGTTCTGATCGTCGAGCGTCAGGCCGGGATCGAGCGCCAGCCGCCCCAGCCCGCTTTCGATCAGGTCGCAATCGCCATTGGCGATACCTTCGAACGCGCGAAAGCGGCGCGCGACCAGCCCGATATCGGTGATACCCGCGTCACCTGCATCCCCCAGACCGCCCCAATCGAGCGAGGTCGCCAGCGCCTCGGCAAAACCGCCGCCTTCGATATCGATGCTGGCCAGATGCCAGATGTTGGCGACCTTTTCAGGAGCCTGCGGATCGATCCGGATCGCCCGCCCGCGCATCTGGTTGGACAGCACGAAGGATGCTGTGTTGCTGGCAAGGATCAGGCTATTGAGCGCAGGCGCGTCCCACCCCTGCCCCAGCAGCGATTGCGTCCCCACCAGAATGCGGATCGCCCCGCGCATGAACAGCGCCGTCACCAGCCGGGTAAGATCGGCACCGCTCCCTCCCGCCGCCAGCGACAGCTTGAGGTGATCGGGACAGGCGGCCATCTTCTCTTCGCGAAAGGCGGCGCGGGGCAGGCCCAGTTCGGCCAGAACCGGCTCAATCCCCTGCATCGCCGATCGCGGCACGATCACCAGACTGCCCGTCAGCATCGCGAGGTGATCAGCGTCCACTCCCGCGCGGCGCAGACTTTCGTATATCGTCACCACGCCCAGCTTGGCCGGTTTGAACGGGTCGCTGGCGCAGCGCGGCAATTCGCCTGCGCGGATGTGATCGGACAGCACCACCATGCGCAAGGCTTCGCCCAGCGCGGCCTGTTCCGCTGCGGCAATGGCGCGGATGCTGTCGATCTTGCCGAGGCTGGAGGCGAGCAGGCGGAAGACCGAGCGCGTATGGCGCAGCCGCACCCTTTCGCCTTCGATCAGGCCGTGGCGGTGCAGCCGGTTCTGCAAGGCCTCGCGTCGCTCCGCGCCAATGTCGAACACCGCCTTGTGCCGGAACACCAGCCCGTCGAGCAGCCGTTCGAGCCAGAACAGCGATGGCAGCGGCAGGTCGCGCGGGCGCACGCCCAGCAGATCGAGCGGCCCGCGCGGCAATTCGCGCCCGGTCGACCCGATCAGCACCAGCGCCGCCGACAGCATCTCGGGCGCGTCGAGGATCGGCTCGATATGATCCTGCGGCGCGACCAGCCACGGATGCGTCTCCAGCCAGTCGAGCAAGTCCGTATCGGCGCGCAAATCCTCCTGCAATTTCGCGATGGCGCGGCGGCGACGGTCCAGCAATGCCAGCGCCTCCTCGGTCGGTTCGGACAGGATGACGTGATCCTGATGCGGGCACAGATCGCCGTTGCGCACCAGCTCGGGGATGCCGATTTCCAGATCGATCGGGCCGCACAGCCGTTCGTAACGGTTCCATTCGGCAAGGCTCGCATCATAGGGCGGGGTTGCCGTCAGCGCGACGATGCGCACGTCCTCCAACTCGTTTGCCAGCCGGTCGAGGCAGTCCCACCATGCCTTGCGCAAATGATGCGCTTCATCCAGCACCAGCGTCACCGGCCCGCGCCCGTTCAGCGCCGCGATGATCTGCGTCAGCTCGTCCGCCCGGCGAAAGCTGTCGAGCGACTGATAGGTGGCGAGCGTCATCATCGCCGGATCGGAAAGGCTGCGCGAAATCTCCTCCTCGCCCGGCATTTCGGGGAGGAACAATGGGACAAGCCGCTGCGCCCACTGGTCGCGGATCGCGAGGCTGGGCGCGAACACCAGTGCGGGACGGCCCAGGCGGCGGACAATCTCTAGCCCCAGCACCGTCTTGCCCGCGCCCGGCGCGGCGACGACATGCAGGCGTTGATCGCCCAGATGGTTTTCCATCTCTTCAAGGACATGCGCCTGATAATCGCGCCAGACCCCTGAGAATTGCATCCGCTCAAACATCCTCGCCTGACTAGGGCGGTTTGCCGCAGGGACAAAGCGCAAGCTGCGCGAATGGCGCACATGATCCACCACCATGCGCTCGCAACCGGTTGCAAACGAAACCACTCCGCGATAGTCGATCAGCATTGCATGGCCGAGGGGAGAGGCGCTTCTGCGGAGGTTAGAAGCGGGTGCCCTTTCGGGCTTCCAATCGGCTCCTGCCTTCCTGGGAGCGCCAATCAAGGAAGGACATGCCGTCATGACGGACATCCCTGTAGACGCAACCGACACCCCCACCCCGCGCCGCAAGCCGAAGCCGGAGCGCACCGAAATCGGTGGCCGCCCGCTCAAGCCGTCGACGCTGATGATGGGCCACGGCTATGACCCGGCGCTGTCCGAAGGATCGCTGAAAGCACCGATTTTCCTCACCTCCACCTTCGCGTTCGAAAGCGCGGCGGCGGGCAAACGGCATTTCGAAGGGATCACCGGCAAACGCGAAGGCGGGGCGGAAGGCCTCGTCTATTCGCGCTTCAACGGACCGAACCAGGAAATCCTCGAAGATCGCCTCGCCATCTGGGACGGGGCCGAAGACGCGCTGACCTTCAGCAGCGGCATGACCGCGATCTGCATCCTGATGATGGCCTATGTCAGCCAGGGCGATGTGATCGTGCACTCCGGCCCGCTTTACGCCGCATCCGAAGGCTTCGTCGCCAAGGTGCTGTCGAAATTCGGCGTCACTTATGTCGATTTCCCCGCAGGCGCGACCCGCGAGGAACTGGACGAGGTGCTGAAACGCGCCAAGAAGCAGGCGGGCGAAAACGGCGGCAAGGTGGCGATGATCTACCTCGAAAGCCCCGGCAACCCCACCAATGCGCTGGTCGATGTGGAGGCGGTGAAGGAAGCGCGCGATGCCAACCTCGGCAAACCTTGCCCGATCGCCATCGACAACACCTTCCTCGGCCCGCTGTGGCAGCGCCCGCTGGAACACGGCGCGGATATCGTCGCCTATTCGCTGACGAAATATGTCGGCGGCCATTCCGATCTGGTCGCGGGCAGCATTGCGGGTGCGAAGAAGTGGATGGACCCGGTGCGTGCCCTGCGCAACACCATGGGCGGCATCGTCGATCCCAACACCGCATGGATGCTTCTGCGCAGCCTCGAAACGGTCGAACTGCGGATGCAGCGCGCGGGCGAGAACGCAGCCAAGGTCTGCGTTTTCCTGAAATCCCATCCCAAGGTGACGGGCCTCGGCTATCTCGGCGACATTCAGGATGCGCGCCAGCAGGACATCTATGATCGCCACTGCCTTGGCGCCGGATCGACCTTCAGCGTGTTCCTGCAAGGCGGCGAGGCGGAATGTTTCCGCTTCCTCGACAATCTCCAGATCGCCAAGCTCGCCGTCAGCCTCGGCGGCACCGAAACGCTAGCCAGCCACCCGGCTTCGATGACGCACCTTTCGGTCCCCGACGAACGCAAGGCCGCGCTGGGCATCACCGACAGCCTCGTGCGGATCAGCGTGGGGATCGAAGACCCAGACGATCTGATCGCCGATTTCGCGCAGGCGCTGGAACATGTGTGAGTTTTCTTCCCTCGCCTGCTAGGTCACAAGCCGCAGCGAGGGAGAAAACCATGACCGACAGCCGCAAACCTGTATTTCTGGTGATCGGTGCAGGCGCCGGGATCGGCGGCAGCACCGCGATCCGCTTTGCCCGTGGCGGCTATCATGCGGTGCTGGCGCGGCGATCGGACGAGGCAAGCCTTGCCCGGCTGATCGACACGATCGAAAGCGAAGGCGGCAGCGCGTCAGGCACGCTGCTCAATGCGGCGGAAGACGGCGCGATCGAGGAGCTGGTCGAACGGGTCGAACGCGACATCGGCCCGATCGAATGCGCGCTCTACAATCTCGGCGCGCAGATCGGGAACCGCAAGCTGCACGATACCCCGCACAAGACGTTCGAGCTGGGCTGGCGGCTGGGCTGCTACGGCGTGTTCCGTCTGGCCCACGCGATGTTCCCGGCGATGGTGGAGCGCGCCAAGACCGGGCGGCACGGCACGCTGCTGGTCACTTCGGCGACTTCGGCGGTGCGCGGCAATGCGGGGCAGCACAGCCACGCGGCGGCAATGGGCGGACGGCGGATGCTGTGCCAGACCCTCAATGCCGAATTCGGACCGCAGGGCATCCATGTGGCGCATATCGTGGTGGATGGCGCGGTCGATGCGCCCGATACTCTGGGCAAGCTGCTGGGCGACAAATTCGACGCGTTCAAATCGGCCAAGGGGCCGGAAGGCGTATCCGATCCTGCAGCGATTGCCGAAACCTACTGGCACCTCGCGCAACAACCGCGCAATTGCTGGACCCACGAAGTGGACATTCGCCCGTGGACCGATGTCGCGTGGTGGAACGACAATCCGAATCCGGAAATCGACGCAACCCCCGGTGGCAAGGGGTTCGCCGGGCCTAAGCAGTAAGCCTGCCCACCAGCGCCCGCAGTTCGGCGTCCAGTTCGGCATTGGTCAGACGGCCCGCTTCGCTGTCGAAATTCTCGCCGAAGCTGGGGACGGACATATGTCCCACCACTTCGCCGCCGAAACGCGGCATGGCGCCCGCGGCAAATTCGAGCACGCCCTGCCCTCCGCGTCCGCCGGGTGAAGTGGCGAGCAGCAGCATCCTTTTGCCCTGCCACACTTCCCGCCCGACACGGCTGCACCAGTCGAACAGGTTCTTGAACGCGGCGGTGTAGATGCCGTTGTGTTCGGCGAACGAGATGATGATCGCATCGGCCGCGCCGACCCGCGCAAGGAAATCATGCGCCTGTTGCGGAATGCCGTCCGCCTCCTCGCGATCGGCGCGGTAGAGCGGCATTTCGTAATCGTGGATGTCGAGCGTTTCGATCTCGGCACCATCTGCCAGCGAGGCGGCGTATTCGACCAGACGTCGATTGATCGAGGTGGAGGAATTGCTCGCGGAAAAGGCGAGAATACGCATCAGGTTCAACCTTTCCACTCGCGCCGCTCTTCGGCCATGCGCAGCACTTCATAGGCGAGTTGCAGTTTCTGGAATTCGGCTGCGGCTTCGGCATCGCCGGGTTTCACATCCGGGTGCACTTCCTTGGCCTTGGCGCGATAGGCTTTCTTTATCGCGGTGAAATCGGCGTCCGCTTCGAGTTCGAGCAGTTCGAGCGCGCGCATTTCATCGGCGCTGCGCGATCCGTCGCCCGAACCCGCCCAGCCGTAATGCGATGCTTCGGCATAGCCTTCGGATTGCTGCCGTTCGGCGCGGGCGCGTTCTTCCTTCTCGGCCTTGTCCAGCCCTTCGAAATAGTCCCACTTGGAATTGTATTCGGCGGCGTGGCGTTGGCAGAAATACCAGCGGTCGGGGCTGTTGGGCGCCTTGGGCGCGGGGCAATCGCCCGGCTCGTCACAGCCGTGACGGTCGCAGATGCGCACATTGGTCGCCTCGCGCGAGGAACCGTAGCCGCGCCAGCGGGGAAACCCCCAATCGTTCGATCGGGTCGCCTTAGGCATGACGCAGGCCGGTGCGGGAAATGTCGTTGGTCGGATCAGTCACGCGGTCAATCTAGGGGCAGTGGCAAGGAATGGGAAGGTGTCGCAGAGGTATGGGAACCAGTTGCGATCTGAAATGTTGCATTGCAGTACACTTACTGCGACAACCACTTAGAAAGCCCGCCAAGGACCGTCATGAGCCAGCAATTGACCATTTCCAGCCTGTTTTCAGCCTTCGCGCTGGTGATGCTGGTGCTGTTCGCCCGCGCTGGCGAAATGGTTGACGCGCGCGGGGCCGATGCGTCGCTGGTGCAGGTCGAAACGGCCTATTCGGTCGACGCCTGAAGGTTTCGCGCCCGATCCCGTTTGACGGAACCGGGCGCGAAAGCATTCGCAATCAGTTGATGATCACGCTCGCCGCACGGCGGTTTTGCGCCCATGCGGTTTCGTTCGAAGCCAGCGCGACGGGCCGCTCCTTGCCATAGCTGACGGTGCGGATGCGATCCGGCGACACGCCAAGGCTGACGAGATAGTTCTTCGCCGAATTGGCGCGCCGTTCACCCAGCGCAAGGTTGTATTCGCGCGTGCCGCGTTCGTCGGCATGGCCTTCGATGGTGAAGGTCAGCTGCGGGAAGCGCGCGAAATACTGCGCCTGCGCCTGCAGGGCGGCGGCATCGGTGCTGTCGATGTTAAACCGATCGGTGTCGAAATAGATCGTGGTCGATGATCCCACGGCCTGTTCGAAATGCGCCTGCGTGCCGACCGTCGGCCCCATCGGGGTGGTGTTGGTCGTGGGCGTCGGGGTCGGTGCGGGCGTCGTCACAGGAGCGGGGGGAAGCTCCTCTGGCGCCTTTTTCGAACACGCACCCAGCGCAAGCGCGGAGGTGAGGATGGCGGCTGCCGCCATTTTCGACGGGGAGAAAGTCATGGTTGGTACTCTCCGAATTATGCCGGGCGAGACTCGCTCCGGCGGTTGAAACCTAGCACGAAAATCAGGGGCGGATAGGGCCCCACGCGGGGTCCGACGCGTCCACCGGCGTCGGCAATCTCCTCTCGTTACGACCGGTCAGGTCGACCTGCCACAGGCCGGACCGCCCGGAATTCCGCTCGGTCCGGAAAAACTGGATGATGCGGCCGTTGGGCGCCCAGGTCGGGGCTTCGTCCTGCCAGCCGTTGGTCAGCACCCGCATCGAACCGCCCGAAGGCGTCATCACCGCCACGTTGAAGTCCCCTGCAATGCGGGTGAAGGCGATCTGGTCCCCGCGCGGGCTCCATTCCGGCGTTGCGCAGCGCCCGCCGAAGAAGGTGATGCGGCGTTGGTTCGATCCGTCGGCATCCATCACATAGCATTGCTGCGTGCCCGAACGGTCGCTTTCGAACACGATCTTGCTGCCGTCGGGCGAATATGACCCGCCGATGTCGATGCCCGGCGTATCGGTCAGCCGGACGCTTGCCCCGCCCGTCACCGGCACGCGGTAAATGTCGGTGTTGCCCGCCACCGCCATCGAATAGAGGATGTAGCGGCCATCGGGCGACCAGCGCGGGGCGAGCGTCGGGTTCTGGTTTTCCGTCACCAAAGTCTGGCTGCCGCTGCCGATGTCATAGACATAGATGCGCGGATTGCCATCGACATAGGAGAGGTAGAGGATCTTCGAATAATCGGGCGAATAACGCGGGGTGAGCGCGGTGGCGCTGCCCAGCGTCAGGAAGCGGTGGTTCGCCCCGTCGCTGTCCATTACCGCCAGCCGCTTGACCCGGCGATCCTTCGGCCCCGTCTCCGCGATGTAGGCGATGCGGCTGTCAAAGAACGGGTCTTCGCCGGTGAGCCGGGCGTAGATCAGGTCCGAACATTTGTGCGCCGCGCGCCGCCAGTCGGCCGGGCGCACGACCCAGCCTTCGCGGATCAGTTCGTCCTGCAGCGCGACATCGTAGAGATAACAGCCGACCACCAGCCGATCATCGCTGCGCGCCCGGACATATCCGTGGACGAGCATTTCCGCGCCGCGCCCGGTCCAGCTGCCCCAGCTTGGCGCGGTGACTTGCGGGAATCCCGGCGTCGGCAGGCTGTCCGGCCCGGTCGGCTTGAACAGGCCGTTGTTCTGAAGATTGGCGGTGATCACCCGCGCGATCTCGCGCCCCAGTGCGGCGGTGCCATTGGCGTTCGCAGGCGTGGGCGCATCGCGATCGGTGGCAAAGGCGGGGATGGCAATGCCCAGATCCTGCCAATCGCTGGTGTCGGTGGTGGAGCCGGTCAGCCCGCCCGCATCTTCCTGCGCTGTGGCCGCGCCAAAGGCGGTTTCGACCTCTCCGCCCTCGCCCACGGGATCACCCAGATCGGTGCTCTGCGCAGAGAGCGGCGCGGCAAGGAGAAGCGCGGTTACAGCGATAAAGTGTTTTCTCATCATAGCCTTCTATCAAATCTCCAGGCGGTGATATTCTTCCACGCCTCGTAATACTCATCGGGCAGATCGAACGGCGCTGCCTGCCGCACGGCGCGAACGGCGCGCTCGCAATGCAAGGGCGCCTGCGGCCGGTTGGACGCGGTGATGCTGTCCGGGATCGTGCGGCAAGTGGGCGATCCCTTGAGCGATCCGTCCTCATTCATCTGCCATGATACCACGGAAACCAGCTGTTCCGCATCCACGCCGATCGGCGCGGACCAATGCGGCTGCAATTGCCGGTTGATCGCCTGCTGCAACGAAGCGCGCGCACTGGCTCCGATCTGGCTGGCGGGAACGCGGGTTTCGTCGGTGTTGGTCGATGCGCCCTGCCCTTCGAGGAAGTTGTTGCCGATCCGGCTGCCGCCTGCCGGTGCGGAATTGCGCGGCGGCGGGGTCGAGCGCGCTTCCTCCGGGCGGCGGCGGGTGCGCGTATCAGGCGGCGGCGGGGTGGTGCGTTGCTGTGTGCGGGGCTGCGTGCGCGGAGGGGCGGGGGCGGCGGGGTGCGTGCCTCGGGCTGGCGCACAGGCGGCGCTTCTTCCACCGGCGGCGCGGGCTCCTCTGCCAGCGTCGGCGCAATCGCGGCGCGGCTTTCGGGCACGGGATCAGGCGCTGTCGATTCAAGGCTCACCTCGGTCGCGAGGCTCACCGTCATCCGTTCAGGCGTCAGGATGCGCGGCGTCGCAAAGGCGAATTGCAGCGCCAGCGCCGCGACCACCAGCGCATGCAGCACCACGGCCCCGGCAAGGCCGATGCGATCCTCTGGATGAAAGGCGGCTTCTCCCATTACAGCCACTCGCTATGGCGGAGTAACTGAACCGTCGGTGACCAGCGAGATGGAAGTGAAGCCTGCACGGCCCAATTCTCCCATAACCGCCATCACCCTGCCATAATCGAGGCTGCGATCACCGCGCAGCACCACCGTGGGCAATTCGCCCGATCCGGTGCGATTGATCGCCGCCAGCGCCTCTGGCAGCGCGCCCGTCGCGATCCTTTCGTTCTCGACATAGACGCGGCCTTCGCCGTCGATGCTGATCGTCACCTGCGTCGGCGTTTCCTCGACCGCATTGGCGCGGCTTTCGGGCAGTTCGATCGGCACACCCACGGCCGGCAGCGTCACCGTCACCATGAAGATGATGAGCAGCACCAGCATCACATCAACCAGCGGAGTGACGTTGATTTCCGCCATCGCCGCCCTCCGCGAACGCTTGCCACGGCGGGAGGAGGATGAAACCCCCATCCCCATTACACCCGATCCAGTTCGCGACTGAGGCCCGCGTGGACCTTGTCGGCGAAGCGTTGCAGGCGCGCTTCGTACTGGTTCACCGAGTTGGAGAAGCGGTTGTAGGCGATCACCGCCGGGATGGCCGCGAACAGGCCGATTGCAGTGGCGAACAGCGCCTCGGCAATGCCCGGCGCGACCACGGCCAGCGATGCGCTCTGCTGCGCGCCGATCTGGAAGAAACTGTTCATGATGCCCCACACCGTGCCGAACAGGCCGACAAACGGCGCGACCGATCCGGTGGTGGCGAGGAAATTCAGCTTGTTCGCCAGATCATCGGCCTCTGCCGCGACCTGGCTTTCCATCGCCGCACCGATGCGCTGGCGGGTGGCGTCGCGATCCACCGGCGTGGCCCGTGTCGAACGCCTCCATTCGTCCAGCCCCGCCCCCGCGACCCGCGCCGAAGGCACTTCGCCGCGCATCTTCTTGCTCAGCGCGGCTTCGCGATCCTTGGTGTCCCAGAAATTCGCCTCGTAATCGCGCGACTTGCGGTTCAATCCGCCGATCCGCAGCGTGAAAGAGATGATGATCGCCCAGGTCCAGATGCTGGCGAGGATCAGCCCCACCATCACCGCCTGAACGATGATATCGGCCTGAAGAAACAGTTCGATCGGATCGAGCCGCGTCGGGCCGGCCACCGGGGCCGCCGCGCCTGCCGCTGCACTCATCAGGTCAATGGGCACTCTTATTTGTCCTCTCTGTTCATGAATTGCCGGCCATGAATTGCTGGAACGCCGCGCGCCATTCCGCAGGCTGGCGCCGGGGCCGTCCGTCAAGCGAGATGAAGCCGACCCGCAAGGTCGCCTCACACAGGGGCTCGTCACCCTCCGCATTCAGACGACGCGCAATCTGGTGCATCCGGCAGCTAGCCGCGCCCAGTTCGGTGCAGGTCGTTTCTATCACCACGTCGTCGTCCAATCTCGCCGGGCGGATGTATCGGAGGTGAATTTCCGACACCGCATAGGCCCCATCGCCCGCCTCGATGGCGGCGCGCTGGTCTATCTCAAGCATCCGCAACAGGTCTGACCGCGCGCGTTCGAACCAGCGCAGGTAATTGGCGTGATAGGTGATGCCCGAAAGATCGGTGTCCTCGTAATAGACCCGCACGCCGTACAGGTGGCGCGGGCCATCAAAGATGCCGCCGGGAAGAGGAGGAAGTACGACCATGTGTCCGGCGCGGCATTAGCGCAGCGAAGAGTCGCGCGGCAAGTATGAGTTTTTTATGCCCGGCGCATAACCCGCCTATCGGGTGCCGAGCCGTGCCTAGCGAGCGATCATCCGCCCCAATGGCTGACCGCCAAACACATGCACATGCAGATGCGGCACTTCCTGCCCGCCATGCGCGCCGATATTGGCGAGCAGGCGGTATCCCGGCTCCACCAGGCCCTTCATCCGGGCCACTTCGCCCACTGCACGGATGAAGCCGCCGATTTCTGCATCCGATGCCTTCGCGCTGAAATCGTCCCAGCTGACATAGCGCCCTTTGGGGATCACCAGCGTGTGAATTTCTGCCTGAGGATTGATGTCTTCGAAGGAGAAGGCCCAGTCATCCTCATACACCTTGTTGCAGGGAATTTCCCCGCGCAGGATTTTCGCGAAGATGTTGTTGTCATCATAAGGCAGCGTCGGGTCGATGGGCATCGTCAGTCTTTCCTGTTCGCTTTTTCCTCCAGGCCCGAAAGCCCCTCGCGCCGGTCAAGCTCGGCCAGCACGTGATCGAGGCTGACGCCTTTCGCGTTCAACAGCACCAGCAGGTGAAACAGCAGGTCGGCGCTTTCGCTCACCAGTTCCTCGTTAGAGCCGGAAACGGCAGCGATCACGGCTTCGGTCGCTTCCTCGCCCAGCTTCTGCGCGATCTTGGGCAGGCCTTTCGCGTTCAGTTTCGCGACGTAGGATTCTTCGGGAGAAGCGGCGCGGCGCGCGGCGATGGTCTGTTCGAGGCGGGATAGGGTGTTCATGCGGGCGCTTCTCTCTCAAACGCCGCGCGCGGGCAAGCCTGCCGCTCGAAGTGCCGCATGGGCCTCGCTGATCGAGTGGGTGCCGAAATGGAAGATCGATGCGGCCAGCACCGCGCTCGCCTTGCCCTTTGTCACCCCTTCGACAAGGTGATCGAGCGTGCCGACCCCGCCGCTGGCGATCACAGGCACGCTTACGCTTTCGGCGATGGTGGCGGTGAGATCGAGGTCATAGCCGCGCTGCGTGCCGTCGCCATCCATGCTCGTCACCAGCAATTCGCCCGCGCCCAGCTCCGCCACCTTCACCGCATATTCGACCGCGTCGATACCGGTGGGCTTGCGCCCGCCGTGGGTGAAGATTTCCCAGTTTCCGCGCGGTGTGCGCCGGGCATCGACACTGGCGACGACGCATTGGCTGCCGAATTTCGCGGCGATTTCCGCGACCAGTTCGGGCCGCGCCACCGCCGCCGAGTTGATCGCGACCTTGTCCGCACCCGCGAGCAGCAGCGCGCGGGCATCCTCGACACTGCGCACCCCGCCTCCGACGGTCAGCGGCATGAAGCACACCTCCGCCGTGCGTTTGACGATATCAAGCAGCGTCCCGCGCCCTTCGTGGCTGGCGGAGATATCGAGGAAACACAGCTCGTCCGCCCCCGCCTCGTCATAGGCGCGCGCCTGTTCGACCGGATCTCCGGCATCCTTGAGATCGACGAAGTTGACGCCCTTGACCACGCGCCCATCGGCAACGTCGAGGCAGGGGATGACACGGATGCGGACGGTCATGGGGCGATCCCTCCATCAAGCTGGCCTGATTCGAGATCAATATGCCTTTGTGTATCTGCGGCGATATCCAAGCCGCTCGCAATAATGTTGCGCAGCACAAGCAGCCTCAGCGGCTTCCACCCATTGCCCGCCCATTCTTCGACGATTGCCTCGATCTCGTTGGCCTCGAAAGCGTCCAAAATTTGCTCGACCTGTTCGGTTTTGTTTTCAGATAGCTGTCCCCAAAGTCGGAATTCGAACAAGACCATTTCTCGCCCTTCGCTCATGGCGTGGCTAACGGCGGAAAGTGGTTGATTTGTCATGCGCGCAATCGTGTGTGCCAAACGCGCGTTTCGCACTGGCTCGGCCATTCGCACGCGAAAATCACCGAGCGAACCCACTACGCCCGCGCCCCCATCTGGATCGCCGCCGCGAGATCGAGCTTGCCCTCATACAGCGCGCGGCCTGTGATCACGCCTTCGATCCCCTCATGCGCGTGGATCGACAGGACGTGGATGTCGGACAGGCCCTTTACTCCGCCGCTGGCGATCACCGGAATGTCCACCCGCCGCGCCAAGTCCACCGTCGCGTCGATATTCACGCCTTTGAGTAGCCCGTCGCGCCCGATATCGGTGAACAGCAGCGCGGCAACGCCTGCGTCTTCGAAACGGCGGGCAAGGTCCACCACCGGCACGTCGGACACTTCGGCCCAGCCCTCGGTCGCGACCATGCCGTCTTTCGCATCCACCGCGACGACGATGCCGCCTTCCCATTCGCGGGCCATTTCCTTGACGAATTCCGGGTTCTTGAGCGCCGCGGAGCCCATCACCACCCGCGCCACGCCCATGTTGAACCATCCTTCCACCGCCGCTGCATCGCGGATGCCACCGCCCAGCTGGACGTAGCCGGGGAAGGCTTCGATGATCGCCTGCACCGCCTCGCGGTTGCGGCCCTCGCCTGCGAAGCTCCCGTCGAGATCGACGACGTGCAGATGCTCGGCCCCGGCCTCGCCAAAAAGCATGGCCTGAGCCGCCGGGTTGTCCCCGTAAATGGTGGCGCGATCCATGTCGCCTTCGGCCAGCCGCACGACTTCGCCGCCCTTAAGGTCGATGGCAGGAAATACGATCATGAGTTTTCCTCAGCGGTCCAGGCCACCCGCGCCCTCCACCCTTCCACCCGGATTATCACACCGGAGTACGATCCGGGTGGAAGGGTGGAGGGCGCGGGCGGCACGGCACAATTCGAGATCAAGGCTTCCACTCCAGAAAACGGGCGAGCGTCGCGAGGCCATAGGCCTGACTTTTCTCAGGGTGATATTGCACCCCGCAGATATTGCCGCGTGATACGGCGGCGACAAGGCCTTCGCCGTGATCGGTCAGCGCGGCGACGTGATGCGGGTCTTCGGCGACGAAGTGGTAGGAATGGAGGAAATAGGCCTCGCCTTCCTCGATCACGTTATGGCCGCGTGCATGCGGCATAACGGCGACATCGTTCCAGCCCATGTGCGGCACCTTGATCGCCGGATCATGCGGGGTGATCAGCCGCACCTCGCCCGGAATCCAGCCGAGCCCCTTGTGGCTGCCGAATTCGAACCCGCGGGTGGCGAGCAATTGCATGCCCACGCAAATGCCAAGGAACGGCGCGCCGCCGTGATAGACGCGCTCCGTCAGCGCCTCGACCATTCCGGGGACCGCATTGAGGCCATCCGCGCAAGCCTTGAACGCCCCCACGCCCGGCAGCACGATCCGGTCCGCCGCGCGCACCACATCGGCATCGGCGGTAACGGCAACATCCGCCCCCACCGCCTTCAGCGCGTTGTGCACCGAATGGAGATTGCCCGCGCCGTAATCGATAAGAGCGACTTGGTTAGACATTATTGGTTTGCGCACGCCCATCCGGGCGCGCGTCCTCGCTAGACGTGCAGCGGAGCTGCACCCGCTGCGGGCGGGCTGTCGCCCTTGCGGCGGCTGCGCCGCCGTTTGGTGCGCCCTCGCAGACCCATTTCCTAACCACCCAACTGCCCCTTGGTGCTGGGGATCGCGCTGCCTTTGCGCGGGTCGCGTTCGACCGCGATCCGCATCGCGCGAGCAAAGCCTTTGTAGATGCTTTCGCAGATGTGGTGGTTGTTGGTGCCATACAGCAGCTCGATATGCAGCGTCAGCCCGGCGCTCTGCGCGACGGAATGGAACCAGTGCTCGATCAGCTCGGTATCCCATTCGCCCAGCTTTTCCTGCGTGAAGCCCGCTTTCCACACCAGATAGGGCCGCCCCGAAATGTCGAGCGCGACGCGGCTAAGCGTTTCGTCCATCGGCGAATAGGCCGCGCCATATCGCCCGATTCCCGCCTTGTCGCCCAGCGCATCGGCAATCGCCTGACCCAGCGCAATCGCCGAATCCTCTGTCGTGTGGTGTTGATCCACATGCAGATCGCCATCGACCTTCATCGTCACGTCGATCAGCGAATGCTTGGAAAACTGTTCGACCATGTGATCGAGAAAGCCGATCCCGGTCGAAATGTCATAGGCGCCCGTGCCGTCCAGATTCACGCTGATCGCGATCCCGGTTTCGGCGGTGTTGCGGCTGATCGTGCCCGTGCGGGGGCTGCTTGCGGAGAGGTCTGTCATGGCTGCGGCTATAAGCACCCGTGTGCACGGTGCAAGCACCTGCGGCGCGGCAAATGCGCTTACCGTCCGGACAATCGCCACGACCCTTCACGAAACGCTTGACCAGCGACGCGGCTCGCTCCACGATTCAGCGCATAATGACAGATGACACGCCAGACAGCCTGATCCCGTATGACGAGATCGTCCAGGAAGCGCTCCGCGCCGTTGTCGGGCGTGTGCTCGGCGAGATCGAGCGCGGGGGGAGCGAGCTTCCCGGCAACCATCATTTCTACATCACGTTCAAGACGGGCGCGCAGGGCGTGTCGATCCCGGCTCACCTGCGTGAACGGTTTCCCGATGAAATGACGATCGTGCTCCAGAACAAGTTCTGGGACCTCGACGTGCAGGAAAAGGGGTTTTCGGTCGGCCTGTCGTTCAACCAGATCCCGGCAAAGCTGGAAATCCCCTATGCCGCGATCACCGCCTTCGTCGATCCGGCGGTGGATTTTGGTTTGCAGTTTCAGGCATCGGTCAGTGAACTCGCGCCCGAAGAACACGACATTGCCGAAAACGACGCCGAACCCAAGGGTGACAAGCCCGATGGTGATGGCGGCGACGGTTCCAATGTCGTGACGGTCGATTTCGGCCGCAAGAAATAGCCGCAGGGTTACAGGGGGACTACGAGGCACCATGGCAAGGAAAGCCTCCGACAAGGAAACGTCCGCGCCAGAATCCGCGCAGAAGCCGCTGCGCCGCCTGCCGCTGCCAAGCGACAATCCGACGACCAATCTCGTGATCGCCGACATCGTGTTGCTCGGCGCGTCCACCCTGCTGCGCCAAAAGGTGGAACGGCAGGTCGTGAAAGCGAGCGCGCACAGCAGCGAGGAAGAGCGGAAAGTGCTCGACGGGCGTTCGATGCTGACGACTTTGGGCCTCTACGGGGCCAGCCGTCTGGCGACCCGATCGGTGCCAGGGCTGGCGCTGGTGACGGGAGGGCTGGTGCTGAAGACGCTGTATGATCGCGGCAAGGCTGTCCGCCGCAGAAAGGGTCGGCAACGCCCGACCAGCCAAGGTACCGAAACAGGGGCGGATAAGGACACTTGATTTCCGTGCCCCATTTGCGGCAACGGGGCCTATGGGCGATCATTCCTTCAAATCGACGGACAAGCTGGCGCGGCGCGGCCTGCTGTTCATCCTGTCTTCCCCTTCCGGCGCGGGCAAGACCACGCTTTCGCGCATGCTGTTGGAACAGGATCCGGAAATCACGCTGTCGGTTTCCGCCACCACCCGCCCGCCGCGTCCGGGTGAACGGGACGGGGTGGACTATCATTTCGTGTCCGACGCGCAGTTCGACGCGATGGTGGCAGAAGACGATTTCTACGAATGGGCGCATGTCTTCGGCCACCGCTACGGCACGCCCAAGGGCGCGATCCGCGAAGGGTTGAAGCGCGGGCAGGATTACCTGTTCGACATCGACTGGCAGGGCACCCAGCAATTGAAGCAGAAGGACGATCAGGACGTCGTCACCGTTTTCGTGCTGCCGCCCAGCCTCGACGAATTGCGCCGCCGGCTGGAAAGCCGCGCGCAGGATTCCGCCGAAGTGATCGACGCCCGCATGGAACGCGCCCGCGCCGAAATCAGCCACTGGGCCGAATATGATTACGTCGTGATCAACGATGACGTGAGCGAATGTTTCGCCCGGGTGCGCGAAGTGCTCGACGCGGAACGCATGCGCCGGACACGCCAGACCGGGCTGATCCCGTTTGTGCGCGAATTGATGGGGTAGTTCTGGGCGGGAGCCGCTCCGCCATCGGTACCTCCTTTTCCTGCCAAAAAACTTTCCTACTCCGCCGGAATATGCGCAATTCTGGCGGATGAAGCATTCAACCATCGGCCAAAGCGCCCCACCCGCCCCGCTTGCCCTTGCTGATCAATCGGCCAGCGATCACTCCACCCGCCATGACGGCTGGTCGCCTTCGAGACAGGCGACCTTTCTGCGCGCGCTGGCGGCAACGCATTCGGTTTCCCATGCCGCGGCGCAGGCCGGAATGTCGCGCCAGTCGGCCTATGCCCTGCGCGCCCGGCTGAAAGGCGAACCGTTCGATCTGGCATGGCATGCAGCGCTGCGGTGCAGGCTCGACGCGCTGGCTGAAGCCGCGCTGGAGCGCGCATTGCACGGCGTCGAAGTCCAGCATTTCTATCATGGCGAGCTTACCCACACATCGCGCCGCTATGACGAGCGGCTGACGGTGGCGCTGCTGGCGATGCGCGAAAGGCTTGGCCCGCCGCCACGCGTGCGGCCCACGCATCCGGCGGCGGGGTACGGGCCGGAAGATTTCGGGCCGCTGCTTGAACGGGTCGAACACGGCGCGCAAACTTGGGCTGAAGGTCTGCGTCAGGAATACGAAAGCCTGTACGACGAATTTGAAGGAGAGGATGAAACAGGCGCGCATGAAGACGCCCGTGATGACATTGGCCCGCCCGAAGAATTTTTTTAAAGCGGGAGAAGTGTCAATTTCGGTTTTCGCCACATTTCCTGAAATAATTCAGTGCCTTGAAATCCGAAAAACCGCCTGACACCGTGTCGGCTTTGTCAACTTCCTTCGCAGGTGCGGTATTACCCCCTGCCGCTCGACCGGCAGCAGGGGGCAGATCGCCTTAACCGTGTCCGGCGGGATCGTTGAACATCGACGGCAGCGCCGCGTTGACGACGCCGCCATCCACGGTCAGCGTTTCGCCGACGACATAGTCGCCCGCGCGGCTGCACAGGTAGATCGCGGCAGCGGCCATGTCTTCGGGGCTGCCGATACGCTTGGCCGGGATCATCGATGCCGATGCGTCGGGCGCGTTCTTGGCGGCCTTGTTCATCTCGCTGGCAAAGGCGCCCGGCGCGATCGAGGTGACAACGATGTTGTCCTGGATCAGCCGCGCGGCCATGCGGCGGGTCAATTGGATGACGCCCGCCTTGGAAGCCTGATAGGCGTAGGTTTCCCAAGGGTTGATCCGCTGACCGTCGATTGACGATACATGGATCACCTTGGCCGGGTGATCGCCCTTGCCGCCTGCAACCAGCAGGTTGTGCAGCTTTTGCGTGAGGAAGAAAGGAGTCTTCACGTTCAGGTCCATCGTGCGGTGCCAGCCCGCCTCGTTGAATTCGAGATAGGGTTGCCCCCACGCCGCTCCGGCGTTGTTGATGAGGATGTCGAGCTTGTCCTCACGCTTTGCCATTTCGTCGGCGAGTGACTGGATGCCGTCCATCTGCGACAGGTCAGCGGGGATGCCGATGACCTTATCGGCGCCGAATTCGTCGATGGTCTCCTGCATCTGCTCGACCTTGCGGGCAGAGATGTAGACGCGGGCACAACCGGCGGCGAGCAGGCCTTCGACGAACATCTTGCCGATGCCGCGCGAACCGCCGGTGACGAGCGCGACGCGCCCTTCGAGGCTGAAGAGTGATTGAATGTCCATTGGTCGATATCCCTTTAGTAGCCGCTCAACTGCGCGACGCGATTGGCGTGGAAATAGGCATCGCCAAGGAATTCCTGAAGCGCCCGGTCGCGCTTCATATACAGGCCGATGTCGTATTCGTCGGTCATGCCAATGCCGCCGTGCATCTGCACGCCCTCCTTGACGGCGAGACCGGCAGCCTTGGCGACCTTGGCCTTGGCAACGGATGTCATCAGCTCGGCGCTTTCGGCGCCTTCGTCGAGCAATTGCTGCGCCTTGATCGTCACCGCGCGGGCGATCTCGACTTCGGAATAGAGATGGCTGGCGCGGTGTTGAAGTGCCTGGAATTCACCGATCAGCTTGCCGAACTGCTTGCGCTGCTTGAGGTAGTCGATCGTCATGTCCATCGCCCCGCGCGCGACGCCGACGCCTTCGGCAGCGGCACCGATACGCCCGGCGGCGAGCATGGCGTTGAGCACTTCGCGGCCACCGTCGACTTCGCCGATCACGGCATCGCCATCGAGCTCGACCCCGTCGAACTTGGTGTGCGTTGCCATCGAACTGTCGACGAGGCGGACCGGATCATGGTTCATGTTGGCCGCGTCCTTGGGCACGGCGAACAGGGTTATCCCGTCCTCGTCTTCATCCGCGCCGCTGGTGCGGGCGGCGACAACAAGCATGTCCGCGCTGGCACCGTGGATGACGAAGCTCTTGGCGCCGGTCAGGCGGAAACCGTTGCCCGACTTCTCGGCGCGGCAGGTGATGCGGCCCGGACGGTGCTTGGCGGTTTCGTCGATCGCGACGGCAAACACGCTCTCGCCTTCGATGAGGCCGGGCAGATACCGGTCCTTGATCGCGGCCCCGCCGTGCCTGAGCGCGGTCGCGGCGAGGACGGAGGAGGTGAGGAACGGCGACGGGGTGAGGTTGCGGCCGATCTCTTCAAGCACGATCCCGGCTTCGACATGGCCCATGCCCAGCCCGCCATCGTCTTCGTCCAGCAGCATGCCGGTAAAGCCCAGCTCGGCGAACTGCTTCCACAGGCCGTGGCCGAAGCCGTCCTTGCAATTGCGATCGCGCCAATGGCGCAGCTGCTTGGCGATATTGCCTTCCTCGGCCATGAAACCGGCGGCGGTGTCGGCCAGCATGGCCTGATCTTCGGTGTGATAAAGGGGCATGGTGTGCCTCGTTCCTCTCTCGGAATGTCGTTATCGGGGCCGCATCCCGATCACGGAACGCGGCCCTTGTTCTTGGTGGAGGCGTCAGGCGCCCGGCAGGTCGAGAATGCGCTTCGAAATCACGTTGAGCATGACTTCGCTGGTGCCGCCCTCGATCGAGTTCGCCTTGGTCCGCAGCCAGTTGCGCGAAGGCTTACCCGCGCCGGTTTCGTCGCTTTCCCATTCGAGGCTGCGCGAACCGCCCGCAGACATCATCAGCTCGTGCCGGCGCTTGTTCAGTTCGGTCCCGACGTATTTCATCATGTTAGGCTGCGCCGGATGACCCTTGCCCGCCTTCATCTCGTCCATGAACTTTTCAGCCATCGCGGTGAAAGCCAGCGCGTCGACATCAAACAGCGCCAATTCGCTGCGAAGCACCGGGTCGATCTCGTCGCCGGTCCTGGCGGCGTGGCGCTTCATCGCCGAACCGATGGCCGCAGTGCGTTCACCTCCGCCCATGCCGGAAATCATCTCGCGCTCATGGCCGAGCAGGTACTTCGCCACGTCCCAACCACGGTTGATCTGGCCGACATAGCCGGGAATGTCCTCGCCATAGCTCTTGGGCACCTTCACATTGTCCATGAAGGTTTCGCAGAACGGGCTGTTGCCGCTGATCAGCAGGATTGGCTTGGTCGACACGCCCTCGCTGGTCATGTCGAACAGCATGAATGTGATGCCCTGATACTTGTCGTTCTTGTCGGTGCGTACGAGGCAGAAAATCCAGTCAGCGTGATCGGCATAGGAAGTCCAGATCTTCTGGCCGTTGACGACCCAGTGATCGCCCTTGTCCTCGCCGAATGTCTGCATCGAAACGAGGTCCGATCCGCTGCCCGGTTCGGAATAGCCCTGACACCAGCGGATTTCGCCGCGGGCGATTTCATTGAGGAAGCGCTGCTTCTGCCCTTCGGTGCCGAATTTCAGCAATGCCGGTCCCAGCATCCAGATGCCGAACGAGCTGAGCGGCGGGCGGGCGTTGATGCGGCCCATTTCCTGCCGCAGGATCTTGGCTTCGGCGGGGTTCAGCCCTGCACCGCCGTATTCCTTGGGCCAGGACGGGACGGTGTAGCCCTTGTCCCGGCAGGCTTCGAACCATGCCTTTTGCGCGTCGTTCTTGAAGGTGGCCTTGCGGCCGCCCCAGTACACGTCGCTGTCATCGCGGGCAGGTTCGCGCATTTCCGGCGGGCAGTTCGCCTCCAGCCATGCGCGCGTTTCAGTGCGGAAGGTTTCCAGATCGGACATTGTGGCCGACTCCTCTCAAATTGGCTCTCACTTGACGCTTACGTTATCGTGATTTCGCGAGCGCCCGCAAGCACCGTTACGATAGGCACGCATGCCGTAGCGTCAGCGGGATTCCGTTGACGGATGCAGCCGCGAGCTTACGTTCGGGTCAAGGTTTGGGAGAGCCAGAATGACCGGATTCGCGCAGTTTCGGCAGAACATGATCGCGCACAGGAGCGCGACCGCGTGAGCTTTGTCGAAGGCAAAGTTCCGGCACGGCTGAAACTGATCCACGGCTTTGGCGCGGTGGCTTTCGGGGTCAAGGATTCGGGCTTCAGCTTCTTCCTGCTGCTGTTCTACAATCAGGTGCTGGGCATGGATGCGGGGCTGGTGAGTCTCGCCCTGCTGATCGCGCTGGTGGTGGATGCGATCATCGATCCGATTCTGGGCAATCTGTCCGATCGCACCTACACACGATGGGGGCGCAGGCTTCCGTGGTTGTATGCAGCTCCGATACCCTTGGCCTTTGCATGGGTCGTCATGTGGTCTCCGCCGGGCTCCGAAGCGCCCAGTTTCCTCGGTCTGGTCGGCATTGCCATCGTGGTGCGCGTGCTGCTTTCGGCTTGCGAAGTGCCTTCGGTGTCGCTGCTTCCCGAAATCACTGCGGATTACGACGAACGCACGACGCTGTTCCGTTATCGCTACCTGTCCGGCTGGTTCGGCGGCATCGTGATGATGATGCTCGCCTACACCGTCTTCATGCCCGGCGCTGAAGGCCTGCTGCAACGCGAAGGCTACATCGCCTTCGGAACGTTTGGCGCGATCCTGATGGCGGTGTCGGTGCTGGGATCGGCGTTGGGCCAGCATCGTCTGGTCGCGCATCTGCCGGAAACCAAGCCAGAGCCATTCAGCCTGAAAGGCGCATTCTCCGAAATCATCGAAGCTTTCAGCGAGCGCGCATTTCTGATCTTCGCGGCGGGCGGACTGGCTGCCTATGTCAGTCAGGGGATGACGTTTTCGATCTCGAACTATGTCAACGTGTTTGTCTGGCAGTTCGATCGCATCGCCTTGCAGCTTTACCCGATTATCCTGTTCCTGTCAGTGGTGCTGATGTTCTTCATCGTAAGCCCGATGCACAAGCATCTCGGAAAACCGAAAAGTGCGGCTGTATCGGCGCTGGTATCGCTGGGTCTGTTCCTGCTTCCCTATTTGCTGCTGCTGGGCGGGCTTTGGCCGGAGGTGGGCACCACTCTATCAACCGGGCTGTATTTCACCTTCCTGGTGTTCGCGAACACAATGGGGATCGTGGTGATGATTTCCGCCAGCTCGATGATCGCGGAGATCGTCGAAGCCTATCTGGAGCGTACCGGCCGGCGTGCCGAAGGGGCTTTCTATTCCGGCAACTGGCTGGTGCAGAAATGTGCGACCGGGCTTGGCATTTTCCTGACCGGGCAGATCATCCGGATGTCACAACTTTCGAGCGACGCCGCACCGGGGGAAGTCCCGCAGGAAGTCATAAGCGACATCATCCTGATGTATGGCGGCATCTCGATTGTGCTGGCGTTGATCGCCGCCTACTGGCTTGGCCGGTTCCCGATCAGGCGGGAAGATCACGAAGCCCGTGTGGCGGCATTGGCGGCGCGCAGGGCATCACAAGAACAAGAGGCGCACAGCCACAAATGAGAGCTTGGCGCGGGCACAAGGCTCTGCCACGGTCGACCCGACAGATTCGATTGCATTTCAGGACTGAGAGAGGATTATCCCCATGGATTTCGAACCGACAGAACGCCAGGCCTATTGGCGCGATCGCGTGCGCGACTTCATCGAAGCGCATGTTCGCCCCAATATCGACACCTACAAGGCGCAGGATGCCGAAGGCGATCGCTGGAAGGTGATCCAGATCATCGAAGACAAGAAGAAGCTCGCCAAGGATGCGGGCATCTGGAACCTCTTCATGCCGCCCCGGAACGACAGCCATCACCATGTCGATGACACGTTCGAATTCGAAGGACCGGGCCTCACCAACCTCGAATACGCACTTTGCGCCGAGGAAATGGGCCGCATCGGCTGGGCATCGGAAGTGTTCAACTGCTCCGCCCCCGACACCGGCAACATGGAAGTGTTCCACCGCTATGGCACGCGGGAGCAGAAGGAGCAGTGGCTGCGTCCGCTGATGAACGGCGAAATCCGTTCGGCCTTCCTGATGACGGAACCCTTCACCGCATCGTCCGACGCGACCAATATCGAAACCCGGATCGAGCGCGATGGCGACGAATACGTCATCAACGGGCGCAAGTGGTGGTCATCAGGTGCGGGCGATCCGCGCTGCAAGGTCGCCATCGTCATGGGCAAGACCGACTTCAGCGCGCAACGCCATGCTCAGCAAAGCATGATCCTCATGCCGCTTGATGCGCCGGGTGTGAACATCCTGCGCCACCTGCCGGTGTTCGGCTATGACGATGCACCGCACGGCCACATGGAAATCGAACTGAAGGACGTGCGCGTTCCGGCCAGCAACATGCTGCTGGGCGAAGGGCGCGGGTTCGAGATCGCTCAGGGCCGCCTCGGGCCGGGCCGTATCCACCACTGCATGCGCACCATCGGCGTTGCCGAAGAAGCGCTGGCCAAGATGTGCCGGCGCCTGCAAGAGCGCGAGGCGTTCGGCAAGCCGATCTACAAGCATTCGGTCTGGGAAGAGCGCGTCGCGCGTGCCCGTATCGACATCGACATGACCCGCCTGCTGTGCCTCAAGGCTGCCGACATGATGGACAAGGTCGGTAACAAGTCGGCCAAGCAGGAAATCGCCATGATCAAGGTGCAGGCACCCAACATGGCGCTGAAGATCATCGACGATGCGATTCAGGCGCATGGCGGTGGCGGCGTTTCGGACGACTACGGCCTTGCCGCAAGCTATGCGCACATGCGCACGCTGCGTCTTGCCGACGGGCCGGACGAAGTGCACGCCCGTTCCATCGCTCGCATGGAAATCGGCAAGCACGTGCCCGAAGCAGGGCCGAGCGCCAATGCCCTGCGCAACGGCTCGGCTCCGGCGAATGACGGTGGCTCGTTCAGCTCGGGGGATATGGGGGTCGCTCGCTGAGCGCCCCACCCCTTCCCACAAGAACCTGCTGAGAGAGGAAGCCAGACATGGCAAAAGCCGCAATCCTTGAAACGCCGGGCCAAGGCCTGGTGATTGGCGAGGTCGAATATGCCGACCCCGCCCCGCACGAAGTCCTGATCGACACCAAGGCTTGCGGCCTGTGTCATTCGGACTTGCACTTCATCGACGGTGCCTATCCGCACCCGCTCCCCTGCATCCCCGGCCATGAGGCCGCGGGTGTGGTGCGCGCGGTCGGATCGGAAGTACGGTCAGTGAAGCCGGGCGATCACGTGGTTTCCTGTCTCAGCGCGTTCTGCGGCCAGTGCGAATTCTGCGTCACCGGGCGCATGGCGCTTTGCCTTGGCGGCAACACCCGCCGGGGCAAGGGCGAAGGCTCGCGCATCACGCGTGCGGGCGGCGATCCGGTCAACCAGATGCTCAACCTCTCGGCGTTGTCCGAACAGATGCTGATCCACGAAAACGCCTGCGTCGCGATCGACAAGGACATGCCGCTGGATCGTGCCGCCGTGATCGGATGCGCGGTGACGACTGGGGCCGGCACAATCTTCAACGCCTGTAATGTGACGCCGGGCGAAAGCGTGCTGGTGGTCGGTTGCGGCGGTGTCGGCCTTGCGACGATCAACGCAGCCAAGATCGCCGGTGCGGGCAAGATCATCGCCGCCGATCCCCTGCCCGAAAAGCGTGCCTTGGCCGAAGTGCTGGGCGCGACGCACACTGTCGATGCTCTGGCCGATGGCGTGGTGCAGGAAATCATGGCGATTTCGAACGGCGGTGTCGACTGGGGGATCGAGGCAGTCGGGCGTCAGGCGTCGGCCGATCTGGCGGTGGCAGCCCTTCGCCGTGGCGGCACGGCTGTCATCCTCGGCATGATGCCGCTGGACTGCAAGGTCGGCCTTGGCGCGATGGACCTGCTGGGCGGCAAGAAGCTGATGGGCGCGATCATGGGCATGAACCACTTCCCGGTGGACTTGCCGCGCCTCGTCGACTTCTACATGCGCGGGCTGCTTGATCTCGACACGATCATTGCCGAGCGGATCAGTCTGGAGGATGTAAACTCCGGCTTTGACAAGATGCGCGCCGGCCATTCCGCACGCAGCGTGGTGGTGTTCGACTGATGAGCAAGAACACGATGGGAATGCCCGACATCGATTTCGACAAGGAAATGGTGGGCACGGTCGAGGTGACCGAGCGCGACAAGCTCGACCTTGATCGGCTGACACAGTGGTTCGAAGCCAATGTCGAAGGGTTTGAAGGGCCGATCAGTTACACCAAGTTCAAGGGTGGCCAGTCCAACCCGACCTACAAGATTGAAACACCGGGGACAAACTACGTCCTGCGTCGCCAGCCATTCGGCAAGCTCCTGCCCAGTGCGCATGCGGTGGACCGCGAATACACCGCGATGACGGGCCTTTACCCGACCGGATTCCCTGTGCCGCGCACCTACGGGCTGTGCGAGGATCCGGAGGTGATCGGGTCAAAATTCTTCGTGATGAGCATGGCCGATGGCCGTTCGCTCTGGAACGGTGCGCTGCCCGGCTGCACGCCCGAACAACGGCGCGAAATCTACCATTCGCTGATCGACACGATGGCGGACCTGCATCTGAACAAGCCGGACCAGATCGGACTGGGCGACTATGGCAAGCCAACCGATTACTGCGCACGCCAGATCGCGCGCTGGTCGAAGCAGTACAAACTTTCCGAAACCGAGCACATGCCGCAGATGGAACGGCTGATCGAATGGCTGCCCGAGACCATCCCGCCGCAGCATGAATCCTCGGTGGTGCATGGCGACTATCGGCTCGACAATGTGATCTTCCACAAGACCGAAAACCGCATCATTGCCGTGCTCGACTGGGAACTGTCGACGCTGGGCGATCCAATCGCGGACTTCAGCTATCTGATGCTCAACTGGCACAATCCTGCCGATGGGCGCGCGGGACTGCTCGGATTGAATCTGGAAGAACTGGGCATCCCCTCGCAGGACGAAGCGGTCGAGCGATATGTCGCACGCACGGGATACCCGGTTCCACCGATGGACTGGTACTTCGCCTACAATTTGTTCCGGCTTGCCGGGATCATGCAAGGCATCAAGAAGCGCGTGATCGACGGCACCGCATCGTCGGCTCACGCACAGGCCATGAGCGAACGCGTCGCGCCGCTGGTTGAGCGGGCCTATATGTTCGCCCGCGCCGCCGGAATGCCCGAATAGGCCGTCAGAATGACGATCCGAGCGTAATCAACGCGCCGATATCATCCGGGGCATTCTGGAAATGCCCCGGTTCGCTGCGGTAGAAGACGCTGGTTGATACCCGCCCGAACGGCAACTGCGCGCTCCAGTTGAATTCGCTCATGATCTCGCGCCCTTCCGGGGCGAGCGAGAGGCTCTGCCGTCCGAAGATCGCGCTTTCGGTAGCATAGTCATAGCCAACCGGAAGATCGAACTGGATCGCTCCCGCTGCTACCCGCACAGGCTGACTTACGCGCAGGCCTATGCTGTCCCCGCTGAAGAAATTGCCACGCCGGGTTACATCGAAAGACCACGCCCGGGTTTCCACTTGCGACCCGGCACCGATCAACGATCCTCCGCGCGGAGCGGTAAAGCCGGCACGATAAGCCGCCCCAACTCGCCAGTTCGGGGCGATCGAGTAGCCGAACCGGCCATCAAGGAACACCGTATCGGCGCCCTCAAGACCAAAAGCCGGATTGAAATGCGCGCCCAGCAGCGTGCCCTCTTCCGACAGCAGCGTTAGTGCGGCGGATGCATCAAGCCCATGCCAGCTGCGATCCAGAGCAAGGCTGAATGTCGAAGTCGGACGACGCTCGCGAATGCCAAACATGATATCGCTCGCACGGCGATTGTCACCCAGCCAAGCCCGGCCACGCTCTGCCGATACCGTGATCCCCCAGGCCCCGACCTCGTGTCGAGTTGCGAAGGCGAGCTCGCTGCTTTCGAGGAAGCCGGCATCACGCCCCGCTTCGGGTGCAATCAGGAACGCTGGTCGTTCCGCTCCCTGCAATTGGGCGACAAGGCCGCTCGCACCTTGCGACACCGCGAAACCCACCTGCATGTCGGGCGCAATGCGCGCCGCCACCCGCGCCGCAAGCACGCGCGCACCCAGCGCATCATCAGGGGTGAGTTGCAGCGCCTCAGACCAGCCAAGCCCCGCCGCGCGCGGCCCCTCGCCAATCGTGATCGCCAGCGCCAGCTTGTCATTACCGGCTGCCCGGGTCAGACCACCGCGCCCGACCGCGCCTTGCAGCCGCTGGACCTGCGCGGCGTTGCGGGTTTGCCCGGTGAGGTCGACGCTATAGGCCCGGTCATAGCGATCGGTAACGATCGTGCTGATCGTCGCACCAGACAATGCGTCACCCATTGCCGCCGAACCGATCGCGAAGTCATCGACCAGCGCCAGTGCCGATCCTGTCCCTGCGAGTGTTGTCGTCCCTTGTGGCTGAAACGCGCGGGCGATGTCGAGAATACCGGTCCCAAAAACACTGTCCGTCCCTGTCGCGCCGGCATCGCGTGCTGTAGCCAGCAGGATTTCGACGATCTCTGCACCGGTCAGATTTGGAAATGCCTGCGCCAGCAGCGCGACTGCTCCGGCGACTTGTGGTGCTGCGAAGCTGGTGCCGGAAAACAGCGTGACGAATTGCTGGCCATCAATGGTTTCGACAAACAGCTCACCATTGTCGTAAACGCAGCAAATCCTTTCGCCACGCGCCGATATGAACGACCCTGCTGAATTGCCGGCCCGGTTGCTGAAGTCGGAAAACGCTCCGTCTTCATCGACCGAGCCGACGATGATGACATTTCCGCCCCCCACTTCTAGCAGACTGGTGGCAAACGGATCGGGTTGGTCAGGATCGATCCCCGGCTCGCCACCATCGCCGCCGTTGCCCGCGGAAATCACCACGACAATGCCCGCAGCTGCGGCCCGGCCGACGGCATTGCGTAATTGTGAAGTTGCCGGGCTGCCGCCGAGGCTAAGATTGATGACTGTCGCGCCTGACGAGATCGCAAGATCCACCCCCGCGGCAATGTTCGCGTCGCTGAAAGTGCAGCCGAGTGTCGGGTCTTGCGGTGTGTCTGATCCGCAAGAACCGGGCGTGTCCGCACGAATCGCCAATACCTGAGCGTCGAAAGCGATGCCCAGCACGCCGCTGTTGTTGCGCGCTGCCGCCGCGACGAGTGCGACATTGGTGCCGTGATCGTCTTCGGGATCGACGCCCCGGCTGCCTGCGACATCACGCGAATTTGGGTGCACCCGCCCGGCAAATTCGGGGCTGTCACTGTCGATGCCGCTGTCGATAACAGCGATGATTTCGCCCGATCCGGTTGCGCCGTCCTGCCAGGCCTCGATCGCGCCATGAAAACCCGGCCCGTCCGAACGCCGGAATTCCGCAGTGTCGAAATTGGTCGTGGGAGGAGGTGGCGGAGGAGGAGGCGGCGGAGGAGGCGGAGGGGGTGGCAGCATGGTCATCGGCGGCATACCGCCACCCCCGCCTCCGCATGCGCTCAGCGCCGCGCAGGCGACAGCCGCTGCGACCACTTTCCAGCGGATCGGAGCGTCTGGTTCACATATCGGTGGCGCGGAGCCGATCGGCTGCCCGTCGAAATCGCATGTTGGATAAGTCCCGGAGGTCTCGGGCATAATCGTCATCCTTCACCACTACCCTCAGCACCCTAGTCATAGTCAGATGGCAGCACTTCTTACAAGCCCCCCGGCACAATGACTTATGGCCGCAGTCAGCATCGGTTAGCGCAACGCCCTTGCCGTGCAATGCGGCTCTCGCTAGCAGCTTTCATCAGAACCACCCGGCCTACACGCCGCTCGAACGGAAACCAGCATGACCGACAGCCTTATCTCCCAGATCGAAGAAGCTTGGGAAAACCGCAGCGAGATCACCCCCGGCAGCGATGTCCGCCACGCTGTCGCAGAGGCGCTGACCATGCTCGACAATGGCGAGGCCCGCGTGGCAGAGCCGGACGGCAATGGGGGCTGGAAAGTCAACCAGTGGCTCAAGAAGGCAGTGCTGTTGTCCTTCCGCCTGAACGACAACCGCGTGATGGAAACCGCTGCGGGCGGAGAGACGGCCTATGACAAGGTGCCGATCAAGTTCGCGGGTTGGGGCGAAAACCGGTTTCGGGAAGCCGGATTTCGTGTGGTCCCAGGCGCGGTCGTGCGACGCGGCAGTTTCATCGGCAAGGGCGCAGTGCTCATGCCCAGCTTCGTCAACATCGGAGCCTATGTCGGCGAAGGCACCATGATCGACACCTGGGCCACCGTCGGCTCCTGCGCGCAGATCGGCGCGAACGTCCATATTTCGGGCGGTGCGGGGATTGGCGGCGTGCTTGAGCCGCTGCAGGCGGAACCCGTCATCATCGGCGACGGAGCCTTCATCGGCGCGCGCGCCGAAGTAGCCGAAGGTGTCCGTGTAGGCGAAGGCGCTGTGCTTTCGATGGGCGTGTATCTGGGCGCGTCGACAAAGATCGTGGATCGCGCCACCGGCGCAGTGCACATGGGCGAAGTCCCGCCCTATGCCGTCGTGGTGCCCGGCAGCCTGCCCGGCAAGCCTCTGCCAGACGGTTCACCCGGCCCCTCGCTCTATTGCGCCGTGATCGTCAAGACCGTTGACGCGCAGACCCGCTCCAAGACCGGAATCAACGAGCTTTTGCGCGACTGAGCCACGCCCGGCCCCTACGATTCAGGAACAGGACCAAGGTACTCCCGTTGATCAATAGGACCAACAATCAAGGGAGCCCCCATGGCCGAACAGAACGAACCCATCCACATCGAAGACGACGACGCACGCGCTGCACATACAACGGGCTATATGCGTTATGTACTCGGCATCGGATTGCTGATCGCGATCGTCGCGATGTCGATCGTATGGATCATTCCGGCGCTGTCGAACTGACGACACGCCTAGGACAAATGCCGGATGACAAGCGCCGACCGTCTTATCGAGCGTTTGCAACTGGCGCCCCATCCCGAGGGTGGATGGTACCGCGAAACCTGGCGGGCAGAGCCTGACAACGAAGGTCGCGCAAAAGGAACGGCGATCCTGTTCCTCCTCAAATCCGGCGAAGCATCGCATTGGCACAAGGTCGATGCGGATGAGCTTTGGCTCTGGCAGGATGGCGATCCACTCGAACTGTCAATCGCACAGACCGATATCGGACCAGTGCGGACACTGACGCTTGGCCGCGACATTGCGGATGGCCAATGTCTGCAGGTAATGGTCCCTGCAGGGGCATGGCAGGCTGCGAGCGCGGCACCCGCGCCAAAGGCCGGTCACGGCTATACTTTGGTCAGCTGCATTGTCGTGCCGGGATTCGATTTCGCGGGCTTCGTGCTTGCGGCACCCGGATGGGAACCGGGCAAGAAGGAGCAATCATGATCCGTACCGCGCTTCGCCTGCTTCTGGCCGCTTTTTATGCCTTTGCCGGCTATATGCACATTGCGCAGCCGACGCCTTTCCTGTCGATCATGCCAGCAGCGATCCCCTATCCCGAAGCCATCGTGTTCTGGACGGGTATTGCCGAGATTCTCGGCGCCATCGCGCTTGTGCAGCCGTTCAGCCCGGCTCTGCGGCGCGCAGGGGGGATTGGCCTTGCCCTATACGCGCTGTGCGTATGGCCTGCGAACATCAATCATTTCATCATGGATATGGCGCGCGAGGACCAAGGACTGGGTCTTGGCTATCATATTCCGCGCATGATCGCCCAACCAATCATCATCTGGTGGGCATTATGGGCAGGGGAAGTTCCGCTGCGACGGAAGGCCAGTAACGCATAACCATAAGGAAACAGCGCCACTGGCCTGCCGTTTGAGGCGATGCCTCTTAGCTGAGGTGCTTGGAAACAGCAGCCGTCATCTTGAACATCGAGATCTGGTCCTTGCCGATCACTGCGCCGAGCTTGGCGTCGGGATTGATCTGACGCTTGTCCTTCGAATCCTGCAGGCCGTTGGCCTTGATGTATTCCCACACCTTCGAAGTCACTTCGGCGCGGGTCATCGGGCCTTTGCCGATCACCGCTTCGAGGTCGCCCGAAAGTTGCACCGGCTTCTGCAGTGCATTCGTTTTGCCAGCCATGGTTAGTCTCCCTTGATGTTATGGCAGGTTGTCAGAAATCTTCATCTTCCCACGCCTCGTCATCGGCAGAACCGCCGGTGTAAGGCGCGTGGATCACGGCGCAACCGGTAACAAAGCCCTTGATCGCGCCCAGCACGTCGTCGCGACTTGCTCCGGGCATCAGCGTCAAAGGTAGTTCGGTTGCGAAAATCTGGAATACGTAGTGGCGCTTCTCGCCTTCGGGCGGAGCGGGCAGCAGCCATTCGGAATTGCCGAGCGCATTCTTCCCTGCACGAGGTGGCACTTCGCCTTCGAGAAGCTTGCCCTTCTGGCCCGGCAGTCCCCACACCAGCCAATGGCACGCGGGAGTGTCGCCGGCGCTCGAAGCGTCTTCGACGATAATGATCAGTTCCTGCGATCCGGGAGGGGGCGCACTCCACTCCAGCGGAGGAGCAACGGCATCCTCTTCCTCGGCAGTAAAACACGGATCGAGCGCTTCACCGGAATCGAAAGCCGGGCTGGTCAGTGCGAACCCGCCACGCCCAAGCGTCTTGGCATCCCCCAGGCTTGCAATTGCAAGGCCGGGGTGACGCGCCGCCGGGGGCAGTTTGGGCGCAAGCCATTCGGGCAGGTCAGGCATGATTCTGTCTTTCCATGACCTCGTTGCTAGTCGGAACAGTTGCCCAAAACGAGGGAGAGCGCCGGGATTTGTCCCCGCTTCTGGGGAAAACCCCGCGAAATGTGAACGAATTCAAACACAGTCCCGGCTTTTTTGGTCGTGGACAAGCCCGTGCGCTTGCCGTTTGCAAAGCGCCGATGCATGAAACCCGACGCCTGTTGAGGCTATCTGTATCGGTTTCTTGCCCGGAGTCGCGTCCATCTCATGAATACAAAACGTGTATCCATCAGCCGCATCGCGCTTTCAGCGACGCTTGCCCTGTCCCTCGCAGCATGCGGAGGAGGCGGTTCTAGCACTCCCCCAACAGGCGGAACGCCAACCCCGACACCACCGACGTCCAACTGCGCGATTTCGAACCAGATCGCCTTTGCCAACGATGTGCTGAACGAATGGTACCTGTTCCCCAGCCTGCTCGACAACACCGTGAACCCGGCGAATTTCAATTCGGTGCAAAGCTATCTGGATGCACGCGTCGCCCCTGCCCGCGCCCAGTCGCGCGACAAGGGCTTCACCTTCGCCACCTCGATCGCGGAAGAAAACGCGCTCATCAACTCTGGCTCCAGCGCCGGGTTCGGAATCCGGCTGGCATTTGACTCGATTAACAACCGCGTTTTCCTGTTCGAAGCGTTCGAAAACGGCAACGGCTTCCAGGCCGGCATGGATCGCGGCACCGAACTTCTCGCAATCGGCACCACCAGCGCGAACCTGCAGACGGTGAACTCGCTAATGGCATCGGGTGGGCCGCAAGCGGTCGTCAACGCTCTTGGCCCGTCCGATCCGGGCGTGAGCCGGGTGATCCGCTTCGCCCAGCTGGGGGGGAACGTAATCGAGACATCGGTGACAAAAACCGAATTCTCGCTCGATCCGGTGTCAGACCGGTATGGTGCGCTCGTCTTGAACGATGGCGGAAAGAATGTCGGCTATCTCAATTTCCGCACCTTCTTCCCTAGCAGTGCAGGCGATCAATTGCGCGATGCGTTCGAGCTATTCAACGCCAATGGCGTGACCGAGCTGATCATCGATTTCCGCTATAATGGTGGCGGACTCGTGTCTCTCGCCGAAACCTTCGGAGATCTTCTGGGCGAAGGCCGGGTCGGCCAGGTGTGGAGCCGCACGATCCTGCGCGCGTCGAAATCTTCGGAGAACTCCACGCGGTTGTTCCAGAACGAAGCCCAGTCGCTCCAAGCGTCCAAAATCGCCTTCATAACTACGGGCAATAGTGCCTCGGCCAGCGAATTGGTGATCAACTCGATGATCCCCTATCTCAATGCGGACAGCATCGCGATCGTGGGCTCGAACACTTCGGGCAAGCCGGTGGGGCAGTTCGGCTTCGATTTTGCGGAGTGCGATCTGCGTATTCGTGCCGTGACGTTCCAGACCGTGAACGCCAGCGATCAGGGCGAATACTTCACCGGTCTTGCCAGCGTAATCCCCAATTCTTGCCGCGCAGATGACGATATCTTCACCCCGCTGGGTGATCCGGCCGAAGCCTCGATTGCGACTGCGCTGGATTTCCTGGCCGGTCGCAGCTGCACCGCCATTTCGCAAGGTGGCGGGCAGACGGCGCAAAGCGTGGGCGGACGCGAGACATTGCGCCCCGAATTCCCGACAGCCGCCCAGTTCGAGATCCCCGGTCTTTTCTGACCGGGGTCTCCCCTTCGGGATTCACATTCCGTCGGGGACGGTTTCGAACCCTGGAATATCGCCCATCGGAGTCCATGCCTGTGCGCTCTTGGTGTAGCAGTGAAACGCGGGCTGAAGGCCTGAAGTATCGTCCAGCGTACCGGCCTTGATGAACATCAGGCCGGGTTGCTCCAAACGGGTGAACACCGGCGATCCGCATTCGGGGCAGAATTGGCGCCTCACCGTCGCACCGCTATCCCCGGTGTCGTGATAGGTCTTGATCTCGCCGGTGAATTCGACGGCGTCTTCAGGCACGCCGATGATAATGGAAAGCGCGCTGCCCGCTTGCCGTTGGCAGTTCTTGCAATGGCAGGTCACGCAAATCTTGGGATCGGCACTCAGCGTGTAGCGCACCTTGCCGCAAAGGCAGCCTCCGGTTTTCGTCATCTTGTCTTCTCCCCTCCTGCCGTCACTTAGCGCTCAAATCGTCGCTCCTGGCAAAGAGAAACACAACGAACCCCAGAGCGAGCAAGGCGTCAACGCACAGAATGGGGAGTATCGCGGCATCCGCCCCCGGCTCCAGCGCGGCGGGCCCCAGCAAACCGACCACTCCGAGCTTCCCGATCAGACCCGCCCACAGGGCCGGCCCAAAGCGAAGCGGATCACGCGCCACCAGCAGGTAGATAATGCCGAAGCAGAAGACGAGCAGGCTGACAATCCGGGCATCGATAGTTGCCTCGGGCGAAAACATGCCGAGAGCGCCGATCACAAAATTGAACAGGCTGGCGGCCCAGAAGAAAAGGATCCAGCCCCTTCCTACAGGCTCACTGCCAATGGCCGCCCCCAGTCGGCCAGAGCCTGCCAAACTTTCCGTTTCCTTCATCATGGAGCCTCATCTCCGGTGAAAGGTTGATCGCTGGTATGACCACAGCCGTAAAGGACTGCATCACCGAGCGCGACTGTGGCGGTGTAAGGATATGTCCGGTCGCTCATTCCATCGCTGCACTGGCCGGGAGTAAGGGCGATCTGCAGGGCTTTCCCATCCAGAGAACCGCTGAATCCGATCCCGTTGTTGCCGGCGAAACGCGAAACAGCGAATTGCGAACCTTCCAGGTCTTCTGGCGAAGTGTAACGGGCGACGAAGCCTTCGCCATCCGGGGTGATATCGATGCCCCAGAATGGCTCGGTCCCAAGCATGCTAATGTGTGTCGTGGCCGAAATGTCGTCAAACGGCTTGGTGTCGCGGCTGATTTCACCCGGAGTATCGGTGCAGGACGCAACTAGCAAAGCCCCTGACAGGGCTAGGATTGATCTGGAGTATATTGGCACGCTCTCGCTTCCCTTCCGTGCGACCAATACAGCATGGCTAGGCGTCAGGAAACAGAAGGCGGAAATGCAAAAGGCGGGCCCGCACTCGCAGGCCCGCCCGTTTGAATGGCAGTCTGCCGCTCCGGCTTACTGCGGCATCAACACCGTATCGATCGCGTGGATGGTGCCGTTCGATGCAGCCACGTCGGTCGCGATAACGGTGGATGTGCCACCTGCGGCATCGGTCAGCACCACGGCGTCGTCGACCAGCTTTGCGTTAAGGGCGCCGCCTCCGACGGTGGTGATGGTGTAGCCTTCATCGCCCGCTTCTTCGATCGCGGCGGTAAGCGTCGCTGCGTCAACCGCACCGGCGACAACGTGATACTGCAGAATCGCTGTGAGCGTTTCGATGTCGTTGGTTGTCAGTTCGGTAAGGGTCGCCTCGTCGATCTTTGCAAAGGCATCGTTGGTCGGCGCAAAGACCGTGAACGGCCCTTCACCCGACAGCGTCTCACCGAGCTCGGCAACCGTCACAGCCGCTACTAGGGTTGAGAAACCTTCATCGCTCTGTGCCACTTCGACGATGGTACCGGCTGCGGTCGCATCTTCGGCGATCGCGGTTTCGTCGGCCATCATGGTGTCGCCGCTGTCCGTTTCGGAAGAGCAAGCGGCCAGCGCGAGGGCGATGGAGGAAGCGAGGGTGATCTTCACAATGTTCATCAGAACCAATCCTTTGGATTATCGGGTTTGTCGTTGATCTTGCGAAAGGGGGTTCGCAAGTCCGGGGCCAGAGAATGTGTGGCAGCCCCTTCACATATACGAACGGGTCGTCGCGGCGGATGTTCCGAATTGCCAGACCGCTTTCGGAACCCTTGGCCCTCCGCGCAGTTGAGGCGGCATGGGATTTGAACCGACACGCGCTGCCGGGCTGGATCGGCTCACCGACTTCCTTCCGAGAGCAGGCCGCGCCTACGCCAACAACCGCAATTACGATGACGGCGTGTCTGACAATGGCATTCGCCGCAACGTCTCGCAGCTTTCCCCCTGGCTGCACTCCGGCCTCATCAAGGAAGCCGAAGTGCTTGATGCCGTTTTGCGTCAGCACAGCGCCGATGCCGCCGACAAGTTCATCGCCGAGGTGTTCTGGCGCGTCTACTTCAAGGGCTACCTCGAACTGCGTCCCGGCATATGGCGCGCCTATTGCGAAGGGCGCGACCGCGCCTTGGACGCGATTGAGGCGAACGCCGGACTGCGCACCGCCTATGAAGCCGCAGTCGCAGGCTCGACCGGGATCGAGGCCTTCGACCATTGGGCACGCGAGCTGGCCTCCACCGGTTACCTCCACAACCACGCCCGCATGTGGTTTGCGAGCATCTGGATCTTCACGCTCAAGCTCGACTGGCACCTTGGGGCAGACCTGTTCCTGCGCCAGTTGATCGATGGTGACGCTGCCTCCAACACGCTTTCGTGGCGCTGGGTTGGCGGGCTGCATACCAAGGGCAAGACCTACCTTGCCCGGCCCGACAACATCGCGCGCTACACCGCCAACCAACCGGGCGGTCCGTTGGCGGCGCAGGGTCTCGCGAGCGATGCCCCCGCGCTTGAGGAACCGGGCGAGCATCCGCGCCAGAGGCTCGCCCTGCCGCCTGCACCGGATTGCGCGGCTTTCGCGAAGCCCTATGCCTTGCTCCTGCATGACGAAGGTGCAAGCCACGTACCGCTCAACCTTCCTTCGCCGCCGGCTCTGGTGATCGGTGCCGCTCGTCCAGAGGCGCGTTCACCCTTGCCGACGGCCGCTGCCGTATCCGGCTTTGCCCAAGAGGCCGTGGCAGGCGGGGTCAGCGCAGCCGCGGCGGCTTTCGCTTGCCCCGGTATCGACTGGCCAACGGACCGCCCGCTGGCTGACATCCTTGCCCAAGCCGGGATCGAATGGCTCGCCCTGCCATACCTGCCCGCCGGGTGGACCCGCGACGCTCTGATGCCGCAAATCGCGCCGTTCGCACATCAGGGCCGCGTTACCGAACTACTCCCGGCGATCGACCGGGAAACCTGGCCGCATGCGCGTGCCGGGTTCTTCGGGGTCAAGAAGAAGGTCGGCCCGATCCTCGACGATCTCGGGATCAGCGCCAGCCCTACCCTGTTCGCGGCGGAGTAGGAAAGCGGGGAGTTCACCCCCCCGCCAACCGATCACATCACCTTGTCGGGGCGCGCGTCGTGCTTGTGCCGCGCTTCCTTGCCCAGCACCCGCTCAAGCCGCTGCGCCATGGTGTTCGCCGCCTTGCGCGCCGCATCATCCACTTTCGAAGCATGTTCGGTCACGCCGATCGGACGACCGCCACGCGGGCGCGCTTCGATCGTGCAGGTCTTGTCATCGGCACCATGCTTGTGCGCGTTTTCGTCGGAGACATGCACTTCCACCCGCGTCAAGCGATCCTCGAAGCGGGCGAGCTTGTCGCGCATCATCGCCTCGATCCGGGTCGCAACGTTCTCCGTACCCATGACGGAACTGTCGGAGTTGAACTGGAACTGCATGGAATGCTCTCCTCTCGTTGTCGTTGCCGATGGCATCATCGGTGTCATCCAATGTGGGCATTTCAGCGTGTAATGCCAGCACTTTCGGCGCCGGGTTGAAGGATATGCGACGGGCCGTTTTCCAACAGGATGGAACGGGTGGAACACGGTCCTGAAGAAATAATCGTGGAAGTGTCACCCTTTGCGCGCAAAGCGTCACCTTACGCGCGAAAGTGTCACCCGAAGCCGGGAAAGTGTGACCCGAATTCGCGAAACTGTGACCATTCGCCGGGGCAGAGTGTCGCCTTTGCAGGGGGGCAAGTGTCACCTCGACAGCCCCTTCGCCAGCAGCGGATGGACGCGTCTGCCCTGCCGCGCAGAGGCACGCCGGGCCCGCGCCTGCTCCAGCGCAATGTTCCACAACTGCGCAAAATGCGGCGCGCGTTTTCGAAGGCGATAGGCGGCCTGACGGCTCATCCCGACAGATCGCGCTGCAGGCGCAACCTTGCCCGACACGGCGAGCGCCCTGAGAAAGGCTGTAGCCCTTTCGGCAGTCCAATGGGTGTTGTCAGGGGTGGATGGGTACGGGTGTGTGCTCATCCATCAGGATAAGCCACAATTGCAGGCCTGTAGGAAAGGGGCGCGTTGAGCCCGCCCCCTTCCCTGCTTGCATCAGGTGTCCGCGAGGCGGATGTCCCAGTGGTAGGCATGGTCGGCTGTCTTGTGCGCGATCAGTAAGGGCGCACCGTCGCCGGCACGGCGCAGCAGGCCGTCCTCGGCATTGTTGGCTTCTTCATCCGGGAAATACATCTGAGTGATCAGCCGCTGTTCGCGGCCCACCACATCGAAATGGATGTGATTGGTACGCCCGGCATAGGCCCCCGGCTTGATCGTCGTGACGCGCCAGTTGCCGTCCGGATCGGTGCGGATTTCGGCAAATCCCTGAAAATCGGGATCGTGCCATTCTTCCTTGTGCGGGGCGTTGCCGTGCGAATACTGGCCGTGCATGTTGGCTTGCCACAATTCGATCTTGGCATTGCTGATCGGCTTGCCGAAGCGGTCCAGCACCCGGCCAAACACTTCGATCACCTGCCCCTTGGCGCGGTTGGCATGGCCGTGCAGCCGGGTCATGTCGGCGTCGGCTTCGTGCGGACGATTGGCCGGATAGAACGGGCCGATCGTCTGGTATGGCGTGATCTTGTCCCACCATTCCGGCGCCCCTTGCGCGGCAAGCCGCGTGGCCCCTGTGGCTGTAAGAACTGCGCCAGCGGCAAACGCGCGGCGCGAAAGTTTATGCTTCATCGATACCCCCCAATCGACGACCCTGCCGGGAGGATTATCACGCCGTATGAGGATTGGCGAGTGCAGGCGGCGCTATTGCGCGTGCAGGGCTTCGGCTTCGCGCTTTGCGCGGCGCTCGGCATCGGCCTTTTCCCGCCGGATCGCGCCTTTGCGCGCCTGTTCGGCAAGGCCGAGCCAGGTCTTTTCGGCACGCAATTCGCGCTCCTTCACATTGTCCAGTTCCGCCTTTTCCGCCGCCAATGCCGCTTCGACTGCGCGTTCAAGATAGAATTCGTATGTCTGGGCCATAGCGTGGTTCCTTTGTCGGGAGAGGGGGAAGCGGAGGAGGTGGTGTAGCGTGCGTTGCAAACGGGGCGCCGCAGCCTTGCAGCGCGGCACCCCTGACTTGCGGGCTGGTTCAGCCTATCAGTCTGCCGAAGACAGATTGATCGCCGATTCCTTGCCATTGCGGCCGGTTTCGACTTCGAAATTCAGGCGCTGGTCCTTGTCCAGCGTGTGCATGCCGGCGGCCTGAACCGCGGAAATGTGCACGAAGCTGTCGGCAGAACCGTCGTCGGGCTGGATGAATCCATAACCCTTGTCGGTGTTGAAGAATTTTACGGTGCCAGTCTTGGCCATGATGCGTTCCTTTCAAGAACGATTGGGTTGCCCGCGCGGCAGGGTGCCGTGCGGGTCGTGCGTAAATCGATCAGATGAAAGGAAGTCGTCGTCCGGTTTACGCCGGGGCCGGGCTACCCGTTGGAAGGGGGAGCAATTGGCAAGCGGCGGTCGTCAAAGTTCAAGTTCCGTCGCAAATTCCGACGTAAGCGGCGATGATGTAGCACACAATTGCGCAAACGCCTAATTATTGTTCGCGGCGGGTGGAGTTGTTGGTCAGACCCAAGGGCAACATTTACGTTTTTCCAACCAGACCAAATTAACTTCTGGGCCGATGGAGACAATCAACTTCCTGTTGGATCGGCCAATTGCACTGTTCGTTGTGCTGGCCATTGGCGCTGCCATCGGCATGGCGGTTGAACGCTTCACCCACTTGGCGGATGCAGCCGAGCGCAAGCAACGCTGGCAGGAACGCAAGAATTCGAAGAAGGGGCCGACGCTCAGGACCATCGAAAATGCCGAGCGCAAACAAGCAGTCCGCAGCGACTTGGCAGCCGATCAGTTGAAAGCGGTGTCACGAGCGCACTTCACGCAACGCCCCTTGCTCAATCAGTCAGAGAGCAAAGTGTTTGTCGCGCTTGATGCAGCAGTGATAGCTCGCAATCCGCGCTGGCAGGTGATGGCACAGGTCTCGCTTGGAGAGTTCCTGGCTAGCCCTGACGAGAAAGCCTTTTTCGCGATCAACTCCAAACGCGTGGACTTTGCGCTGATGGATGAAAATTGCCGTGTGGTTCATGCGCTCGAATATCAGGGGTCGGGCCACCATACGAGCGACTGCGCTGCCGCGCGTGATGCCGTGAAGAAGGAAGCACTGCGCAGGGCCGGGATCGGCTATCACGAAGTGGTCGCAGGGCACACGACACCGGCGGAATTGCGGGCGCTTGTCGAAAAGCTGGTGCCAGCGGGACGCGGTTCGGGAAGGACGTTTGGGAAAGCGGCGGGCTAGCCCCTCACTCCCGGACGATAACCTCGCTCAGCATGGCCACTCTCGCGCCCAGCAGGTCGACCTGCATCGCGTTGGTGGCGCGCTGGCCGTCTGGTGACAGGGTCAAGCGTTGTTTGACGATGAAGCTGCCGTCCATGGTGTAGCGGATGTTGAGCGTGTTGCCCTTCGTCCAGATTTCGACCGGGCCGTCGGCATCGGTCAGGCTCGCTTCGTAGCGGCCTTCGGACAAGCGGCGCATTTCCCATGTGCGGGTGCGGGCGGGTTTTTCGCCTTCGTGGATCACCTGCACCAGCGTCAGCACGCCCGATGGCGTGACACTGCCGGTGCTTTCGACCCGGATCGGCACCGTGCCGAGCAGCCCCTTGTCGAGCGTGCCCTGCCCTTCGAGCCGCCCGTTGAAGAACACCAGCGGATCGAAGACCGGTGACGCGGCTTCGCCGACCATGGCGAAATCATCGGGCAGGCTGGCGCAGCCGGACAATGCCAAAGCGGCGAGCGCGGCAAGCCCGAAGGTGATCCTGCCGCGCCGCGCCATGCGGGATTACTCCGCCGCGTCTTCGGGAAGATAGAGCTGCTTGCCCTTCTCCTCGTAGAGCTTGGCCATTTCCTCCATCCCCTTTTCCGCGTCCTCTGCGGCGATGAAGGTATCGGGCTCGGCATTCTGCCTGGCGGCGAAGTCGCGCACTTCCTGGCTGATCTTCATCGAGCAGAATTTCGGCCCGCACATGCTGCAGAAATGCGCGGTCTTGGCGCCTTCCGCGGGGAGCGTCTGGTCGTGATATTGCTCGGCTGTTTCCGGGTCGAGCGACAGGTTGAACTGGTCGCGCCAGCGGAATTCGAAGCGCGCCTTGGAAAGCGCATCGTCGCGCACCTGTGCCGCCGGGTGGCCTTTGGCCAAGTCAGCCGCGTGGGCGGCGAGCTTGTAGGTGACGACGCCGACTTTCACATCGTCACGGTCTGGCAGGCCGAGGTGCTCCTTGGGCGTGACGTAGCAGAGCATCGCCGTGCCGTACCACCCGATCTGCGCCGCGCCGATGCCGCTGGTGATGTGGTCGTAACCCGGCGCGATATCGGTGACGAGCGGCCCGAGGGTGTAGAACGGCGCTTCGCCGCATGCCTCGAGCTGCTTTTCCATATTCTCCTTGATCTTGTGCATGGGCACGTGGCCCGGCCCTTCGATCATGACCTGAACGTCCTGCTCCCACGCGCGCTTGGTCAGCTCGCCCAGAGTGTAGAGTTCGGCAAACTGCGCTTCATCGTTGGCGTCGGCGATGCTGCCCGGGCGCAGGCCGTCGCCGAGGCTGTAGGCGATGTCATACGCCTTCATGATCTCGGTGATCTCGTCGAAATGTTCGTAGAGGAAGCTCTCCTTGTGATGCGCGAGGCACCATTTCGCCATGATCGATCCGCCGCGCGATACGATCCCGGTGACGCGCTTCGCCGCGAGCGGGACATAGGGCAGGCGCACCCCTGCGTGGATGGTAAAATAGTCGACGCCCTGTTCAGCCTGTTCGATCAGAGTGTCGCGGAAGATTTCCCAGGTCAGTTCCTCGGCAATGCCGCCGACCTTCTCCAGAGCCTGATAGATCGGCACGGTGCCGATGGGGACAGGGCTGTTGCGGATGATCCATTCGCGCGTGTCGTGGATGTTGCGGCCTGTCGACAGGTCCATGATCGTGTCCGCGCCCCAGCGCGTCGCCCAGACCATCTTTTCGACTTCCTGCGCCACGTCCGATGCGACGGCGGAATTGCCGATGTTGGCGTTGATCTTGACGAGGAAATTGCGCCCGATCGCCATCGGTTCGCTTTCGGGGTGGTTGATGTTCGAAGGGATAATCGCCCGTCCCCGTGCGACTTCGCTGCGGACGAATTCGGGGGTGATCACATCGGGAATGGCCGCGCCCCAGCTTTCGCCATCGCGCACCAGATCCTTGGCGATTTCGCGCCCAAGATTTTCGCGCTCGGCGACATATTCCATTTCGGGTGTGATGATGCCCTTGCGGGCGTAGTGCATCTGGCTGACATTCATGCCCGGCTTGGCGCGCAAGGGGCGCTTCACCACATTGGGGAATTCAGGGACGCCGCCCGAACGATCCGGGCCGAGCCGTCCGTTGTCCTCCGGCTTGACCTCGCGGCCATCGTAATCCTCGACATCGCCCCGCGCGAGAATCCAGTCGCGGCGATGCGGCGCAAGGCCGGCGTTGATGTCGATGACGGCCTCGGGATCGGTGTAGGGGCCGGAGGTGTCGTACACGCGCACCGGCGGCTCCCCGCCTTCGAGATGGATTTCGCGCATGGCAACCTGAATGCCCGATCCGGTGCGCGCGCCGACGTGAATCTTGCGGCTGCCGCGGATGGGCCCGGTCGTAACGCCAATCTCTACGGGGGAATTGATATCGGCCATGCGAAGTCTCTCCAGATGGCGGAGTGCGGACTTCTGCCTTAGCGCCGCCCACTCCCTCCGCCTGTGTTAACAGGTTCAGGTTCAACGGGTCGGCGGACTCAAACCGCCCTCTCAGCCATCATGGCTCCCCGGGGATGGGTGAGTGTTAAACCGCGTTGGCTTGCGAGTCTAGGACTGCATCACCGCTGGAGGATCAATGCGCAGGCTCGCCAGTCGCATCTGCGGCTTCGTCATGCGGCGCGTCAACGCGAGCCGTCACCGCCGGAGTATAGACAAACTCGCTGCTGCTCAGGTCGATCGCCGGGATTTCCTCGCGCTCGCGCCAGTAATCCTGATTGTGCCGCCATTCGGGCTTGTCGCCCCGGCGCGGCAATTGGTCGAGCCCGCGCATCAGATAGCCCGGATTGAAATTGTCCGGTTCGATCCAAGGGTGCAGCTCCATCCCTTCGTCTTCGTGACGCAGGGCAACCTCGACCCTCGCCATGCCCTTGTCATGCATCCGGTTGAGCAGGCCGCAGACGAAATCGCCGAGCATGTCGACCCGCAAGGTCCAGCTGGCGCGGAAATAGCCCATCACCCACGCCATGTTGGGCACGCCGGTGAACATCATCCCGCGATAGGTCACGCTGTCGTTCCAGTTGACGGGCGCGCCATCGACCTCGAACGGGATGTCGCCCATCACCGACAGGCGGAAACCGGTTGCGGCGATGATCAGATCGGCTTCGATCAGTTCGCCCGATGCTGTCACCACGCCTTCGGGGGTGAAGCGGTCGATCGTGTCGGTCACCACGCTCACCTTCCCCGACACCGCGGCGCGGAACACATCGCCGTCAGGGCAGAAGGCGAGCCGCTGCTGCCACACGCGATAGCGCGGGGTGAAATGCGGTTCGAATTCGAAATCGGGCTTGCCGGTGAAGGCGCGCACCAGCTCCTTCAATTCCTCGAACACGGTATCGGGCTCTTCGATGCAGCGCCGCGTCAGGACATCCTGATCATGCATGATCTGTTGCCGCACGATGCGATGAATGGTCGGCTCTTCTATGCCGATTTCACGCAGGCGGTCGGCCAGCTCGTTCTTGTTTTCGCTGCAAAAGAAATAGGTCGGCGAACGCTGCAGCATCGTCACATGCGCGGCGGTCTTCGCCAATTCGGGGACGACGGTGGCGGCGGTGGCCCCCGATCCGATCACCAGCACCCGCTTGCCCGAATAATCGTAATCCGGATCCCATTTCTGCGCGTGCACGAAATCTCCCGCGAAATCATTCAGCCCGCGATCCGCCCAGTCTTCGGGAATGTAGGGTTTTTCGTGGTCGTAATAGCCCTGGCACATCCAAAGGAAATTGCAGGTGAAGGCGACCATCGCGCCGTCGGAAAGCCGCTCCGCCTCGACCGTCCAGAGGTTCGTTTCGCGTGAGAACGCGCAATGGACGATGCGGTGGCCGTAATGGATATGATCGCCGATGCCGTTTTCCTCGATCACTTCGCCCATGTAATCGAGGATCGCCTGCGCGCTGGCGATGGGTGCGCCCACCCACGGTTTGAAGCGATAGCCGAAAGTGTAAAGATCGCTGTCGGAGCGGACACCGGGATATTTGTGCGTTTCCCATGTGCCGCCGAATGTGTCCTTCATTTCAAGGATGGCATAGCTTGCCCAGGGGGATTGCTGCTGCAGGTGATATGCCGATCCGATGCCCGATATCCCCGCCCCGACAATCAGGACATCGACATGGGTGGTAGTTGGCCAATCGATCACATGTGCCATCGCGCAATCCTCCATGCTGCAGGGATATCGAGGGGTGCGCAGCCGCACATTGATGCGGATCAATTTTGGCCGGGACGGCTTGCCGATACGGCCGCGATGCGCCAGCACAGCGGCCTGAGGAGAGAGAACACGATGCCATTCCGTATGACAGAGATGGTGGGATGCGAATTCCCGCTGTTTGCCTTTTCCCACTGCCGCGACGTGGTGGCCGCAGCAAGCCGCGCGGGCGGCTTCGGCGTGCTGGGCGCGGTCAGCTACACGCCCGAACAGCTGGAGCATGAACTTGCGTGGATCGACGATCATGTCGAGGGCAAGCCCTATGGCGTCGACGTGCTGATCCCCGAAGTGCAGGCGGTCGATCATTCTGTCAGCGCAGATGCGATCATCGCGCAAATCCCTTCGCAATATCGCGATTTCACCCGCCAGCTTTTGCGTGAATGCGGGATTGCCGATGATGTCGGCGCACCGCAGGGCGGATCGCAGGCGCCCAACACTTCGCTGGGTCAGGAATTGCTTGAAGTCAGCTTCAATCATCCGGTGCGGCTGATCGCCAATGCTCTGGGCACCGCTCCGCCGGAAATGATTGCGGCGGGAAAGAAATACGGCATTCCGGTCGCCGCGCTGGTGGGCGCGAAGGAACACGCGCTCAAACAGGTGGCCGCCGGGGTCGACGTGATCGTCGCGCAGGGCGGCGAAGGCGGCGGGCATTGCGGCGACGTCTCCACCATCGTGCTCGTCCCCGAAGTGATCGAGGCGATAGAGGAAGCGGGCGCGGACATTCCGGTGCTTGCGGCAGGCGGGATCATGAACGGGCGGCAGATGGCCGGGATGATGGCGATGGGCGCGGCGGGCGCGTGGTGTGGCAGCGTGTGGCTTGCCTCGCCGGAAGCCGAGACGACCCCGGTGTTCCGCGAAAAGATGATCGCAGCCGGATCGCGCGACACGATCCGCTCAAAGCATCGCACCGGCAAATACAGCCGCCAGTTGAAGAGCGAATGGCACGAAAGGTGGGAGGCGGCGGGCCTGCCTGCCCTGCCCATGCCGTTGATGAGCCTGTTGGCCGAACCGGTGCTGCGCGCGCTGGATCAGGCGGCGGTGGCGGGCAATCCCAAGGCCCAGGCTCTCTCAAGCTATTGGGTCGGACAAGGGCTGGGCCTCGTCAAGGATTCGCGCGGGGTCGGCACCATCGTGCAGGACTTCAAAGCCGATTTTGCCGCAGGGTTCGAAACGCTGGCGGGCAATCTGGAATAGGCCGCTATCACCAGCCTCTATCGTCTGGACTGCTCCGCCGGGGAGATTGCAGCCCGTTTCGGTGCGAGGCTGGGTGATGATCCCTGGGGCGGGGGTTATGTCGCGCGGGATCGCTTTGCCCCCGTCATCACCGCCGGGCGCGAATTCATCGCCGGGCCGCGCCCTGCTGGCGGGAGGTTGCAGCCGCGCATCGTGCCCCGGCTATGGGGCGTGCTGCCTCCGCCCGGCTCCGACGATCCGATGCGCCGGATTGCCACGGTGCGCAATCCGGAAAGCCCGTTCTGGATCGGCAACCTCCGGAACAGCGAGTTCCGCTGCATCGTCCCGGCAACATCGGTCATGCTGTGGGGCAGCGGGATCGATTACGAAGGGCGGCGCCTGAAACACTGGTTCGCGCCAGAAGACGGCGGGATTTTCGCCATCGCAGGGGTGTGGAAGGACGAGGACATTCCCGCATTCGCCCTGCTCACACGTGAAGCATCCGGCGCTGCGAAAACTGCGGGATGCAATGCAATGCCGCTGATCTTGCCATCCGATGATTGCAGCCTTCAGACGTGGCTGCACGGTGGCTGGGACGCGGCCAGACTGCTGATCGAGCGCCCGGCACCAATCCCGCTGATCGAACGGGATTTGATCCCCGACTAGGCTTCTTCCCCGGACAGGCGCAAAAGGCAGATTGCCAGCAACACAGTCGCCAGCACGCCTGATCCGCCCGCAATCGGCAGTTCGCCAGTGAAATCGCGGCCCAGCGCCATGGACAATGCGTTGGCGATGGCGGCGACGGTTCCGACCAGCACTGCGATCCCGCTGAGCAGCCGCGATCCGCTGTCCAGCCTTGCAAGGCCCAGCGCAATCAATGCCAGCGCAAGCAAGACCTTGGCCGCGTTGTAGACCATGAAGGAAAAGGCGACGATTGCCGCGGCAGCAGGAGCAAAGGCCTCCACCTCGCCAGCGACTTCGAAGAACGGGCCGAACATCGTCAGGCCCACGCCGACCTGAACGACATTGAGCACGGCGGCAAAGGCGATTGAGGACCACGCAAGATAGTGCTGGCGTGCTGCCAGCATCGCCGCCCCGGCAAACCCTGCCATGAGGGTGAAGATCACCCCTTCCAATCCCCACAGCAACTGCCGCGGGACTTCGGCTCCGCTGGCATAAAGCGCGGTGTAGACGCTCTGCGTGAGCGCCGCTGCCAGCAAGAGCGCGGCAACAAGGCTGGCCGTCTGGCGAAAGGAAAGCTGCATCGATCTGGCCCCTGTGCACGCGGCCCGCCTGATTGCGGGAATGCCGCGAAGATACCTGCGCGTTCGGCGCTGGCGGGCAGAAGGTTACACCGCATTCCGGGATAAGCCCAACCCTCTAATTGCAATTAAGTCGCAAAAACACATTGACCTCGATCAAATTGATTTAATAATAATGCGACTCACTCGCATTTGCAGAAAGAGATTGATGTCCCCCTCCTATCCCCTCCGCCATCTTGGTCATGCCGCGACCTCCGGGCTCGCCTTGGTCGCCATGCTGTCCTGCGCCCCCGCATCTGCCGAAAACGCCGAGAGCGAAGCCGATCCAGGCACGAAGCCGCAGGGCCTGATCACCGTCACCGCAACCCGCAATCCCGTCGCGGCATACGACTTCCCCGGACAGGTCAGCGTGATCGAGCGCAAGGAGATCGAGGACTTCAACGCTTCCAGCCTGCAGGACATTTTCGTCGCCATCCCGGGCGCGACCTTCGATTCCGGCCCGCGCCGCACCGGCGACACCCCGAACATCCGCGGGCTTGGCGGCAATGCCGTGCTGATCTTTCAGGACGGCGCACGCCAGAGCTTCGCCTCGGGTCACGATGGGCGCTTTTTCATCGATCCCGAACTGGTGCAGACGGTGGAAGTTGTGCGCGGCCCGAATTCCGCGCTTTACGGGTCGGGTGCCTTGGGCGGCGTGATTTCGACCCGCACCGTGACCGCGCGCGATCTGCTGGGCGATGGTGAGCGCTTCGGCGTGAAGCTGGTGTCCGGATACCAGTCGGTGAATGACGAATTCCGCGCAGGCGGGACGGTTGCGGGGCAATCATCGGACGGCACATGGGATACCGTGGGCCACCTGACCTGGCGCACATCGGGCGACATCGAACTGGGCAACGCCGCCACCCTTCCCGCCGATGATGAAATCACTTCCTCGCTGTTCAAGCTGACCGCCCGGCCTTCCGATACGCTGGAGATCACCGCCTCCTACACCCGCTTCCAGCTTGATGCGACTGACCCGCAGAACCCGCAGGGCAACAATATTGCCGGCCCGGACAATGATCTGGTATTCCGAGACATCACCAGCGACACAGCGCAAATCAGGCTGAACTGGAACCCGGCAACCGACGCGATCGACCTAAATCTGGTGGGCTATTATTCGCGCAACGGGGTTGAGGAGGACACCGTCGGCACCCCGCGCGTGGCTGATCGCGAGGTCGAAACCCTCGGCTTCCTGATCGACAACCGCTCCCGCTTCGATCTCGGCAGCGCCAACGGCCTGACGCTGACCTATGGCGGCGAATACTATCGCGACGAACAGACCGGTCTCGACTCCGCCACCGCCGACGGCACGCGCGGCGGCGTGCCCGATGCGAAGACCGATTTCGTCGGACTGTTCGTGCAGGCGGAACTGACCCTTTCCGACATGGGCGCGATACCCGGCGAACTCAGCGTCATACCCGGCATCCGCTGGGATTCGTTCCGGTCGAGCGCGGCAGGCGAAACTTTCGAAATCGACGATGATGAATTCTCGCCCAAGATCGGCCTTGCGTGGAAGCCGGTGCCGCAGCTTCTGCTTTTCGGCAATTACGCGCTCGGTTTCCGCGCGCCGTCCTTCAACGAAGCTTTCGCCGACGGCGCGCATTTCGTCATTCCCGATCTGTCCACCCCGCCAGGGCCGCGCGGCCCGCGCTTCGTATCCAACCTGTTCATCGGCAATGGTGCCTTGCAGCCGGAAGAATCCGAGACATTCGAATTGGGCGCAGGCGTCGATCTGCCCGGCCTGATCGCCGCTGGCGACCGGCTGACGATCAAGGGTTCATACTACGAAAGCGATGTCGAAAATCTGATCGGACTGGACGTGAACATTCCCGCCGGATGCTTCGTCACCAGCCCATTTGTCCCGCCATGCGGCAGCGGCCCGGAATTCGGCAACACCAGCCAGAACGTCAACATCCGCAACGCCCGGATCAGCGGGGTGGAGATCGAATTCGATTACCGTTCGGACTGGTTCTACGCGCGCGGCAATTTCTCCGCGATCGACGGGATGGATACGGGGACGGGCGAATTCCTCGAAGGCGTACTGCAACCCGATATCCTGTTCGTCGATCTCGGGTCGCGCATCGGCGACACCGGATTGAGGCTTGGCGCGCGCTTCACCCTCGCCACCGAATTCGACGAAGTGAACACCCCGCAGGAAATCCGCGATGATTACCTGCGCGGCGACCTCTACCTCGTCTTTCAACCCGATACCGGGCCCCTGCGCGATTTCCGGCTCGATCTGGGCGTCGACAATGTCGGCGACGCCGCCTTCGAAGTCGTCAACGCCGGGGTCTTCCAGCCGGGCCGGAATTTCAAGGCCGCGCTGTCGTGGTCGAAAGGCTTCTGACGCCCCGCCCGCACCCCATCATTCACACTAGCAAACGGATGAAACACCCATGCTGAAACTCACCAAGACCCTTCTCGCCTCAGGACTTGCCGCCACCGCATTGGCGGCGCTGCCCGCCCCGGCGCTGGCAGATGACCCGATCACCCGCAGCGCCTCCGCCGAAGAGGCCGCGTTCCAGGCTGACCGCGAAAGCATCCTCGCCATGGCCGGCGATTTCAAGGTCACCTTCAACATGCAGGAATCGACCGCATGGATGGAAGGATACGAACCGATCGATTCCAAGATCAGCGGCGGCCATGAAAGCGTCCGCGTGATCGAGGACACAGGCACGCGCATCGTGCTGCAACATCTGCTCGTGGTCGGCGGGGAGGAGAACCCCTATGTCGTCAAGCACTGGCGGCAGGATTGGCAGTACGAACCGACCGAAATCCTTACCTACCAAGGCGGCGACACATGGGAGATGACCCCTGTGCCCGAAGCGATGCGCGCCGGGCGGTGGTCGCAGACGGTGTATCAGGTGGATGACAGCCCGCGCTACGCCGGTTGGGGCCAGTGGGAAACAACGAATGGGGTGAAACGCTGGCGCTCGAACTGGACCACTCGCCCGCTCGCCCGGCGCGATGCAACCCGCTCGCCGGTCTATGATCGCTATGTCGGGATCAACCGCCACCAGTTGACGCCGAACGGCTGGATCCACTGGCAGGACAACACGAAGATGATGCCCGCACCGGACGGCAGCGGCGAACTGGTGCCGGTGGTGCAGGAATATGTGCTCAACACCTATGAGCGCTTTGACGGCTACAATGTCGCAGCGGCGGAAGCCTATTGGGCCAAGACCGCCGATTACTGGAACGCTGTGCGCGCCAAGTGGGATGAAGTCGCTGAAACCACCGGCGGCATCCGCATCGCGCAAGAAGCCAATTATGGCACCGACGTCGCGGCAGAGCTGCTCAAGCTGGCCGATGCGATCAAGCAGGGCGAAACCCCCGCCGAAGAAGCCACGGCAAAGGCTGTGGCGCTGATCGAAACGGGAACCGCCCGCAGCGGCGGCTGAACCTTCGTCGGACCTTCCCCGCCCTGAGCGTTCTTTCCCCCCACCCTTGCTCAGGGCCGTCGCGCATCCCGGCAGTGCAACAATCCGCCGGGGTGCGCGCATTGGCAAAGATCAGACGCAGATCAGCGCCACGATGACGCGCTAATACAGTATCATAACCCTCTGATCCTGCTATTCTTCTGCAGCCCACGCGGCATGAGTCGTCCATTGGGTAGGACGGGGCCGCTGGCTTCTAAGGGGGAGCATCCATGAACACTTCACGTCTGCTGCGCGTCCGCATTTCGGGCGCGCTCCTGCTCGCATCGAGCACGCTTGCCATCGCCATGACCAGCCCGGCGCAGGCCGACACCACCGCGCCCTGCAACACCGGGAACGGGCCTGACGCGGTGGCAGACACCAGCGACGACACGCTCGAATGCGGCGAGAATGCCAGCGCGACGGGCGGCAATGCGACAGCCGTGGGCAATGGCTCCGCCGCTTCAGGCAGCCTCAGCCTTGCCGTGGGCGACAGCGCCAGCGCCACCGCCAACAATGGCACGGCCGTGGGCCAGTTTGCGCAGGCAGGCGATGCCGCCAGCGACACCAACGCCAGCGCCTTTGGCCGTTCGGCACAGGCAACCGCGGCAGGCGCAACCGCAATCGGCGCGGCATCGGACGCGTTCGGCACCAACAGCACCGCCATCGGAATTCTTTCGGTCGCCACCGGCGCGGACAGCATCGCGGTGGGGCGCTTGGCGCAGGCATCGACCGCGCGTTCGGTCGCCATCGGCACCGGGGCAAGCGCCACGGGAGACGAAGCGACCGCGCTCGGCGAAGCGGCGGACGCATCGGGTCAGGCAGCAATTGCCATCGGGAATGACGCGGAAAGCTCTGGCGTGGGTTCGATCGCGATCGGATCGAACACGGCGGGCGCGGACGTGTTCGGGGTGATCGCCGGCGGGCGCGCAACCATCGCCATCGGTTCGGAAACGCGCATCTATGCCGACGGAGCAATCGCGATTGGCGGCGATCTCGACAATGACGGGCTGGGCTCCTCCGCCAACGCGACCGGTAACGTGGCGCTGGGTGCGGATTCGTTCGCGGTCGGGCTGAATTCGGTCGCCATCGGGGCCGGTTCCATAGCGGACCTCAACGATTCCGTGTCGGTCGGCAGCGAAACGAACCGGCGCGTCATCACCAATGTCGCCCCCGGCTACCGCGACGATCACGCGGTTACGCTGGGGCAGGTCAATGCATTGCTTTCAGGCGGCGGCACGCCGGGCGTCGTCGTCAATGTCGATGGCGGCTTCTCCCCTACCGCGACCGGAACGGGATCAATCGCCATCGGCGACGGCGCCATTGCCGATGGCAGCGAAGCCGTGGTCGTGGGCGCGACTTCGGGTGCGAACGGAAACGGGGCGACCACCTTCGGCGGCTTTGCCAACGCCACCGGCACCAATGCCACCGCACTGGGTTTCAGCGCCAATGCCGGGGCCAACAATGCGACCACGCTGGGCAGCTCCTCCAGCGCCAGCGCCAGCGGGGCTGTCGCGGTCGGCACTTCGGTGCAGGCATCGGGGATCGATTCTGTCGCCATCGGCACCGGTTCGAGCGCGGGCTTCGCCAATTCGGTCGCGCTGGGTTCAGGATCAACCGCCAGCGCCGCCAACACGGTATCGGTCGGCAGCACCGGCTTTGAACGGCGGATCACCAATGTCGCGGACGGAGTGGCGGACAGCGATGCCGCAACCGTCGGCCAGTTGAAGGCGATTGCCGGGAACGACAAATTCGCCACCAACGGCACAACCGGAACCGCAACAGCCAACGGCACGAATTCGCTGGCCATCGGTGCCGGCACCATTGCCGAGGGAACCAACTCCATCGCCATCGGCCTCGACACAGCCGATCCGGGCGATGTCGGCGCTTTCGCCAGCGGACAGGGCGCTCTGGCCGTCGGTGCCGAGGCGCAGGCACAGGGCAGCAATACGATCGCGCTGGGTGCAGGATCGCTGGCCTTGCAGGACAATACGCTGTCGATCGGCAATTCCACGCTAAAGCGGCGGATCACCAACGTCGCGGACGCCCAGGACGATAATGACGCGGTGACGTTGGGCCAGCTCAACGATGCACTTGCCGACAGCGCCACGCCCTTCGTCAAGGTCAACGGCGCAACCGGCAACGCAGTGGCAGGCGGGCTGAACGCTATCGCCATCGGAACGGTCGCGACGGCAGGCGGCGCGGGCTCCATTGCCATCGGCGGCGACACCATCGGCGGAGCAAATTCGACCCGCGCTGACGGCACAGGGGCAATCGCGATGGGCAGCTTTGCCAACAGCGGGTCCGGCGACGGCGCGATTGCAATCGGCGTGCGCGCTCGCGGGGATGGCGCCAACGCTCTGGCGATCGGCACCGATGCCACCGCCTTTGCCAGCGGCACCGCGATCGGCAACCTCAGCTTCGTCAACGCGCTGACAGGTACGGCAATCGGCGAAAGCGCATTTGTCAGTGGCAACAACTCGGTGGCGCTGGGTGCAGGTTCCGCGGCATTGCAGGCCAATGTCGTCTCGGTCGGCAGCGCCAGCCAGCAACGCCGCATCGTCAATGTCGCAGCGGGGTCTGCCGGGACGGACGCGGTCAATGTCGCACAGCTCAATTCCGCACTGAACGGCATTTCGGGTGCGAACAACCGCTTCTTCGGGATCAATTCCACCGGCACATCAGCGTCGGCGACCGGAATTGACGCGCTTGCCATCGGTGCCTTGGCGAATGCGGTTGGCAATCGCGGAGTTGCTGTCGGGGTTTCAGCGGTTGCGAGCCAGGAAAGCGCCAACTCCTTCGGCACCCGTGCGCGGGCCGAGGGGATCAATTCCGCCTCTTTCGGAGCGGATGCGAGGGCGCTGGCCAACAACGCCATCGCAATTGGCGCAGGCTCCCTTGCAAACGCCAACTTCGCCACCGCCGTCGGCCGTTCGGCGATTGCGACCGGGGACAGTTCGACCGCGCTGGGCCGTGCGGCGGAGGCGTTCGGTGCTAACAGTGCTGCTTTCGGCACCGGCGCCCGCGCCGCTGCACAGGGGGTAGCCTTCGGACAGACCGCAAGGGCCACAGGCAACAACACCACCGCGCTTGGGCAACAGGCGCTAGCCAGCGAGCTGCTGGCAACCGCAGTCGGCAACACATCGTCGGCCACGGCGCAAAGCGCGACGGCAATCGGATCGCGCGCCAAGGCCGCGTTTGCCGGCTCCACCGCTGTCGGAGCCAATGCCGAAACCACCGCCGCCAATCAGGTGACGCTGGGCGGAACCGGAAGTGCGGTGCGGATCGGGGACATCGCCGCCAGCACTCAGGCGCAGGTCGGCCCGGTCAGCGTCGTCACCGTGGACGAAGCCGGCACGCTCGGGCGGCAAACCGTCGCCACTGCCGCCTCTGTCGACAATGTCCGCGTGTCGATGAACACGATGCAGGCGATCACCGATGCCCAGATCCAGAACCTGTCGGGTAGCATTTCTGCGCTCGACGGCAGGATCACCGGACTGGCGTTCCAGCTGGAAGACCTCGACCAGCGCACCCGCGGCGGCATTGCTGCGGCGATGGCGATGGGCGGGACGATGATTGTGCCTGACAGCACTTTTTCGGTCAGCGCCAACGTCTCGACCTATCAGGGAGAACAAGGCTTTTCCGGATCAATCGCGGCGCGGGTGCGCGAACGCGTCTACATCACCGCCAGCGTAGCCGGATCGACCGCCGAAAAGAGCACCGGAGGCCGCGTGGGCGTCGCTTTCGGTTTCTGAAGCCAAACGCGGGGCGGGCCTTCGGGTTCGCCCCTACCCGCCCTTGTCCAGACAAATCCGGTCCCCGCGCCGGGCGACGTTATAGCCGCGCTCTACCACCTCGCGGCTTTGCGCACTGTCGGGATCGCGGATCGGGTTGGTGTGGTTGTAATGGATGAAATGCACCTTGGCGCGCTCGCTTGGCGGAAGCTCCTGCAAGCGATCCATCGTCTCGGTGACGCGCGGGTGCGGAATTTCGCTCATGTCACGGCCCGGCAGTTCATTGTCGTCCCAAAAGGTCGCGTCGATGAAGATGTGCAGTGATTGTGCCAGCACCGCTTCAAGCAATGGCCCGCGCGTTGCCGTCCATTCATTCCAGGCGTCGATGTCGGGCAGATACAGCGCCGTTGCGCCGTCAGCCATGATCACAAAGCCGACGGTCTCCGAATATTCGTCCCGATGCGGCGCGGGCAGCGCGACCACCACCAAATCGGGTTCAAGGGCGATCGCTGCGACCCCTTCCCCCTGATCCATCTCGACCAGCGTGATATTCCCCAGTTCGACCAATTGGCTCCACGGGCCGTTCGTACGCAGGAATTGGGCCATGCGCGGCATCGCATAGACGGAAACGCCGCTCGCCCCCGCAGCCTCCCGCCCGAAATACGCAAGGCCGAGATAATGCCCGATATGCGCATGGGTGAGGAACACGCCGTCTACGCCCAGTCCATCCGCGGGAGGCTCAATCGCGTCAAGCATGGCAAGCTGCTCGGTGATCGCGGGGCTCGCGTCGAACAGGTAGCGTTTGCCGTTTGCCCGGTCGATCAGGGCAAGCGAAGATGGCAGCAGGCGCGGGCCGGTGTCATCGGCATTGCCGATCTGCGGCGCGCCCGCATCCTGCCCTGCCCCCAGTACGACGAGCTCGACCTTGCAGGCCTCAGGCTCCCCGTCGGCGGCATAGGTAGCAGCAGGGACCGAACACAAAACACCGCCCGCCAGCAGGGCGGCAAGCCCGCGCCTCATTCGATCACGCGCCCGCGCACCATGACAAAGTCCACATCCTCCAGCACCGTCACATCGGCCAGCGGATTGCCGTCAACCGCGATCAGGTCTGCAGAAAAGCCCGGCGCGATGCGTCCGATGGTGTCACCCATCCCCAGAACGTCAGCCGCCACTGTCGTGGCACTGGCCAGCGCTTCACGCGGGCTCATCCCCTGCGCCACCATGAGCGCAAATTCCTCGCCATTGCGGCCATGCGGGAAGACGCCTGCATCGGTGCCGAAAGCAACCCGCACGCCGAATTGCCGCGCGCGCGAGACCAGCGACGCCATCAACGGCTGCACCGCGCGGATCTTGGCCTCCACCACCGGGGTGTAGGTGCCGGTGTCGAGCCCTTCGGAAACGCCCTTCAACGCCATCAGCGTCGGCACCAGCGTAGTGCCGTTTTCGCGCATCACCCGCGCGGCCTGTTCGTCCAGATAGGTGCCGTGTTCGATCGTGTGCACGCCTGCGCGTGCCGCCGCCTCGATCCCGCGAGCGCCATGGGCGTGCGCCGCGACCTTTAGGCCGAGCGTTTCCGCGGTTTCGACAATGGCGCGCATTTCCTCGTCGCTGAAATGCGCTTCTAGCCCGCGGCCCTGCTGGCTCAAGACGCCTCCGGTCGCGGTGATCTTGATAAGGTCGGCCCCGTATTGCGATGCCAGCCGCACCTTGGCTGCGCATTCAACCGGACCGGTGCAAGTGAAGCCTGAATCGAGGACATCGTTCACATGTTCGATAAAGCCGTTCACGTCGCCATGCCCGCCGATGATGGCGATGGTGCGCGCGCTGGTGACGATGCGCGGACCGGCAACCATCCCCTCGGCTGTCGCGCGTCGCAGCATCTGCGTGACCTGATCGGTGCGGCTGCCCAGATCACGCACAGTGGTGAACCCGGCAAGCGCGGTGATGCGCGCGTTCTTGGCCGCGATCAGCGTGAAGTATTCGGGCGGCGTCGTCGCTGCACGCCAGAATTCGCCCGAAGGATCACCCGAAAGGTGCGTGTGCAGGTCGATCAGGCCGGGCAGCACGGTCTTGTCCGAAAGGTCGATCACCTTCGACCCTTCAACCGCATAGACTTCGAGATCGGGGCTGTCAGAGGGCAGGATGTCGCGGATCGTTCCGTCGATCACGACGATCGCCATAGGGCCGCTTGGCTGGCTGTCGGCGTCCATGATGACGCTGCCCGCTTCGACGATCAGCGTATCGGCTGCGGCAGGCGAAGCGATGCACGCGGCCAGCGCAGCAATCGCGCCCATGGTTTTGGCAAGCAGTTTCATTGGTTTCTCTCCCCTGTCAGGCCCCAAGGTGACAGTGATGCCCCGCTTGAGGTGCGCTGGCAAGACCGGGCCTTCGGCAATTCGTGGGGCACGCGCAATTCGCTTGACGATTGCGCGGGCGCTTGGTCTTTGCGATGTCTTGTCATTTGCCACAGGGACGCACCCATGATTCCGTTTTTGAAGACCCGCCTTGTTCTGGGTGCCTTTGCCCTGTCACCGCTGGCGCTTGTCGCCCTGCCGGTTCCGGCTGCCGCGCAGCAGAGCGATGCCGCCTATCAGGATCTGTTCAACGCCATCGACGAAGGGGTCGATCACGAAGTCGCGCTCGATTCCACCATGAAGGTCGTGCGGCGCGAATATGCGGCAATTCCCGTTATCGCGCAGGTCGACCAGATGAGCCCGGGCCTGATCGATGAGATCGTCAAGGAAATGCGTCCGATCTTCCGCGATTATCAGGCGCGCGTGCGCGACAAGTATCGCCCGCAGATGGTCGGCCTGTTCGCCCGCAACCTGACCACTTCCGAAGCGCAGGACATCGCGGCATTCTATCGGTCGGAGCTTGGCCGCCGCATTCTTGGCGGGGTGTCGCGCAATTACAGCCCCGATGCGACGCTGGAAAATGTGCAGGAGCTGGACGGCCAGAGCGAAGACGAAGTGCGCGACAATGTCGCCAGTGATATCGGCAATGCCACTCAGGCGACGATTTCGGAACTGTCGCAGGATGATCTCGTCGCCATGGGCAGGCTGGCGATGGAAAAGCCGGCGCTGCTGAAACTGGGCCAGATCAACCCGCAAATGATCGCCCTGCGCGCGCAGATGGAGCAGGAACAGCCCACCCCTGACGAAGCCGCCCAGATCGAAGCGGTGATCCAGGCGGTGTTCAAGCGCAGGCTTGGGGAATAACCCGCGCTCAAACAGCGTGGCGTTAACGCAGACTACCCGCGCTCAAGCAGCGAAGCGGTAGCGCAGACTAGAACGTGTAGCCCACGCCGATTCCGCCGATGAACTGGCTGGCGCTGCCGCGAACCGATGTGAACGGAGTGTCGGCCGCATCGCCGACCAGCCGTGAATAGCCCGCGACGCCATAAAGGTTGAACCCGCCGTTCAAGAGATTGTCGTCGAGGTCCAGCGTGAAGATCGCCAGCGTGCCGAGCGAATTCAGCCCGCCATCAGCGGTGAACTGCGGCAGGCCGGTTGCCGCTGCAGCGGCAGGGGTGACGGTGTAGTAATAGTCGGCAAAATCATCGTCGACGAAGCTGGCATTGAACCCCAGCTGCAGCGCGGCTCCGCGCCCCAGAGGGGTGAAGTAATTCACCCCCGGCTCGATCAGCATTCCCTCATGCGCACCCAGAATGTCCCAGCGCAGCTGCGTTGATACGCCCAGACGATCCCCCCGCGTGAATACGCCCGGGAAGGTCACGCCGCCATTGACGCCCACTTCCACGGCCACGTCGAGTTCGCTCGCCAGTTCCACCACCCGGTCTTCGATCCGGTTGGCGCGGTCATTGCGAAAGCGGAATGACGGCCCGAGCGAGAGCGAGGTCTTCGCAGGGCCCATAGCGGGCTTTTGTGACAGCAGATCGAGGTTGAAGCCGGGGCCGTTGGGGCTGATCCCCACACCGCCCACGCGCCCGACGATCAGCGGCAGCGGGAACGCAACGTAATCGTCGGAACCCGAATAACTTGGGACCAGACCTGCACCGATACCGATGGTCGCCCATGTCTCGTCGAACACCGGCTTGAACGGCGGCGCTCCTGCTGGCGGGCCGCCTGCGGGCGCATCCTGTGGCGGGCCATCCTGCACGTTGGCAGCGGGAGCGCCCTCTTCTTCAACGCCCGTTTCCTCGGCGGTTTCCGCTTGGGTAGGCACCGCCAAGGCAATGGCGAGAAGGGCAAAAATCGATGGAAAGGGGCGGGGTTCGGGCATTTCGGGGGGAACTCCATGGGAGAGAATGGGGGACGCATCGTCAATGTGCACTGCCCGCATAGGTTCCGGTTCTGCCGGCTGGATGGCGATGCGCGTTGCCCCTGCGCGCGCTGTCCCCTAGGGCCAATGCAGATGAGCGACTCACAACTCGACGTGGCGATTGTTGGCGGCGGCCTTGCGGGCGGGCTGATTGCTCTTGCGCTGCACCGCGCGCGTCCGGAATTCCGCATTGCCGTGGTCGAGGCGGGCAAGGTGATCGGCGGCAATCACCGCTGGAGCTGGTTTGACAGCGACCTGTCCGATGAAGGCCGTGCGCTGCTCGCCGAATTCCGCCAGACCGGCTGGAACGCGGGCTATGATGTCGAATTCCCCAAATACCGGCGCACGCTGGGCACTTCGTATCGTTCGATGGCATCGCATGATTTTCACGAAGGGCTGATGCGCGCCCTGCCCGACAACGCGGTGATGCTGGGGCGCAAGGCCGCAAACCTTGATCCGCGCGGGGTCGATCTGGACGACGGAACACGGCTGGACGCACGGGCGGTGATAGATTGCCGCAGCTTCCAGCCAAGCAGGCATCTGCGCGGCGGGTGGCAGGTGTTCCTTGGCCGGCACATGCGTCTGCCCGAACCGCACGGGCTGGAACGCCCTGTCATCATGGATGCAACCGTCGATCAACTCGCGCCCAGCGGCAATGGTGGGGCCTATCGCTTCGTCTATGTCCTGCCGCTGGCATCGCATGACGTCTTCGTCGAAGACACCTACTACGCCGACAGCTTCAAGCTTGACCGGGCTTCGCTGTCGGCGCGGATCGACCAATACGCCCGCGAAAACGGCTGGGCCGATCACGCCATCGTCGGCAATGAAGCAGGCGTGCTGCCGGTGCTGACCGGGGGGAATTTCTCTGCCTATCAGGAAGAAGTCCGCATCCCCGGCGTGGCGATCGCGGGCGCGCGCGGCGGGTTCACCCATCCGCTCACCAGCTACACCATGTGCGTCGCGGTGGAAAATGCCTTGCTGATCGCACGCGAAGCCGATCTGACGGGGCCGCAACTGGCCGCGCTGATGGAAACCCGTGCCCGCCACCACTGGCGCAAGACCGGCTATTATCGCCTGCTGGGCCGATTCCTGTTCTTCGCGGCGGAACCACACAAGCGCGTGAAGGTTTTCCAAAGGTTCTACAGATTGCGCGAAGGTCTGGTTGAAAGGTTCTACGCCGCGCGATCCAGCCCTTTGGACAAGGCCCGCGTCCTGTGGGGGGAGCCGCCCGTATCTATTCCGGCTGCGATCCTTGCGATGTTCAACCGCGGTCCGCCGCTCAAAGCCAATGCGCCCATCGATTTGCAAACGGAGAATGAGGCATGACTGCCGATCCCACGCTTGACCTTGCCCCGAAAGTTCCGACGGACCGCGGGATCGACCCCGTGATGGCAGAGAAATACGCCGGCAAAAGCGCCTGCGTCATCGGCGCAGGGTTTGGCGGCATGGCGCTGGCGATCCGCCTGCAATCGCACGGCATCGCGACCACCGTGGTCGAAGCGCGCGACAAACCCGGCGGCCGCGCCTATTTTTGGGAAAAGGACGGCTTCACTTTCGACGCCGGCCCCACCGTCATCACCGATCCGCCTTGCCTTGAGGAACTGTGGGCGCTGACCGGGCACGACATCGCCGAAGATGTCGAACTGATGAAGGTCATGCCGTTCTATCGCCTCAACTGGCCCGACGGCACCAATTTCGATTATTCGAACGACGAAGCGCAGCTGAACGCGGAAATCGCCAAGCTCAATCCCGATGACGTGGTCGGCTACCAACGCTTCCTCGAATATTCGGCACGCGTGTATGAGGAAGGCTATCTGAAGCTGGGGACCGTCCCGTTCCTCGATTTCAAATCGATGCTGAAAGCCGCCCCCGCCCTGATCAAGGAACAGGCGTGGCGCAGCGTCTATTCGATGGTGTCGAGCTATGTCCAAAGCGAGAAGCTGCGCGAGGCATTGAGCTTCCACACGCTGCTGGTCGGCGGCAATCCGATGAACACCTCGTCGATCTACGCGCTGATCCACAAGCTGGAAAAAGACGGCGGCGTCTGGTGGGCGCGCGGCGGCACCAATCGCCTGATCGCCGGTATGGTGCGCCATTTCGAGCGGATCGGCGGCACGATGCGCGTCGGCGATCCGGTGGTGCAGGTGCACACCATGGGCACCCGGGCGACCGAGGTGGAAACGAAATCGGGCTGGAAGCAGGCGTTTGACGCGGTCGCATCCAATGGCGACATCATGCACACCTACAAGGACCTGCTGTCGAATTCGCAGCGCGGGCAGAAAATGGCGAAGAGCCTGAAGCGCAAGAGTTTTTCCCCGTCGCTGTTCGTGGTGCATTTCGGGCTGGAAGGTTCTTGGCCGGGGATCGCGCATCACATGATCCTGTTCGCCAACCGCTACAAGGGACTGCTCGACGACATCTACAAGAACGGCGTCATCCCGCAGGATTTCGCGATCTATCTGCACCATCCCACCGTCACCGACCCGTCGATGGCACCTCCGGGCAAGAGCACCTTCTACGCGCTCGTGCCCGTCGCCCACATGGGCAAGATGCCGGTTGACTGGGACGAGGCCGGGCCGAAGCTGGAAAAGATGATCCTCGATGAAATCGGGCGGCGGCTGATCCCCGACATCCACGACCGGATCGTCACCAAATTCAGCTACGCGCCCAAGGATTTCGCCCAAGACCTCTCCGCCCACATGGGCAGCGCCTTCAGCCTTGAGCCGGTACTGTGGCAAAGCGCTTATCTGCGCGGCCACAACCGCGACGACGTGATCGAGAATTTCTACCTCGTCGGCGCGGGCACCCATCCGGGCGCGGGCATCCCCGGCGTGGTCGGCAGCGCCAAGGCAACGGCGGGTATTGTGCTGGAGGATTTGGCGGCTAAGGCGACCGCATGATCAGCTTCATTGTTTTGCTTCTTTCCAGCGCTTCTGTAGCGGATGAAGTCTCAATTTTTGTTGCCGAGGATCATGAGCATGCCTGGACCGAAGTCTATCAGACAGACGAACGGCGCATGCAATTTGACGCAAATTATCTGAGCGATGAGATAGTGAACCAGCAATCGTATCCTGTTGCGCTGGTGCGGGCTTACTCAGCATCGCCGAGCAAACCGGACTCGCTGATCAGGGTTTCTATTTCGCGCGACGCCAGAATCGCAATTGATTGCGAAAACTCAGCCTTCACTCCTATCGAGGCCCAAGCATGGAACCGGGACAAAGGTGAGTACGAGATCATGAAGTTCCCGGCGCCTAGATTTCAGGGCCTGCGAGCGGAGAATGAGGATTTGATGGCACCGCTTTTCCAACATATCTGCGGATCCGACTGGAGCATGAGTAAGAGCCAATGAAACGCGTCGCTGTCTATTGCGGCTCGGCCTCGCCCGAAGACCCGCGCTATGTCGAGCTTGCCTATGACGTGGGTAAAGAACTTGCGACGCGCGGCATCGGCGTCGTGTATGGCGGCGGCAGGCTGGGCCTGATGGGCGCGGTGGCGCGCGGGGCCAAGGAAGCCGGCGGCGAAGTCATCGGCATCATCCCCGATGCGCTGATCAAATCCGAAGTCGCCAATTACGACTGCGACGAACTGGTCGCCGTATCCGGCATGCACGAACGCAAGCAGAAGTTCACCGATCTGTCGGACGGGTTCATCACCCTGCCCGGCGGCGTTGGGACAATGGACGAGCTGTGGGAAGCGATGAGCTGGTCGCAGCTGGGCTATCATTCCGATCCCGTGGGCGTGCTCAACGCTTTCGGCTTTTACGATCACCTGCTCGCCTTCAACCGCAAGATGGCCGAGGTCGGCTTTGTCCGCCCGGCGCACCAGAACATATTGATCGCGGCGGACAACCTGCCCGATCTGCTGATGCAGATGGAAGCCTATGAACCGCACACTCCGATCTTCCGGATGAAGGCAGAGGACCTGTAAGGCTTTGCACCATGGCGGTAGACGCGGAAACACGGGCGGCGCTGGTGAACCACGCGCATCAGGCGATCAAATACGGTTCGCAGAGCTTTTCCGCCGCCTCGCAACTGTTCGACAGCGAAACGCGTGAGCGCGCTTGGCTGCTGTATGCCTGGTGCCGCCGGTGCGACGATATTGCCGACAATCAGGAACTGGGCGGTGTTCTGGGCGACCAGTCCGATCTCGACGCGCGGCTGGCGTTGATCCGCAAGCTGACAGCCAAAGCCTTTGCGGGGGAACCAACCGGCGATCCCGCTTTCGACGCGCTGGGCGTGGTGGCATCCGAATGCGGCCTTACCCCCGCGATGGCGGAGGATGTAATCGCGGGCTTCCAGCTTGATGCCGAAGATTGGCGCCCCCGCACCGAAGCGGACATGATGCGCTATTGCTATCACGTCGCCGGGGCCGTGGGGGTGATGATGGCGGTGGTGATGGGGGTCGATCCAAAGGATCAGGACACGCTCGACCGGGCGAACGATCTGGGCCTTGCGTTTCAGCTGTCCAACATCGCGCGCGACATCGTGGAGGATGACGCGGCGGGGCGGTGTTACCTGCCGATGGAATG